>DASSWG010000062.1:0-21980 GCA_035705295.1 Flavobacteriaceae bacterium
CAAATTGTTGTCCCGGATTTTTGCCGTTGTAAAACGCGGAACGCCTTATGTGGATACTTTGAAATATGCAGCCTAAAATTGTTGAAAACTTTAACGGAAACCACTTGGTTTAACCATAGAATACGGGCGGGGCTTTTACCCGGGATTGTTCTCTTGAAAACGAGCATTTCCCGCATCCGTAATTTGTCAACCGAAGACGATTTCCCGCCTGGCGCATAGCCGCTGTTGTGCAACGTATTTATTGCTTTTTCTTTTTTTCTTTTTTCTTTTTATTGAACTCCACTTTCTTTCTCATCATTTCTTCCATATATTGTTTATATTTCTCACTAATCTCTCTTTTACTTCCTTCTTTGAGGAATATTGCTTTTTTCAATAAATCTTTGCCTCCGATTCTTATTAGAAGTTCTTGACCCCTTATTTTTTCAGGGATTTGAAACTGGTTTGGATTAATATATCCGGTCAGTGAATTTGTATAATAGACTTTGTCATTTATATTTACTTTAAATCTGATATTTGTTTTAAAATCACCTTGATAAACTTTACTTTGAGTTTTTAAAGTTGAACTTGGTGGTATTTGATAATAAACATAGCTATTTCCGCATCCTGTAGCTGGCCAATATTCTATAGGTTTCCATTTCCCTTCCTTATTTTTAGCTTCTTGTATTGTAAAAATACTGCTGTCATATCTAATAATTTTTAAAGAATCAGATGCTAAGTTCGTCAAGTAAATTGAAAATATTGTGTCGTTGCTCTTCTCTAAAAAAAAATTTATATCCTTCTTGGTAATTCCATTTTTAATAGCTTTATTTTTTATGTTTTCAAGAATTTTAAAATCCCATTCAATCGAATTTCTGTTTTGTCTCATTTCAGACGATTGAGCATATGTTTTTATACTCAAAATTACAATGAGTAAATATATAGGATATTTGAATTTGTTATTGTCCATATGTTGCACAACGTTCCGCGGCTATGCGCCGGGCGGGGCTTTTTCCCGAAATTGTTCTTTTGAAAACGAAACATTTCTCGTATCCGTAATTTGTCAACCGAAGACGGATTTCCCGCCTGGCGCATAGCCGCTGTTGGCAACTGGCTTTATTGTTCAAATTCAAACCATTTTTTTTCCATATAAACTGTGTCTATTGGTTTTTTGGCTTTTGTTATTTCTACTTTTATAAAATCCCCTTCTGTTGAAATATATTTTAATTTTGAATCTTCCATATCATTGGTGTCATAATAAGCTCCATATTTACAATTGAAAGGGTTGTTCTTTACTTCATTAGTAAAAATAGATAATAAAATCATTTTTTTAGAATGTATGTTTTTCTCTTTATATCCAAAAATTCGATGGTCACGTTTCATATTTGCACTTAGCCAAATTTCACCATCAGGTTCAATGTTTGCTTTCCCCATATATTTCGGTTCAATTGGACGAATAATTTTAATTGAACCATTGCAAACTTCACCTTCTATTGTTCCAGCTAACCATTTGCTCAATGTTTTGATTCGTTTTTCTGTTAGTTCCATTAAGTAAAATGCCCTGCAAGTTGGATGGATTGAACCATAAATTTTATCCTTGTAATTTGGAAATTTCATTTTTAATTCAGCATCCCGAAATTCTATCCATATCCGTTGTGATTTTTTTAGGTTTTCAATAAAAATGGAATCTGTTTTGTACTCATTTAAAATTTCTTGATAAACTCTATTAAGTTCATCATCAGATTTTTGAAACTGTTCATAAGCTTCTTTATTCATTTCCGCTTGTGTTTGCGAAAAAGAATTTATACTTAGAATAAGAAATGAAATAGTTAGTAGTATTTTCATTTTTCAGCTTGTTGCCAACGGCTCGGGCTATGAAAAGTAGCGGAAAGACAAGCGCAAACCAGTCCGCCGCAACTTTGATTTTTTAAATGTACAGAAACTTTCGGATTAGAAAATCAGCAGCTATTTTTTATAGCCATTGTTGGCAACAGTATTTCTTTTTTTTCGTTCGTACAACACTTTAATAAATGTAAAGATGGCTCCTGAAAGACCAATTAATCCTGGTCCTAAAGAACGTAGATTGGGAACTCCAAAAGTCATAAATATAATCGGAATAGCTATTATGAATATGAGCGAAATAACTCCCAATATTATGCCACTCGTTCCTTGGTAAATATTTCCTGCTAGTTTGATATATTCTTCTCGAGGTTCAACATTGTCAGTATTGGTGTTTTCCTGGTTGAACCAATTTATTTCATTAGTCAATCTGTCTCTAAAAGCTCGGAATTCTTTGTTTTTATAATGAGCGAATTTCCAAATTCGGTAAACTTTTCCATTAGAGTCTTTAATCTTTAGCCAATACCAATTCTGGTCATTTTGAAAGACATAAGAGCTTATCTGAGAATAGGGTAAAATTAAATCAGGCTTAATAGGCAAACCTATTATCGAACTACGGTTTACTTGGATTTCTTTCTTGTTTAAAGTCACTGTTGTTTTACTAAATGATACAACTCTTGAGAGTACAATTGGAACTATAAAAATTAGTATGACAGCGGAAATTCCTGTAATTCCATTTTTGGGTATTTCTATGTAATTCGGTATTTTGGAAACTAGAATAATATTAAGTATCATTCCACAAATGAACGTAATCAACATTAAAATCCAAGAGGCTTCTAAAAATTTATATTGTTTCTGTTCGTTTTTCATATTGTTTCTGTTCGTTTCATATTGTTGCCAACTCATAAAATCTGTAATTTTATTACACATATCCTCTATTTACAACCTGGATAAACGAAAGTTTTGCTTAAATCAGCAATGTTAAAATTTTTCTTAAAGGTATAAAATTTTCTTAAAGTAACATTTGCGATTATTCTGTATGCAGATGTTTTTCTAAAAAACAAATGACTTTTATTTTCACCACCACTCATAGGAAAAATAAGACAACGCGACGGTTGCAGTGCCGCGGTTGCATTTACGGTTTGCGCGGCGGTTATATTCGCGGTTGTTTCGCGGTTGCCCTTGCGGTTAATTCTTAATACAATCAACTTCAAATCCCTGTAAATCAGTGGTTTATGTTTAAGAAAGAAAAACAACCGCGGCGGTTGGTGCGCGGCGGTTGGGTTTTTTAAACCGTGGCGGTTGTGGCGCGGCGGTTTTTTAAGTTAGTTTTTCAAGAGCTATGGCATTCATTACAACAATAATAGCATCCATTCGCTTTTGGATAAGTTTTTTTTGCTTCAGCTACAGCCCCGCGACAAGATTGGAAATATCCTAAATCTTTTCTGTTTTCTGGGTTAGGTAAATGCTTGCAATCATTTTTTTTGTGTACCTCGTGATCTCCATTAGGTTGTGCTTCTGTGTTTACAACGTAATAGTTCATAAAAAATTGACTTTAAGTTAATTGCTTAAAGGTATGGCTTATTTCTGGAAGAATAAACCATAGTATTTTGTTTTAAAAAAAAGTAATCGACTCGCAATAATCACCTTGGTTTATATAATTAAAAAATCATTTAATTGCTTTCAAGAAACTTTTCTGCACTTGCCCATAGCTTTGTTTTTCCCAATAATCCGCCATTGCACCTACATAGTCAAGGGAGGTTTTGCCTATATAATTCAAAAATTCTTTTGGGATCAACGCAGTTAATCCCTTGTTGAAAAATTTCTTTTCTCAATCGGACAACAAACAAAAAGCAGGCTTCAAAGCTTCCGGTTTTAACTTGATTGGGTTTAATAAGTTGAAAAACAGTATATTATATTTTTTGGCATAATCATTGGATAAAGTTCAGTGTACTTACTTATACTTTATTAACAAGCATTCTTAATACTTATGATTATGAAAAAGGCGACAACATTTTTGATTAGTGTTTTCTTAATGTGCTTTTCGGCAAAATCGGTTGCCTTGAGCGCAGAAAATCCCTCTACAAGTTATAATTATGGACAACGCTTTATTTTTGTCGAAGGCGGGGTCGAATTTTCCGTTTTTCCCGATGGGCAATTTGATTTTGTGTACCTGGGCCGAAAGCGGGCAAGCAATTTTAGTTTACAGATCGGATCCCCGAACGTGAACATCAGCTTCAATGCTGGGTATGACTATGATATGTACGTGCAGTATGATATGTATGGAGCGGTGATACAAATTGAAAACGTTCCTGTTTATTACGATGTGTATGGACGGATAGTTCAAGCGGGAAATGTTCATATCAGCTATAAGGGTTGGCATCTTGTGCGAATAGGTGGGTTGTTTGTTCATTATGATCATTATGGCCATTATTCACATTACTCAGGCTTCATCAATAGATGGAATCGACATTATATTGCCAGGCCTTGGCACAGGTATTATGTTCGCCCTGTTTATTCCCATTGCATCGTATATGATTTTCCATACAGAAGGCACTACGACCCAATTCGATATAGCCATACTCATCACTTAAAGTATTTCAAAAAAAGAGGAGGCGCCAAACACTATAACGGCAAAAGGGATTTTTACAGACCCGGCAGTCGCACACATTATAAAAATGGAAGGGTTGCATTGAATAAAGATTTTAATCCTCGAAAAAAGCGGGCTGTCATTGGCAGAAAAGCAATAAATAACAGGGTTTCATCTCGTGTCGGAAATACAAGAAACCAAGTTCAAAACGACCGAGGTCATAAAGAACGTGGCAGAAGCACTTCTGTTGAAGAAAGAAGAAACCCCAGAAGCAGAGTTGCCGTAACGCCACAAGAACGCAGTAACGTATCAAGAGGGGATTATTTCCAAAACTCCAATTCAAGGCATAGCCGAACCGTTCGAACCAATACCCGTGCACAAAGACAGTCGGAAAGCATTTCCGATAAGCGGAATGCTTCGAAGCAGCGCACTAATGTCGTAAGGGGAAGCTCTGTAAAAAGAAAAGCAACTTCAAATCGGAAAAATATTGAACAGGTCTCCTCACCGAAGAAAAAATCGACCACAAGAAGAGGGCGCTCTTCGCGGGGCGGGCGCAGATAAAATTTTTGATTGCCGGTTAATTTCAACCCTCCAAACAAAACGTTTTTGGAGGGTTTGTTTTTTTAAGAAGTTGTCCCGGAATTGGATGCCATAGTACTTTAGCCGTCGTTCCGTTTTATGAACAGTTACAATTCAACGATCACTTCGTCTAGAGGGCGCCTCACTTTTTTGAAGCCTGCAAAAATATCGTCCTCGGCACGGTAGCCGATCGGCATGGCCAAAACCGATTTCAACCCGCGTTTTTCCAATTCCAAAAGCTCGTCGTATTTTTCGGTGTCGAAACCTTCCATCGGGCAGGCGTCGATGCGTTCCATCGCGCAAATATTGAGCAAATTCCCAATTGCCAAATACACTTGGTTCACCGCCCATTGGTTTATTTCGGAGGTTTCTTTTTTTCCAAAATCGGCTATCAACCCTTCCCGAAAAGGGTGCAAAATTTCATCGGGCGTGTTGCGGATTTTCTTTTCGAGCTCGAATTTTTTATGGATGAATTTCGAATTCACCTCGGTTTCGATGCAAAAAATCAACACGTGCGAAGCCGTTGCCACTTGCTTTTGGTAATAACTGTGTTTTTCGAGTGTTTTTTGCAGTTTTTTATCTTGAACGATCGCCAAGCGGATCGGCTGCAAACCCGAAGAAGAAGGGGTAAGCCGAAATGATTTTTTTATGATTTCTATTTTTTCGGGCGGCAATAATTTTTCATTGTCGAACTTTTTTACCGCATAGCGCCATTCCAATGCTTCAACTGAATTCATTTCGTTTGTTTTTGCAAAGATAACCACCAAGGGGAAAGTTCTAAAATTCTTATCAAAAAATAGTTGTGGCCATTGGTTGGCTTAACACAAACTTGAACATTCCATAAACGTTGCTTTTATTTCAATTGGCTACCTTTGACAAAATAGCTTCCATGAAAAAGCATTATTTTTTCGTTTTGTTTTTGATTTCCAACCTTGGTTTTTCCCAAGTGGTGATCAACGAGCTCGATTCCGATTCGGACAGCATTGATAATTTGGAATTTATCGAGTTGAAAACCGGTTCGCCGTTCCAAGCTTTGGACGGTTATGTGGTGGTGTTGTTCAATGGCTCGAGTAGTGGTAATGATAGCAGCTATTTCACCTACGACCTCGATGGTTTCACAACCAATATCAACGGAACTTTGGTTATTGGAAGCAGCAACGTTTCCCCGGTTCCCGCAGGGTTGATTTTCGAAAATACCATCCAGAATGGAGCCGATGCCGTGGCGATTTATCAAGCAAGTTTCACCGATTTTCCCGAAGGAACTTTGGCAACCACCACCAATTTGATCGATGCGTTGGTTTACGGTACGGGCGATTCCGACGATACGAATTTGATGAATTTATTGGGGGTTTCCGTACAAATCGATGAAGACCAAAACAACAACAAAGATTTTGAATCGATTGCACGTAACAATAACGGCACTTATTCTGTAGGAACGCCGACCCCCGGCGCTTTGAACGATGGAAGCGGGATCGATTTGAACGGCGTTTCTTTTTCTATCATGCAAAACCAATACAATGAAGGCGATTCGTTCAACATTGTGTTCACCACCGAAACCAACGTCACTTCCAATTTGACCATAAATTTCAGTTTAGTGAACGGCACGTTCGATGCGGCCGATTTTACCGGCTCCACTTCCGTGGTTGTTTCTTCTGGAACCAATACCGTCACGGCGAACATCAATTTGGTCGATGATGCCAACGATGAAGGCGACGAAGTGCTGTTGATCAATATGGGAACGCTTCCCAACGATTTTGTGGAATTGAACGACATGGAAGAAATCCGTGTGGTGGACAACGATTTCACGGTTGCCGCTTTCGGAACTCCATTGAACCCAACCTATAATGTGGTTCAAAGCACACAACCCATTGGATATTATGCAAGTTTGGACGGCTTGGCCGGAAATTCGCTGGAACAAGCTTTACAAAATATTATCGCGAACCCGAACCTGGTGCGTGCGCAAACTTATGCGGATGTGATCGATATTTTAAAAGAAGCCGATCAAAACCCATTGAACAGCAACGAAGTATGGTTGGTCTATACCGAACAAGGAAAACCCAAATTGGATTTCCAAACTACTTCGGACAACAGTGGGACTTGGAACCGGGAACATACCTATCCGCGTTCGCGTGCTGGGTATTACAGCATTGAAGACGACGATATCGCCGATGGGCCAACAATTTTTTGGACCACCAATGCCGATTCGTTGCGCCACGGAAACTCTGACGCACATGCCTTGCGTGCCGCCGATGCGGGTGAAAACAGTTCGCGCGGTAATCAGGATTATGGGGAATACACTGGCCCTGTGGGAAACCAAGGGAGTTTCAAAGGCGATGTGGCACGTTGTATTTTTTATATGACAATCCGGTACAATGGCTTGCAAGTGGTTGTTGGAGATCCGCCAAATTCCACCGTTGGGCAATTGGGCGATCTGAATGTTTTGCTGAATTGGCATCGAAACGACCCTCCGGACGATTATGAAATGAACCGGAACAATGTGGTTTACACCTGGCAAAAAAACCGGAACCCGTTCATCGATCAGCCCTTGTTGGTGGAATATATTTGGGGAAACCATATCGGCGAAATTTGGGAACAGTTATCGGTTTTCGAAAATAAATTGAATGCAATTTCCATTTATCCAAATCCCACTACCGGAAAAATCACGGTTTCGGGATTGCCTGAAGAAAATACGTTGGAAATTTATTCTTTGCTGGGAAAACAAGTATTGAAAACTTCGGTAAAAACTAATTCCACATTGAACTTGAAACTTTCAAGCGGATTGTATTTGGTAAAAATAAGTTCAAGAGAAAACTCGGTTGTCAAAAAGGTTGTGGTGGAATAGCATCTCGATACAAATTCAATTTGCTACCGCATCTTGAATCCACTCGAAGTGCCGGTTTTTATTGGTCAGTTCGAGTTTTTTATCGCAACGAAGTGGAGATAAAATGTATCGAGAAAACAATTTTTTTTCCACTGGTTGTCAGTTCGAGTATTTTGTCGCAACGAAGTGGAGACAAAATGTATCGAGAACTCAAAAAACGTTCACTTCAAATTCGAGCATAACACCATAGCTGTCGGCGATTTTCTCACGAATTTTTTCAGCAAGTGATAAAATTTCGGTTCCGGTGGCATTTCCGTGGTTCACCAGCACCAATGCTTGGTTTTTATGAACGCCCGCGTCGCCATCACGGAATCCTTTAAAGCCAGCTTGGTCGATCAACCAACCTGCGGGAATTTTCACGCGCCCATCGGGCAGCGCATAAAAAGGAATTTCCGGGTGTTTCTTTTGGATTTGTTCAAATTCGCTTTTGGGAACGATCGGGTTTTTGAAAAAACTTCCGCTGTTTCCAATTTTATTCGGATCGGGAAGTTTCTCTTGCCGGATTTTGACCACGGCGTTCGAAATATCGCGGATAGTTGGGTTTACAATTCTCACCAATTCCAATTGGTGTTGAATGGCTCCGTAGGAAGTGTGCAATTGGTGGTTTTTTGTGGTCAACCGAAAAATCACTTCGGTGATGATAAATTGGTTTTTCAATTCGTTTTTGAAAACCGAATCGCGATAGCCAAAACGACAATCTTCCTTGGAAAAAGTTTTTGTTTGCAAAGTTTGGATGTTGAGCGCCTTGCATTCCACAAAAACATCCTTCAGTTCCACGCCGTAAGCGCCAATGTTCTGAATGGGCGCGGTGCCCACGTTTCCGGGGATCAATGAAAGGTTTTCAACTCCGCCAAAACCGTTTTCCAAACACCACAAAACAAATTCGTGCCAGTTTTCGCCCGCTTTGGCACTGACAAGCACGGAATTTTCCTCGGTTTCAAGTACTTGTTTTCCTTTCAAATCAATATGGGCCACGGTTTTGTCGAGGTCTTTCGTGAGCAACATATTGCTGCCGCCGCCCAAAACGAACAATTCCGAAGCGTAGGTTTTTCGCAATATTTGTTCCAACTCTTCTTCTGAACCAATGGAAACAAAACGTTTAGCTTTGACATCGATTCCAAAGGTGTTGTAGGCTTTCAACGATTTGTTTTGTGCAAATTGCATCAGTGTTGGGTGTATTCTTTCAGTGCGATTCCTAAAATTTCGATCGATTTTTCCAAATCTTCTTTCTTCAAAACATAGGCGATTCGCACCTGGTTTTTTCCAGTGTTGGGGGTGGAATAAAACCCGGCCGCAGGGGCGACCATGATCGTTTCTCCATTGTGGTCGAAGCTTTCCAGCAGCCATCTTGCAAAATCATCGGCGTCTTCGATCGGCAGTTCGGCGATGCAATAAAAAGCGCCTTTGGGATTGGCGACTTTCACACCGTCGATTTTTCTCAAGCCAGCGATCAAGGTATTTCGGCGCAGCACATATTCTGAAATTACGTTGTCGAAATAGCTTTTTGGTGTGCTCAATGCGGCTTCGCTGGCAATTTGGGCAAAAGTGGGCGGGCTCAAACGCGCTTGTGCAAATTTCATGGCCGTGGCGATCATTTCTTTGTTTTTTGAAACCACGCAACCAATTCGCGCGCCACACATACTGTAGCGTTTGGAAACCGAATCGACCATAATGGCGTGTTGTTCCAGTCCGGCAATGCTCATCACGGAATGATGCTGAACGCCGTCGTAGGCAAATTCGCGGTACACTTCATCGGCCACCAGAAACAAATCGTGTTTTTTCACTAAGGTGGCCAATTGATCGATTTCTTCTTTGGTGTATAAATAACCCGTTGGATTTCCGGGGTTGCAAATCAAAATTGCTTTGGTTTTTGGGGTGATGAGCTTTTCGAATTCCGAAATAGGAGGGAGGGCAAACCCGTTTTCTATGGAAGATTTCACGGGAACCACCGAAACACCTGAAGCCACCGCAAATCCGTTGTAATTGGCATAAAAAGGCTCGGGAATAATGACTTCATCGCCCGTGTCGGTGATGCTTCCCATTGTAAAGAGCAAAGCTTCGGAACCACCTGTGGTGATGATGATTTCTTCGGAATTGACATTGATGTTCTGTTGTTGGTAATAACCCGCCAATTTTTTTCGATAACTTTCAAATCCGGCGGAATGGCTGTATGCCAGAATTTCAAGCTGGGTGTTTTTCACGGCCTGCAATGCAATTTCCGGGGTTTTGATATCCGGTTGGCCAATATTGAGCTGATATATTTTTTTTCCTTGATGGACAGCAGCTTCCGCGAACGGAACGAGTTTTCGGATCGGCGATTCGGGCATGGCCAATCCTTTTTGCGAAATAGCGGGCATAATCGTTTTATGTTTTTTGAGTTGCAAATTTGCGAAATAATTGGAAGATAACCTTGTATTTTAAATGCTTTCAATTATATTTTTGTTACTACCACGAATTATGTGGGTCGGAAGACGGGAGACGGAAGACCGAAGTTGCAGGTTCATTTGAGTTTATAGAGAAAACCACCAAAAATGTCGCGATAAATAGCACAATCAAAGCGACATCTTTGTTTCCGTCTTCGGTCTTCCGTCTTCCAGCCTTTAAAACCAAAGTGTTTTATATATTGAGGTTTTATATTACTTCCACAAGGTTCGTGGTAGAACCATATTTTTTTGTACATTCATTCCGAAAAATGATTATGAGCAAAAAAACAAACATTCTTTTTTTCACTCTCTTATTTGCTTTGTGCGCTAATTCAGTTTTTTCGCAGAGCAATTTCCATTTTGAAAACCCGAAAGAAATCAAGGATAAACTAAGGTTTGAATTTATTAAAGGCTTGGTGATACTTCCTGTAAAAATCAATGGGGTCGAGCTTTCTTTTTTGTTGGATACCGGGGTGGAGAAAACCATTTTGTTCAGTTTGGAGGAAAAAGATTCCATCGATTTGAACGATGCGGTCTCCATTGATTTGAGGGGTTTGGGAAAAGGGGGCTCGGCGGTGGCCTTCAAATCGGACAATAACCATATGGAAATTGGCAAAGCGGTATCCACGGATTTTTCATTGTTCGTGATTTTTGACAAAACCATGAATTTTTCCCCACGACTGGGAATTCCCGTTCATGGGATTATCGGCTATGATTTTTTTAAAAATTTTGTGGTGGAAATCAGTTATGACAATGAATTCATAAAGTTTTACGACCCTAAGCATTATGATGAGAAATGTCGCAATTGCGATACCGAACCCTTATTTTTTTACAACAACAAGCCTTATTTAAAAACCGAGGTGAAGGTTGCCGATCAAACCATCAACATAACCTTATTGGTCGATAGCGGTGCCGGTGATGCCTTGTGGTTGTTCCCCAATGAAAAAATTAAGGTACCCAGTCCTAATTTCCAAGATTTTTTGGGCTATGGTTTGAGCGGGTCGGTTTATGGAAAAAGAAGCAAAATCAGTTTTTTTTCTTTCGGAAAATATGAATTTGAAGATATCACCACGGCTTTTCCAGATAGTTCGTCGGTTGGTGTGGTGAAACCCTATTTATTGAAAGATGGTCTGATTGGCGCTGAAATCCTAAAACGTTTCGACCTCATTATCGATTATCCGGACCAACGATTGCTGTTCGAACCCAACAAATTTTTTGACGACCCGTTTTATTATGATTTGAGCGGATTGATCCTGCAATATGACGGAATGAGAGTGGTGAGAGAATACGAACAAGTAAATGTAAAAGAATTTGCAGAATATGGGAGCAACAAAGATAGAAGGAATTTGATGGCTTCCTATTCCGTGAAATTCAATTTGCGCCCCCGGTTGGTCATTGCAGAAATAAGGCCCGCTTCGCCCGCGTTCAAAGCCGGTTTGAAAAAGGGGGATATGATACTGCGCGTCAATGGAAAAAGGGCGCATCAATACACATTGACGGAACTTTCAAATTTGTTCAGTTCCGAGGTGGGAAAAAGAATAAAAATAAAGGTTGAACGCGAAGGAATGGGGACTTTGGTAAAAAAATTCTATCTGGAAAAAATGATGTAAAAAAAAGCCCTCGATCGACGAGGGCAATTTTATTAAAGCGGTTATTTCTCCACGCTTTCTTTGGGCAAAACCCGCCCCTTGATGTGCAAGGTTGTGGTGGGTTTTTCCGCTGCGTTCGAATAAATAGTAATCGATTTTCTGATCGGCCCGACCCGTTTGGTGTCGTATTTCACCACGATTTGTTCACTTTTCCCCGGGGCTATCGGTCCTTCTGGTTTTGAGGAGGTCGTGCAGCCACACGAAGTTTTGACCCTGCTGACAACCAAAGGTTCGTCACCGGTATTGGTCAATGTGAACGTCCAAGTTTCATCAAAATCATAGACGATTTCACCCGCGTCGATGGTTGTTTCCTTAAATTCGATTTCGGCTTGTGCGTGAACCGTAATTCCCACAAAAAGCAAAATCGCAAATGCTGTTAATTTTTTCATTGTTTTAAAATTTAGGTTCGTAAATATATACATTCTTTTTGTTCTTCCAAAAAAAGGGGCAACAAAAAGGAACGACAATTCAAATAACCTTTCAAAATACTGTTTATATAAGTACTTTTGTGGTTTTAATTTCAAAAATCAGACCAAAGTATGGCAATGGTTTCCAAATACAATGCGCAACAAGTTGAAAATAAATGGTATAGCTACTGGATGGAGCACGGTTTTTTCCATTCGGAAGTGGACGAAAGGAAACCCTATACCATTGTAATTCCTCCACCGAACGTTACCGGAGTCCTGCACATGGGCCATATGCTGAACAATACTTTACAGGATGTATTGGTGCGTCGCGCCCGCTTGAAGGGTTTCAATGCGTGTTGGGTTCCGGGAACCGACCATGCATCCATCGCCACCGAAGCGAAAGTTGTGGCCAAACTCCAAGCAGAAGGAATTGATAAAAATTCCATTTCACGTGAAGATTTTATGAAGCATGCTTGGGAGTGGACCGAAAATTATGGTGGTCAAATTTTGGAACAATTGAAAAAACTCGGTGCTTCTTGCGATTGGAAGCGCACCAAGTTCACAATGGACCCGGAAATGTCAGAAGCTGTCACTTTGTCATTTGTCGATTTGTACAACAAAGGCTTGATTTACCGCGGTCATCGAATGGTGAATTGGGACCCGCAGGCAAAAACCACGCTTTCCGATGAGGAAGTGATTTACGAAGAACGCCAAGGGAAATTGTACTATGTGAATTATTCCATCGAAGGTTCCGATGAAAAACTCACCATAGCCACCACGCGTCCCGAAACTATTTTTGGCGACACCGCAATTTGCGTTCATCCGGACGACGAACGTTTTCCCCATTTAAAGGGAAAAAAAGCAATTGTTCCGATCGTGAACCGCACAATTCCGATCATTCAGGATGAATATGTGGACATGGAATTTGGAACCGGATGCTTGAAAGTGACCCCCGCGCACGACATTAATGACAAAAATTTGGGCGAAAAACACAACCTGGAAATTATTGATGTTTTCAATGAGGATGCCACCTTGAACGATTTTGGGTTGCATTATAAAGGAAAAGACCGGTTCGAAGCTCGAAAATTGTTTGCTGCTGAATTGGAAGAAAAAGGATTTCTGATAAAAACCGAATCCCATTTGAACAAAGTGGGCACTTCCGAACGTACCAAAGCCGCGATCGAACCGCGCTTGTCCGACCAATGGTTTTTGCGGATGAAAGAAATGGCGGAACCTGCGATTAAAGCGGTGTTGGAAACCCAGGAAATCAAACTTTTTCCAAAAAAATTCGAAAACACCTACGCGCACTGGATGAACAACATCCGCGACTGGAACATTTCGCGCCAATTGTGGTGGGGACAACAAATTCCGGCCTATTATTATGGAAACGGAAAAGAAGATTTTGTCGTGGCCGAAACCCCAACAAAAGCCTTGGAAATTGCACGCGAAAAAACCGAAAATCCTGCTTTGGAACTTTCCGATTTGAAGCAGGACACCGATGTTTTGGACACTTGGTTTTCTTCTTGGTTATGGCCAATGAGCGTTTTTGACGGCATCCGAAATCCCGAAAATGAAGAGTTCAACTATTATTATCCCACGCAAGATTTGGTCACGGCGCCCGATATTTTGTTTTTTTGGGTGGCCCGAATGATCATGGCGGGATATGAATATACCGGAAAAAAACCATTTGAAAATGTTTATCTAACCGGCATTGTACGCGACAAGCAACGGAGAAAAATGTCCAAATCATTAGGGAATTCACCCGATGCCCTAAAACTGATCGAAGAATACAGCGCCGATGGGGTTCGTGTTGGATTGCTTTTGAGCAGCGCTGCGGGCAATGATTTGATGTTCGACGAAGCCCTTTGCCAACAAGGAAAAGGTTTTGGCAATAAAATTTGGAACGCCTTCCGTTTGATCAAAGGCTGGGAAACCGATGCGGAAATTCCACAACCCGATTCTTCCAAAATTGCTTTGCAGTGGTACGCGGCGAAATTTCAACAAACCTTGCTTGAAATCGAAGATCATTTTGAGAAATACCGTATTTCCGACGCCTTGATGGCCACTTACAAATTGTTGTGGGACGATTTCTGTTCGTGGTTGTTGGAAATGGTGAAACCAAATTATGGCGAACCCATCGATGCAAAAACCTATCAAAATGTTGTGGGAATTTTGGAAGAAAATTTAAAAATTTTGCATCCGTTTATGCCTTTTTTGACGGAAGAAATTTGGCAAGAAATCACCAATCGCAAACCGCAAGAAGCCTTGATTGTTGCCAAATGGCCAGCCAACAAAACCTTCGACAATAAATTGTTGACCCAGTTTGAAACCGCGGCAGAAGTGGTTTCGGGCATCCGAGCGATTCGGAAAGAAAAAAACATTTCGTTCAAAGATCCGTTGGAATTGTTGATGCTCAACCCTGAAAATCATTCGAAAGAATTCGATTCGATCATTGCCAAACTTGGAAATATTTCCGAATTGAAAATCGTGGAAAACAAAGTGGAAGGTGCTTTGTCCTTTAGGGTGGGTTCCAATGAATATTTTATTCCCATTTCCGGACCGGTCGATGTGGAAACCGAAATCGAAAAACTACAAGAAGAATTGACCTACAACGAAGGATTTTTAAAATCGGTGGAAAAAAAACTTTCCAACGAACGTTTCGTGGCCAATGCCCCAGAAAAAGTAGTGGAAATGGAACGCAGGAAAAAAGCCGATGCCGAAGCAAAAATCGAAACCATCAAATTGAGTTTGAAGGCCTTGCAGGTTTAGTGTTCAGTGTTCGGTAATCAGTAGCGGTATTCTTTTTTCAAGCCCACTATCCGCCGATCACTACTTCGGAATGTGTTTGTTCACCAATTCGATGTATTTTCTTTTGGCCTCGTCGCGCGACAAGTTCCTGATTTGAAAAAGTGAATTCATTTTGAAAGCGCTCACCAGTTCCGTTCCGTCCGTTGCTTGTTGGTGAACATGGGTGGTGTCTTCTTCCGTGGCGTGTTTGTAATAGGCATAAAAATGCAACATCAAATCTTGGGGAAACCGCAAAGAGGTGTTGCTTGCCCGTTGGTAGGCCTCTTTAAACGCATTGTCCAATTTTGTTGAGTTCATTTTTTTGAAAACTTACATTTTGGCGATGATGCTCAACCCGCCTTTTACATATTGGTTCAACACAATGTTCAAAGGGGTGTTTTGGGGGAGGAAAACATCCACGCGCGAACCAAATTTGATGAATCCGCTGTCGCTTCCTTGTATGACTGTTTCGCCCACGTTTGCGTAATTGACGATCCTTTTTGCCAACGCACCGGCGATTTGCCGGTACATTATTTCACCAATTACCTTATTTTCCACTACCACACTGGTGCGTTCGTTTTCTTCGCTGGATTTTGGATGCCAGGCCACCAAAAATTTACCGGGATGGTATTTGCTGTAAACCACTTTCCCACTGACAGGATGCCGGGTCACGTGCACATTGATAGGCGACATAAAAAAAGAAACCTGCAACCGAATATCGTTGAAATATTCTTTCTCAAAAACTTCTTCGATCACCACCACTTTTCCATCCACCGGGGCCACGACATGCGAATCATTGACAACAGTGACACGTTTCGGATTGCGGAAAAATTGCAAAACCAAAAAGAAAATAATCAATGAAACGATCAAAATAACTTGTCGCAGCCAATCGATTTGCAGCGCGAAATGTACAATTATGTTTACGATCAGCAGAAACCCGGCCAACCAAAGCATTATTTTATGTCCTTCTCTATGAAACATGTTGTGTGATCAATAAAAAACCATAAACAAAAGTGCTTGCGAACAAAACACTGTCCAACCGGTCGAACAAACCTCCGTGTCCGGGCATCAAACTTCCGCTGTCCTTTACATCCGCCTGTCTTTTCAGCTTGGATTGAATAAGATCGCCAAAAGTTCCGAAGATGCTAACAATCAATGCAAGGCCGAGCCATAAAACGGGGGTCAAAAGATGGGTAAAGATAAAAATAAGATAGCTTACCAAACAACTAAAAATGACGCCGCCCAGAAATCCTTCAATGGTTTTTTTTGGCGAAATACGTTCGAAGAGTTTGTGCTTGCCGAAATTTTTCCCGATCAAATAGGCAAAAGTGTCGTTTGCCCAGACCAATATAAAAACACCAATGAGCAGTTTGGGAAGGTATTTTCCGGAAAAACCGGGAATCAAGGTCAGAAAAACGAAAGAGGAAATGAGGTAGAAAATGGCCAGCACGTATTTCTTTTCTTCAAACAACGGAATTTGGTTTCTCGTGATCAAATCACGGATCAGCAATACTTTCACCAAAATGGTGACCATCAGCAACACCAATGTGGCATAAAATTCCGCTTTCAGATAGCTGAAAAAAAACAGGAACGCGAACAAAATTGCGTACGCCAAATAACTTTTGAGTTTCAAAAGGCGTTGCAATTCCGTCAAGCAAATCACACCAAAGGCCAAGATCAAAACCAAAAAAGCTTTTTCGGAAAAGAGAACGGCGCAAACCAGCACCAAAATGTACAATGCGCCGGACAAGGCCCGCGTGAGTATTTCCTTCATAACTTATAGATCCTCCAAAAGAAGCAAATATAAGTTTTTTGAGGTACTTCCATAGTTCATAAAATCACTTTCTTGGTTGTCTTCGAAAGTTTTTATGGTGGTGATGTTGGTGGGAATTTTTTGTTGCCGGTTTTTGATGCCCCGCAAGCCTTCGCCAATACTATCGGCGAGTTGGCTAGTGGTGGCCAAAACAATAAAATTGGCGGGAAGTTCCACAAGTTTCTTTTCTTTGATTTGATTGGAGGAAACCAATAAAGCCCCGGTGTTCGCGATTAAATACTCGCAAGTTGACAAAAAATAAGGAGCTTCCCCGTTGAGGGAATAATCCAAATTAAAGCCACCAAACATGCTTTTTAAGTTTTCATCGAAACAACAAACCTCTTTTTCGGACCAAAGATTTTCGTTCAGGATGTTTTCAAATGTGGAAAAAACCTCGTCTTGATTACAGCAATAGAGGAATTTTCCACCATTTCTTTTGAAATTCTCCATGAAATGTTGATCCGTGGGCGGTTTTTGCTCCGGCATGAACTTGCTTTGTGTGGGGGCTTTTGAAACGCGTTCTTTGGCCAAGGCCGGACTTGATTTCAAAAGATTTTTGAATAGGTTCATACAGTTTAAAATGAATTTATTTGTACTGAAATTTTTCAAATATAAAAAATCAAATCTTAATTTCCTCGTTAAATTATGCTTTTTTATGTATTTAGTCGATTATTTTTGTTTTTCGTCGATTTTATGAACCTTGTTTTCGTTGTTTTCAAGGCTTGTGGGGTTGGGTGTGTTTTCTTTTACCTCGGCCAAAAGTTCTTCTTCCAATTTCCCATAAGGCCGGTCGCCGAATATTTTTTGCAGATCGTCTTTGAAAATAACTTCTTTTTCCAGCAAAATTTCTGCCAATTGGGTCAATTTGTCTTTGTGGTGTTCCAATAAATCGATGGCACGTTGATATTGAGCCTCGATCATCGCCGAAATTTCCTTGTCGATCAGTTCGGAGGTTTTTTCGCTGTAGGGTTTTGTAAAATTGTATTCGCTCTGACCAGAAGAATCATAATAGGTAAGATTCCCGACTTTTTCGTTCAATCCGTATATCGTGACCATTGCACGTGCCTGTTTGGTTACTTTTTCCAAATCGCTCAGCGCCCCGGTGGATATTTTGTTAAAAATCACTTTTTCAGCGGCCCTTCCGCCCATGGTGGCGCACATTTCGTCCAACATTTGTTCCGGCCGAACGATCAAACGTTCTTCTGGAAGGTACCAGGCGGCACCCAACGATTGCCCGCGCGGAACGATGGTGACTTTTACCAAAGGAGCTGCGTGTTCCAACATCCAGCTTACCGTGGCATGGCCAGCTTCGTGGAACGCGATCGCTTTTTTCTCGTCTTGGGTGATGATTTTGTTTTTCTTTTCCAATCCGCCGACAATCCGATCCACGGCATCCAAAAAGTCTTGTTTTCCGACCGCTTTGTTCCCTTTTCGGGCGGCGATCAATGCAGCTTCGTTACAAACATTGGCAATGTCGGCCCCGGAAAACCCAGGGGTTTGTTTGGCCAAAAATTCAATGTCGAGCTCGTCGGAAACTTTTTTCAACGGGCGCAAGTGCACTTCGAAAATCTCTTTTCGTTCGCGCACATCTGGCAAATCCACATAAATTTGCCGGTCGAACCTTCCGGCGCGCATCAGGGCTTTGTCGAGCACGTCGGCGCGGTTGGTGGCCGCCAATACAATGACGTTGGTGTGCGAACCAAAACCGTCCATTTCGGTCAGCAATTGGTTCAGCGTGTTTTCGCGTTCGTCGTTGGAGCCTGAAAAATTGTTCTTTCCACGGGCGCGTCCAATGGCGTCGATTTCATCAATAAATATGATCGCGGGCGCTTTTTCTTTTGCTTGTTTAAAAAGATCGCGCACGCGCGAGGCACCGACCCCGACGAACATTTCGACGAAGTCGGAACCGGAAAGTGAGAAAAAAGGAACGTGGGCCTCACCGGCAACAGCTTTTGCCAACAAGGTTTTTCCTGTTCCGGGCGCACCGACCAACAAAGCTCCTTTGGGGATTTTTCCACCCAAAGAAGTGTATTTGTCGGGGAATTTCAAGAAATCCACGATTTCCTGCACTTCTTCTTTTGCGCCTTCCAAACCGGCGACATCTTTGAACGAGGTTTTTACATCGGTTTTTTGGTCGAACAGCTTGGCTTTGGACTTTCCGATGTTGAAAAGCTGTCCGCCCGGGCCGCCACCGGCGCCACCGCTCATTCTGCGCATAATGAAGATCCAAATTCCGATAAGGATAATGAATGGGAGCAAAAAACCGAGGATTTCGCCCCAAAAATTGGTGTGGGTTTCATAGGTCACCACCGTGTCCAAATTATTGCTTTCGGAAATTTGCGTGATGGAATCCTCAAAATTTTGAAGGTCCCCAAATTGGAACACATAATCGGGGTTTTCCGCCGAAGGGAACAATTCATCTTTTTGTGTGGCGGCTTTGTGCACTTCTTTGGTTTTTGCCGCTTGGGTCAAAAACACTTTTGCTTTGGTGCGGTTCACGATCACCACTTTTTCCACATCGCCGTTTTTCAAAAAGGTTTCGAATTCTTGCGGATTGGTTTTGGCGGGTTGGCTGAAACCGTTGCCCCCGAGAAATTGGAATCCGATAAAAAACAAAATCAACACTCCGTAAATCCAATAATAATTGAATTTGGGTTTGTTTTTTTCGGGTTTCCCTTTTCCGGGTTTTTTGTTCATCGGGTTTTTATTGTTTTGCTCTTGGGCCATTTCTTTTCTTTGCTAATTTGTTTTTTTTAACTGGTTTTCACAAGGGTCGTTTTTGCGTCTCCCCAAAGTTCTTCGATGTTGTAAAATTCACGAATGTGTTTTTGGAAAACGTGGACCACCACATGCACATAGTCCATTAATACCCATTCGGCATTTTCGGTGCCTTCGATGTGCCATGGTTTTTCTTGGATGGTTTTGCTGACGGTTTTGTTCACTGAATTGACAATGGCGTTCACTTGGGTGTTGGAAGAACCGTTGCAGATGATAAAATAATCACAGACCGTGTTTTCAATTTCCCGTAGATCCAAAATTTGTATGTCGTTTCCTTTGACTTCTTCAATTCCTTGTATAATAAGTGCAATGAGTTGGTCGGTGTTATTTTCCTTTTTTGCCATTAAATTGATTTATTTCTGCAAAGTTATCGTTTTTTGGCCTTATTTTGCGCTTGTTAACAAAAGATTTAACCGCCAAAAATAGCCTTGTTTTCATGCGTACGATCAAAGTTGATGCCACCAATTCCACCAATGCTTTTCTTCGCGAGCTTTACCGCGAAAACAGGGCTTCCGAAAACCTCTGTTTGGTGGCCAATGAACAGACCGAAGGTCGTGGTCAAAAAGGGGCCTCCTGGGAATCCGAAAAGGGCAAAAACCTTACTTTTAGCATGCTTTTCACGCATTTGGACCTCAAAGCAAAACACCAATTTAAATTGAGCGCGCTCACCGGGTTGGCAATTTTGGATGGCTTGGAAAAATTCAAAATCCATAATTTAAAACTCAAATGGCCTAACGACATATTGGCAGGAAATTTTAAAATAGGAGGGGTGCTGATTGAAAATTTTTTGAAAGGCGATCAAATCAATGCCTCGATCATCGGGGTTGGGTTGAACGTCAACCAAGAAAATTTTAACAATTTGCCCAAAGCTGCTTCCTTGAAAATGTTGCTCAAAAAAAGGGTTGGCCTACAAGCTTTATTGGAAACATTGACCGTTTCCATCGAAAATAAATTGTTGTGTTTGGATCAATTTTCAATGCAGGAGGTGTTGGACGGGTATCATCAAAAATTGTTCGGTATCCATAAAGTTTCCACTTTCGAATTGCCCAGCGGAGAACGGTTTTCGGGAATTTTAAAAGGAGTTGACGAACAAGGGCAATTGCTGGTTTTGCGCGAAGGTTTGGAGGTGAAAAGCTATGAAATCAAAGAAGTGAAACTTTTGTATTGATAAATGTAAGTTGGCGTTTTATTCGTAAACGGCCGCTGTTTTATAGTTGCTTCTGAATATTTTCGCTCAGCGTGTCGATGAATTTCTGGATCGGGCTTTTGATCATCATGGCCATCATCGCGTTGAATTTTCCCTCGAAAAGAAACTGAAGTTCACTTGTTTCTTCGGAGATACTTTTGATTTCTGCCGTGAGCGTAAAAGGCAATTTTTCGCTCCTGGCGCCCAAAACAATTTGTTCGGGTTCATGGATTTCTTTCTTTTCCAATTGTATTTCCGGCATTCCTTTTAATTGGAAAAGAAACGCTTCGGGGCTTAAAATTTCGAACTTTTCAATACTATCGGGCATTAATTGTTCGTAGTTTTTCACCTCGTTCAAAAAGTCGAACACTTGTTGCCGGCTTTTTTGAACACTTGTTTTAGAACTTTCCAACTTCATTTTTTTGATTTTTTTTTTCAAGATTTTTACAATGAATTTTCCGTTGTCCATTTTTCCGGGTCTTCTCTCCAGGTTTGGAGCATCTTCAATTCTTTTTGATTGATGTAGTTGCTTTGGTAGGCTTGTTCGATCAAGCGTTCGTAGTCGCTCAAGGTGTGGAGTTCTGTTTTTGCTTTTTTGAAATTTTCGGCCGAGATCGCGAACCCGTACGAAAATACGGCGATCATTCCTTTCACGTTCGCATCGGCTTTTTCCAAAGCTTCCACGGCATTCAGACTGCTTTTTCCGGTGCTGATCAAATCTTCGATCACCACCACGGTTTGCCTTTTTTCCAAATGGCCTTCAATTTGGTTTTGCCGACCGTGTTTTTTTGGTTCGGGCCGAACGTAAATGAACGGGACGCCCAAATATTCGGCCACCAAAATGCCGATTCCGATCGCACCGGTCGCCACACCGGCGATCACGTCGGGTTTGCCATAAATTTTTTCGACCTGTTTGGCCATTTCTTCGCGGATGTAGTTCCGCATCAACGGATAGGACAAAACCACGCGGTTGTCGCAATAGATTGGCGACTTCCAGCCACTAGCCCATGTAAAAGGCGTTTGCGGGTTTAATTTTATTGCTTTAATTTGCAGCAATATTTCGGCGGTTTTT
>DASSWG010000063.1:0-7369 GCA_035705295.1 Flavobacteriaceae bacterium
CCGGTCCACATAATGGTGTACGCAATGATGCTGAAGCGATATTTATGACCGAGCATCACAAAAACCCCGAAAAGTCCCATCAAAGCATAGTAGGCGTACATCCAATTTCCGGGAAGCGGTTGCAGAAAATCGAACCCAATAAAATTAAAGGTGAATTGCGGGTCGATCATTACGCGTTTCACCCAACCGGTAAAAATCGCGCCCCAAGCTTCCAAAGTGATCAACAAACCGAAGCAAACCCGAAAAACGATGAGTGCGCTGTTGTCGATTTGCTTGAAAAGTAAATTGCGAATTGACACGAATTAAAACGAATTTATGACTATAAATTTTATGTAAAAACGAATCAACCACGAATCGGGGTTTGTCAATTCTTGGCGAAACGTTCAATATACCTTAAAGAAACTTTTTTATCGTTTTCCATTGCTTCGGAAAGTGCTTCGAACGATTCGAATTTCTCTTCGTCGCGGATTCGTGACAGCAAATCAATTTGAAGAGTTTTTCCGTACAAATTTTTCTCCAACCCAAAAAAATGGATTTCGATACTTTGTAAATTTTCTTCGGAAATTGTTGGGTTTACGCCAATGTTCATCATCCCGAAAAATTCCTTGCCGTCGATTATGGATTTCACAACGTACACTCCATTTTTGGGAACGATTTTGTAGCTTTCTTCAATGTGTAAATTGGCGGTCGGGAAACCCAGTTTTTTGCCCAAATTTTTTCCTTTCACAATTGTTCCGGTCAGCATAAATGGATGGCTCAAATAGGTGTTTGCTTTTTCGATTTCGCCGTTTTTCAACGCTTTTCTGATTTTTGTGGAGCTCACCGCAACTTCCTCCACATCTTGTTTGGAAATTTCTTCGACCTCGAAACCAAATTCTTCTCCGAATTTTTTCAAATCCTCGATGTTCGCGGTGCGGTTTCGTCCAAATCGGTGGTCGTAACCGATGACGATTTTTTTGGCGTGCAATTTTTCCGCCAAAATGGTTTGTACAAAATCGCGTGCGGAAAGGCGTGAAAATTCTTTGGTGAACCGCTGAACGACCAAATTTACAATGCCCGTTTTTTCCAAAATCATTTTCCGCTCTTCGATGGTATTGATGAGTTCTATTCCCGATCCTTTTTGCAGCACCATTCGCGGATGCGGAAAAAAAGTGAGAATGGTCGGTTCCAAGTTTTCGTTTTTTCCGACTTCCAATAACCGGGAAATGATTTTTCGGTGGCCGATGTGGACACCGTCAAAAGTACCGATGGTGACCACGGTGGGGTTGTTTTTGTCAAAATTGGCCGCTTTTTTGTATGCTTGCAAGACTGGTTTGTTTTTCTGGATAAAGGTATTTATAAAGTTCGGAAATCGGAAACCAAAATTAAATCGAGGTTGACCACAAATAAAAAATCAGAAAATCAATTACCTTTCACGTAAATAAATTGTATATTTGTACGTAAAATAATTGATGATGGACAAAAAACTCACATTAAGTTTGAACGGTCATATTATTGAAACTGCGAAAAATTACGCAAAGTCCAATAATATAAGCCTCTCCAAACTGATAGAATCATATTTATCCACTTTGACAAAACAAACGGAGAACGAAATTGAAATTACGCCATTGGTAAAAAGCCTTAGCGGCGTCATTTCAATCGATGACGATTTCGACGTAAAAGATGCTTACACGCAATATTTAATGGACAAGTACAAATGAAACGAATATTAGTTGACACAAATATTGTGATAGATTTACTTTCCAAGAGGAAAATTTTTTATGATGACGCCGCCAATTTATTTTCCCAAGCAGATAAAAAAGAATTGAATATGACGATTTCATCATTGACTTTTGCAAACACCAATTACATACTCACAAAATTAAAATCGGCAAAAGAAGCGAGGGAAATTTTGAGAAAATTCAAAGTGCTTGTTGAAATATTAAGTTTGGATGATAAAATAACCGAGCTTGCATTAAGCGATGAAAGCTTCCCGGATTTTGAAGATGGTTTACAATATTATTCTGCAATTGAAAATCAAGTTGATATAATTATTACCAGAAACAAAAAAGATTTTAAAAATTCAAAGTTACCAGTTTTGACAGCAAAAGAATATTTGGCAAGAAAATAGAGCTCATAGCCGAATTGGTCATGCGATGATTTCACAACACCAACAAATTGCAACCCCGAATATCACTGTTGTCGAACCTTCCCAACACTTCAAAAGTTCCGTTTTTGTGTTTTTTTCCCAAATCTTGCGTGGCGATGAACGCGCACGAGTTGAGGTTTGCCAAATCAATGACGTTGATTCCGCCATTTTTTCCGTCGGGCATCAGCGTCAACGGATCTTCCGGGTCGCGGATCAAAACTTTTAGATGCTTCGGGCATTTGAAAATTCCATTTCCTTGAGAATAGGCTTGCGACAATAATTCCGTCATTCCGTATTCGCTGTGGATTTTTTCAATTCCAAATCCGTTTGTTAGAATTTCGTGCAACTCCTCGCGCACCAGTTCTTTTCGCCTTCCTTTCATTCCACCGGTTTCCATCACGATGGTGTTTTTTAGGCGGAATTGAAATTTTTCCACCAATTCCAACAACGCGAATGAAACCCCGATCAACAAAATTTTTTTTCTCCGCCTTCCGGACGGACAGGCTGCGGAATCGAGTTTTTTCAAAGTTTTCGCCAATTCGGACAAATTATTCAAATAAAATCCGCTTTCAGGATGTTTACTTTGTTCGATGAATTCATCGACCATATAAATCAATGACGAACCGGAGCGTTCCAAATAGGAAGGGAGCAATGCCAGGACCACAAAATCCTCAATTTTTCCGTAAAATTGCTCAAAACTTTCCCGAAAACTTTGTTCGTACAACGAAAGATCGGTCACAAAATGTTTGCTTGAAATCCCTGTGGTGCCGCTGCTGGTGAAAATTTGTTCGGGTTTTTCCGGGGAAGCCGTTACTTTGTGCGATTTGAAAAACTGAATGGGCAAAAAAGGAATTTGCGCTATTTCTTGAATTTTGCTTTTTTCGATTTTCAACAAATCACAAAATTCCCGATAAACGTTGTTGTGTTCATATTGAAATTGAAAAACGGCGATCGCGGTTTCGTTGAATTCCGCTTCGGAAGCAATGGAAAAAATTCGATTTTTCAACATGGTTTCTCGATAAATGCAAGCAGGACAAAGGTATGAAAATAAAAAAGCGCTCCTTTTTCAGAAGCGCTTTGGATTTTTGAAAAACCTAACTTTTGGGTTCTATTGGTACGTAAGCTCGAATGCACCATTGGTGATCACCGTTCCGCTCACGTCTGTGGTGAACTCAAAAGTTCCTTTTACGACTTTGGCGGTCGTGTCATTGGAAATAATGTCCAAAGCTCCCGTTGCGGCTGCTTCGGAAACGCCGTTCACCACATATTGGGCGGTGTAAGTACCCGATGCTGAAAGTGTGTATTGCCCAGTGGTGATATTAACAGGAAACTTCAAAGTAATGGTAGTGGTTTCGTTTGCGCCTGAAGCGGTGATCACATCTGCCGATACAGTAGCTTCTTTGATGGTGGCGGTAAAATTTGTTCCGTCGATTTCGGCAGTGAAGGTGTCGCCTTCGTTTTCAGTCGGTGTTCCGTTCACGATCGGCACCCCAAAAAACACCCCTTTTTGAAAATTCAAGGTGTCGCCGCTGTCGCCAATGGCATTAAAATAAAAAGCTCCCCAAAGTTCGGTGCCGGTGTTTTTGGTAATTTCGATCATTCCGTCGCCCAATCCGTTTCCCGCAACGTATAATTCCTGATCAAAAGTGAGAAAAGTGGCTTCGTTGGGGAGTTCAATTAGCGGATAGGTTCCTATTTCCGCAGATGCGGTTTGTAAAGTTATGGTTCGCGTATCGTTTGTGCCAATTAGTTTCACCGAGCCATCGGCGTTCAATGTTGCGCTTGCTTGAGGTGCTCTAAAAAATTGGCTGTTCACACTTCCTTGAATGACAGGGGTGTTGGTTGTTATATCATCGGAACAGCCCAATGCCAAAAGGCAAGTGGCAAAAATCAAAAAAACATTTTTCATAATTAGGTAATTTGGGACGTGTACTGTTTTTAGAATCACAAATGTAACAGAAAAAACAATAAAATATTTCATGTCAATAGAAAAATATACAGTACCTTTGCGCACTTATTAATAATCGGGGTCGAGCACCCCATCAAATTAATTTTATATGCCTGTAAAAATCAGATTGCAAAGACACGGAAAAAAAGGAAAACCATTTTATTGGATCGTGGCCGCGGATGCGCGCGCCAAAAGGGACGGTAAATATTTGGAGAAGTTGGGAACCTATAACCCAAACACCAATCCCGCGACCATTGATTTGGGCTTGGACGAAACCGTGAAATGGTTACAAAACGGCGCGCAACCCACCGAAACCGCACGAAACATTCTTTCCTATAAAGGAGTGATGTTGAAAAACCACCTTGCAGGAGGTGTTCGAAAAGGTGCTTTGACCGAAGAACAAGCCGAAGAAAAGTTCACCGCTTGGTTGGAAGAAAAAGAATCCAAAATCAACGCGAAAAAAGAAAAACTTTCGAAAGCTGAACAAGAAGCCAAAGCGAAAGCGATTGCTGCCGAAAAAGAAGTGAACGCAAAACGCGAAGCCGATGCCAAAGCAGTTGAGGAAGAAGCCAATGCAGAAGCTGTGGCCGAAACCGAAGCAAACGTAGAAACGGAAACCGCACCGGAAGAACCTAAAGCTGAGGAAGCCAAAGCAGAAGAAACCAAAACCGAGGAAAAACCCGAAGAAGCTCCAAAAGCAGAAGAGAAAACAGAGGCGAAAGCAGAAAAGCTTGAAGAAGCCAAAGAAGAAAAGCCTGAAGCCAAAGAAGAAAAGCCCGAAGCTAAGGAGAAAAAAGTAGAAGCCAAAGCTGAAGAAAAAAAGGTTAAAAAACCCGAAACTTCGGAAGAAGCCAAAAAGTAATTGATCAATTTCCCAACGAATGCGCAAAGAAGAATGTTTCTATCTTGGTAAAATCGTTGCGAAATATAGTTTCAAAGGGGAGTTGCTGATCAAATTGGACACCGACGAACCTGAAAATTATTTGGAAATGGAATCGGTTTTTGTTGAACTCAACAAAAATTTGGTTCCATTTTTTATTGAAAAATCTTCCCTCCAAAAAAGCGAATTACTCCGCGTAAAATTCGAAGATGTCGATGATGAAGAAACAGCGGACGATTTGTTGAAAAAAGAAGTTTATCTGCCATTGGAGTTCCTTCCCGAACTCGATGAGGATCAATTTTACTACCACGAAATCATCGGTTTTAAAGTCGAAGATGTCAATTATGGTGAAGTCGGTGTTTTGAAAGGAATCAACGATCGAACGCCGCAAACCCTTTTCGAAATCGACCGTGATGGAATCGAAATTTTGGTGCCGCTTCGCGATGAATTCATCGAAAAACTGGACAAACCAAACAAAACTCTGACCTTAAAAGTGCCGGAGGGGTTGATCGAGATGTTTCTTTAAAAAAGTAGGCAGTCGCAGTTGGCAGTTTCACAAATGAACAGAACTTTTAAATTCAAACAATTCTCCGTTTCCCAAGACCGATGCGCGATGAAAATCGGCACCGACGGGGTTTTGTTGGGCGCTTGGGCAAGTTTGGAAAACAATCCGGAATCCATTTTGGACATTGGTGCCGGAACGGGAGTGATCGCTTTGATGCTGGCTCAACGCAGTGCTTCCGAAACCATCGATGCGCTCGAAATCGACGAAAATGCCTATGAGCAATGTGTCGAAAATTTTGAAGCAAGTCCGTGGGGCGATCGTTTGTTTTGTTACCATGCTTCTTTGGAAGAATTTACCGAAGAAATCGACGTTGGTTATGAATTGATCGTTTCCAATCCGCCGTTTTACGATGCCGAATTTTTATCACCGCAAACCTCGCGCAACAAAGCCCGGTTTGCTGTCGCACTTCCATTTTCGGAATTGCTGCACGAGGTTTCAAAACTACTTTTCGAAACCGGTATTTTCTGCGTGATCGTTCCGTATAAAAATCAAGAAGAATTCATTCGATTGGCCAATGCGAACAATCTAAGATTGCAGCGGCTCACCACTGTCCAAGGAAACCCAACTTCGACGATCAAACGCAGTTTGCTGCAGTTTGGGTTTAAAGAAAAAGAATTGGTCTCGGACAGGTTGATTATTGAAAAATCGCGGCATGATTATACCGAAGACTATATTGCGCTGACAAAAGATTTCTATTTAAAAATGTGAATTCAAAATTCGTTCAAACAATTTGTCGTTGCTCAACAATTGGTTACTTTTACAGCAATTATTCCAAATATAAACAGTCTTAAAAACATGAAACCCGATCTTTTTCAAGCCCCGGATTATTACAATATCGACGATTTATTGACCGAAGAGCACAAAATGGTGCGCGATGCCGCCCGTGAATGGGTGAAACGCGATGTTTCGCCAATTATCGAAGAGGCTGCGCAAAAAGCGGAATTCCCAAAATCCATCATTGGTGGTTTGGCGGAAATTGGCGCTTTTGGGCCGTATATTCCCGAAGAATATGGCGGATCCGGCTTGGATCAAATTTCGTACGGATTGATTATGCAGGAAATTGAACGCGGCGACAGTGGGGTTCGCTCCACTGCTTCGGTGCAATCGTCGTTGGTGATGTTCCCAATTTGGAAATATGGGAACGAAGAACAGCGCAAAAAATACTTGCCGAAATTGGCCACGGGCGAATGGATGGGCGCGTTCGGATTGACCGAACCCGACCACGGTTCCAATCCCGGCGGAATGACCACCAATTTTAAAGATAAAGGGGATCATTATCTCTTGAACGGCGCCAAAATGTGGATTTCCAATGCACCATTTTGCGATGTGGCCGTGGTATGGGCAAAAAACGAAGAAGGGCGCATTCACGGTTTGTTGGTGGAACGTGGAATGGAAGGTTTCACCACCCCCGAAACCCACAACAAATGGTCGTTGCGGGCTTCGGCCACGGGCGAGTTGATTTTTCAGGATGTAAAAGTTCCCAAAGAAAATTTATTGCCCAACAAAAGCGGTTTGGGAGCGCCACTTGGTTGTTTGGATTCCGCGCGCTACGGAATTGCTTGGGGCGCGATCGGAGCGGCAATGGATTGTTACGACACGGCTTTGCGTTACGCGAAAGAACGCGTTCAGTTTGGAAAACCCATTGCGAGTTACCAATTGCAACAGAAAAAATTAGCGGAAATGATCACCGAAATTACAAAAGCACAGCTCTTGGCGTTCCGATTGGGACAATTGAAAAATGAAGGGAAAGCCACGTCGGCACAAATTTCCATGGCCAAACGCAACAATGTGGACATGGCAATAAAAATTGCAAGGGAAGCGCGACAAATCCTTGGAGGAATGGGCATA
>DASSWG010000064.1:0-7762 GCA_035705295.1 Flavobacteriaceae bacterium
TCGCGCGACACAAAATTGAGCGCGTTCAAATCGGCATGTTCCACTTCCAGGTCGAAATTGTAATAATTCACTTCTTCGGAAGCATCCACAATTCCGTTGAAAAGAAATTTGAAATTTGGATCCTCCCCGACTACTTTTCCATTGAAAACCGCATCGATCACAACACCCAGAACATCAATGTTCGTGTACCGGTAATTTTTGAACACAAAGCTCGAAACTTTTCCTTCCACACTGGTGTTCAATGTTTTTTGGGTAAAACCAATCCCGTCCACTTCCAGGTCGAACGAAGTTGTTCCGAACGAATCGTTTTCCAACAATTGCCCCAAATTGAATTTGTTGACACGTATGTTTCCTTCATAGGTGGCAAAATCAGGGTCGTTCAAATCTCCAAAACGAATGTCGGCAACCGCTGTTCCCAGTTGGGTAAATATGGTAGAATTGGTTTCAACGGTGGTGGGGGTCACTTCCACAAAACCTTCCAAACGAACATTTCCCAAAGCGCTCAGTTTTTCCGGCAAATCGCCCAACGCTTCGGGCAACAGTTGCACCAAATCGTAGTAATTTGAAGAAAGCTGGTTGAGATCGCCACTGATGGTGAACTGCTCGTCCAAATCGGAGAAAATCCCCTTCAACCTCAAATCGCCGTCAATGATGCTGCGGTCCAATCCGCTCAAATGAAAATCGCTCAGCACCAAATTGTTCAAAGTTCCATCGAGTTTTCCGTTCAAAGAAATTGCTTCGTTTTCGCCAAAACCATCGTAGAAAATGTTCAAATCTTCCAATGAAATGTTGGATTCTTCGAAAATGGCATCGAAATCCACTTTATTTTCAAAGTCGGAAAATTCTTCCAAGGTATAATCGAGTTCCACTTGGGCTTTCAAGAGCGAAGTTGGGGTTTTCAAAACAAGGTTTTTGGCGCTCATCCCGGTTGGGGTGTACACATAATCGACCGAAAGGTTTTTGATTCGCAGCCCGCGGGCTTCATCGGCGTTCATACTTCGGATGTCAACCAAAATATCGCCTCCATCGACCACAAAATCGGAAGCGTCAAGGTTCAGATTTTCCAAGACCATGACTTCGGGCGACGGCAGGTTTTCATCCACATAACTAAAACTTCCGTTTGCGATGGCAATGTGCTCCACATCCAACCGAAACGGTTTTTTCGGACGCAAAGTATCGGTTTCGAATTGGCGGGTGAACGTGGCAAAATTGTCGTACTCTTCGCCTTTGTAACGCCTAATGTCGAACGTCAATCCTGTGATGGTCGCGCTTCCCAAATCGGGGCTGTTGTCCAAAATTCCGGAAAGGTTCAACAGGGAGGTTCGTAGTTCGTTCGCGAAGATCAACGTGTCTTGGTGATGGTCCAAAATCAAGACATCCTCCATAAAAACCGAACCATCGTAGGAAAGCCCGATTTTTTCGACATCGATGTTCACATCGTATTTTTCGTTGAGGTTGCCGATCAATTTTTCCGCCACGGAAGTTTGCACGGCAGGAATGGAAAAAACAAGCACCAATAAAATGAAAAGCAGCAAAATCGCCACCAAGACCCTACCTGTTATTTTTAAAAATTTTTTAATCGGTGTTGGTTTAAATTTTTTGCTTCAAGCCCCGTTTCCTTGAAAAGAATTGGCTTAATTTTGTAGTTTGCTCCTGAAAAACGCTTATTGGTTTTTTGTTTGTCGCAAAGTTAATCAGCTTTATCAACTTTATAAACAATTTTTGTGCCTAAAAATTCTTAATGGATTCACAAAATATATTCATACTCGGAATTGAATCTTCCTGCGATGATACCGCCGCAGCAGTGCTTTGCAATGGAAAAGTGCTCAGCAACATCGTGGCCACCCAAAAAATACACCAAGAATATGGCGGCGTGGTGCCCGAATTGGCCTCGCGCGCGCACCAACAAAACATCGTTCCGGTGGTTCATCAGGCCTTGAAAAAAGCGAATGTTCCAAAAGAACAGCTCAACGCGATCGCTTTTACGTGCGGCCCCGGATTGAAAGGCTCCTTGTTGGTCGGAACCGCTTTTGCAAAATCACTGGCAATGGGTCTGGAAATTCCGTTGATCGAAGTTAACCACATGCAAGCGCACATTTTGGCACATTTCATTGAAGAAGAAGATTTTCGAAAACCAAACTTCCCCTTTTTGGCCTTGACCATCAGTGGCGGGCACACGCAAATTGTAAAAGTCGATTCTTTTTTTGAAATGGAAGTCATCGGCGAAACCCTGGACGACGCTGTGGGCGAAGCTTATGACAAATGTGGGAAAATGTTGTACCTCCCCTTCCCCGGCGGGCCGCTTATCGATAAATATGCCGCGCAAGGAAACCCCAAAGCTTTTCCTTTTTCGAAACCAAAAGTGAAGAATTTGGATTTTAGTTTCAGTGGATTGAAAACCGCCGTGTTGTATTTTTTACAACGCGAAACACAAAAAGACCCGGATTTTATCGACAAAAACCTAAAAGACATTTGCGCTTCGTTTCAACATACCGTGGTGGAAATTTTGATGGACAAACTCAAAAAAGCGGTCGCCCAAACCGGAATTCACGCAATTGCCATTGGCGGTGGGGTTTCCGCAAACAAAGGAATCAGGAATGCTTTGCTACAAGCTGAAAATGACCTGGGTTGGAAAACCTATGTGCCGAAATTTGAATATACGACCGACAATGCCGCGATGATTGGAATTGTTGGGTATTACAAATTTTTGGAAAAGCAGTTTTCCGATCAGTCGGTAGCGGCAAAAGCGCGGTATAAATTATAAAAAAATCAAAATTGTGACTGTGGTTTCCTTTGGGTTTTTAAATTTGTAATTATTCCAATAAACATCCCATTTCCATGCAATTGTTCTACCATCCGGCCATCGAAGCAAAAGATGAAAAAATAATTTTCGATCGTGACGAAAGCAAACACATTTCGAAAGTGCTTCGAAAAAAAGTAGGTGATGTATTGCGGGTCACCAACGGAAAAGGCAGTTTGTACACTTCGGAACTGGTCGAAGTGAACAACCAACAATGTGTTGCCGATATTCAAAACCGGGAAGTGGAAAAACCAAAACCGTACAAACTTCACCTCGCGGTCGCGCCCACAAAAATGAACGACCGCTATGAATGGTTTTTGGAAAAGGCCACCGAAATCGGAGTGGATGAAATCACGCCGATCATTTGCGAACGAAGCGAACGAAAAAAAGTTAAAACCGACCGTTTTGAGCGAATTTTGCAAAGCGCGATGAAACAATCCTTGCAGTACAGCTTGCCCATTTTGAACAAGCCCACCCCCTTTTCAGATTTTATAAAAACCGCGGAAAACGAACAACAGTTCATTGCCCATTGCGAAGAAGCCGATAAAAATTCCTTGAAAATCATTTTGGAACCCACCAAAGATGTCACCATATTGATCGGGCCCGAAGGCGATTTTTCCCCATCGGAAATTGAAATGGCCAAAAAAAAGGGCTTTATCCCGGTGAATTTGGGAAAAACCCGTTTACGCACCGAAACTGCGGCCATTGTGGCTTGTCACACAGTTGCTTTGGTCAATGAAACACCGAGTTTGTAAACAATGAAAGTTTGAATCCTCAACAAATGAAAAATGCTAAATATGTACTTCTTCTCCGCGGAATCAATGTTGGCGGACACAAAAAAGTTCCAATGGCCGATTTGAAAAAGGCCCTTGCCGATTTGGATTTTGAAAACATACAAACATTGCTCAACAGTGGAAACGCTGTGTTTGAAACAACGCAAACGGAAGAAAAGGAATTGGTTGAAAAAATAAGCGAGCAACTCAAAAAAACGTTTGGATTCGAAATTCCGACACTTGTCCGCGATTTTGATGAAATAAAAGCCTTGATTGATTTGGATCCGTTTCAGAAGGTCAACGTCGACAAAAATACGCGTTTGTACGTTAGTTTTCTTCCTGAAAAAACTGAAAGTAATGTGAAACTTCCCTACGTTTCTGAAAAAAAGGATTTTCGAATACTGCTAAAAACCGATCGGGAAATCTTTTCGGTTTTGCAATTGGAAACTTTCAAATCAGTCGATGCAATGGCTTTTTTGGAAAAAGAATACGGGAAAAACATAACCACGAGAAACTGGAACACGATCAAGAAAATTGCTTTAAAATAGGTTTTTGTTTCCTTGCCCGCCATTCGGTTCAATTGAAATTTGAGCAGAAATCCCTATCTTTGCAAAAACCCAAATCCGTTGAAAATGCAAGAAACCGCTCCAAAAAACACCGATATTTCTTTTGATGATTTTAAAGCACAAGTGCTGGAAGACTATAAACTGGCGGTCACCAGCCGCGAATGCAGTTTGTTGGGAAGGCGCGAAGTGCTCACAGGAAAAGCAAAATTCGGGATTTTTGGCGACGGCAAAGAAGTGCCACAAATTGCGTGGGCAAAATCCTTCAAAAACGGGGATTTCCGCTCCGGGTATTACCGCGACCAAACCTTTATGATGGCCATTGGCGAGTTGACGATTCAGCAATTTTTTGCAGGCTTGTACGCCGACACGAATTTGAAAAACGAACCCATGTCCGGCGGACGACAAATGGGCGGCCATTTTATGACCCATAGTTTGAACGAGGACGGAAGTTGGAAAAACCTGACCGAACAAAAAAATTCCAGTGCCGATATTTCCCCCACTGCGGGACAAATGCCTCGCTTGCTTGGTTTGGCGCAAGCTTCAAAAATATACCGGAACGTCGAGGGCATCGACACCGAAAAATTCTCGAAAAACGGAAACGAAATCGCCTGGGGAACCATTGGCAACGCCAGCACCAGCGAAGGCTTGTTTTGGGAAACCATCAATGCAGCCGGTGTGATGCAGGTGCCCATGGTGATGAATGTTTGGGACGATGAATACGGAATTTCCGTGCACGCAAAATACCAAACCACCAAAGAAAGTATTTCCGAAGTCTTGAAAGGTTTCCAACGCGACGATGAAAACGACGGCTATGAAATTTTGGTCGTCAAAGGTTGGGATTACCCGGCTTTGATCGAAACCTACGAGAAAGCTGAAAAAATCGCCCGTGAGGAACATGTTCCCGTTTTGATCCACGTAGTGGAACTTACCCAACCTCAGGGCCATTCCACTTCCGGGTCGCACGAACGCTACAAAAGCAAGGAACGTCTGGAATGGGAAGTGGAACACGATTGCAACGTACAAATGCGAAAATGGATGATTTCCAACAATTTCGCAACAGAAGAAACCCTTTCCGAACTTGAAAAAGACATCAAGAAACAAGTTCGTGACGGCAAAAAAGCCGCGTGGGAAGCCATGTTGAGCCCCATCAAAAAAGAACGGCAAAACTTGGAAAAACTGCTTGACAATTTAGCGGAAAGCAGTAGCAACCAAGTTTTTATTTCAACGCTTAAAAAAGAATTGTCAGAGCACGTGGACCCCATCAAAAGCGATTTATTGATCGTTGCCCGAAAAGCCTTGCGATATTTAGTTCGGGAAGAATCCACGGCGAAAACCAATTTGTTGAACTGGATTTCAGATTTCACCAAGCAAGCCAAACGCGAATACGGTAGTTATCTTTTCAGCGAAAATGAAAAAGCAGCTATAAATATCGAAGCGATTGCTCCAACCTATGACGAAAATGCCCCGAGTGTTGATGCTCGCGTTGTTTTGCGCGATAATTTTGACCACATTTTCAAAACCATGCCCGAAACCTTGATTTTTGGTGAAGACTCCGGAAAAATTGGCGATGTGAACCAAGGTCTGGAAGGCTTGCAGGAAAAGTATGGTAAATTGCGCGTGAACGATGCTGGCATTCGGGAAGCCACCATTTTGGGCCAAGGAATTGGAATGGCATTGCGCGGCTTGCGGCCCATTGCAGAAATTCAATATTTGGATTATTTGTTGTATGCTTTGCAAATTATGAGCGATGATTTGGCGACTTTGCAATACCGAACCGTCGGAAAACAAAAAGCCCCGATGATTATCCGAACCCGAGGACATCGCTTGGAAGGAATTTGGCACAGCGGTTCGCCCATGGGCGGAATTTTGAATTTGATCCGCGGGATACACGTCTTAGTTCCAAGAAACATGACCAAAGCCGCTGGATTTTACAATACTTTGTTGGCGAGCGACGAACCCGGCTTGATCGTGGAATGCTTGAACGGGTATCGATTGAAAGAAAAAATGCCAAGTAATTTGGGTGAATTCAAAACCCCGGTCGGTGTGGTGGAAACCCTCAAAGAAGGAAACGACATCACCTTGGTTTCCTATGGTTCCACCTTGCGCATTGTGGAACAAGCCGCCAAAGAATTGTTGGAAGTTGGAATCGACGCTGAAATCATCGACGTGCAATCATTACTTCCGTTCGATTTGAACCACGACATTGTAAAAAGCGTGGCGAAAACCAACCGTTTGTTGGTGATTGACGAAGATGTTCCCGGAGGAGCTTCGGCTTATATCCTGCAAAAAATCGTGGACGAACAAAATGCATATCGCCACCTGGACAGCAAACCACAAACCTTGACCGCAAAAGCGCACAGGCCTGCTTACAGCACCGACGGGGATTATTTTTCAAAACCTTCGACCGAAGATGTTTTTGAAACGGTTTATGAAATTTTCAATGAAACCAATCCTGAAAAGTTTCCGGAATTGTATTGATTCGATTCATAAAAAGCACAAATGCAACATCTGTGTTTGTGCTTTTTTCTTTTTCACATCCACCCTTCCCTACTCGATTCAATTTTGTAAAATGCGTAATTAATGTATGGAAGTACCTTTCGGCTTACCGCTCTAAAAGACAAATCGCCCCCGGCGGTGTGGAAAACCAAATCCATTAATTTACGCTTTTTATAAAAATAGGGCTGCGAAACGGTAATGGATTGAATTTTATAGGTTTCCAATTTTCCTTCCCGTTTGTTCCAAACCCCACTTTTTTTCCGCAGGAAATCTTCGGAAACGTGCAAGCGCAAGGATTTGTAATAAAAGAATTGGTACAACCCGGCAATCAATGCATATGTTCCCGTCAACAATAATAAAAAATACCCGTTCATAAAAGGAACCATCAACCAAACCAACCAAGCGATCGCTACGGGCAGTAAGAAAAAAAACAAACGCCTCAGCAATAAAATTTTGTGTGGGCGAAAAACAACATTGAACCGACTGGATTCTTCTTTATAAAAAAAAGCATGCACTTTTTCGACGATGGTTTTTCCCAACCCGGGAATGCGGATTTTGCTTTTTTGAAGTGCGTCTTCGCTGTTTGCCAATGAAATTTTTAGTTCGTGCAAATCCAATTTCTTTTGAATGGGATTGGTTTTGGTCTGCAACAATTGCACACGACGGGGTTGCAAGGAAATTTTTTTGTTTGTTTTTAGGCCCATTTCCACCTGCAACCGGTTTTTGGTCTGTTGCAGGTTTAGATTGAAATATTTGATGAACACTTCGATCATGGTGATCACAATACTTGCCAACAACATCAAAATCACCAACAATAAAATTCCGGAAATGGATTTTGACAAACCGGAAAATTGGTTGGTATATTCGTCCAAAACCACCGAATCGCGAAACCAACGGCTAAATTCCTGATAAATGGTGGAAAAAAACGCAAGAATAATCGCCAATCCTCGAAAATAATTGGAACTGATGCCGATTTTCAACAAGGTTGCCAGGTTCATTTTATAGCTCCAAACAATTTCTTCGCGGTTATTCGAAACAGATTCTTGTGAAACTTCCGAATCGGTCTCGGAGGTTTCTTTTGCTTCCATCAAAATCGTGGAAAGTTGTTCCGCCTTGGCTTTGGAAAT
>DASSWG010000065.1:0-4930 GCA_035705295.1 Flavobacteriaceae bacterium
TTAATCACGTTCCAAAGGATATAAGCGGTAATTCCTAGAGAAAGAAGTGGGTCGAGTATATGAATGTCTTTAAACATCAAGACAATGCTAACAACCAAGACCGCTACCCAACCAAGCACATCTTCCAGCAAATGCCACTGCAATACCTTTTCGTTCAATGATTTTCCTTTGCTAAGTTTAAAGGCGGCGATGCCATTCACGATTACCCCCACGATGGCGAAAAGCAACATCCCCTGGGCATCGGTATGTTCCGGGTTTGACAAGCGTTGCACGGCTTCGTATATGACATAGGAAGACCCCAATATCAATACCACGCTGTTTATCAATGCCCCCAACAACGAAAAACGCTGGTAGCCAAAAGTGTATTTTTTACTACCGGTTTTCTTTGATTTTTTATCCAAATACCAAGAAAGCCCCAACGAAAGGCTGTCGCCCATATCGTGCAAAGCATCGGAAACTATGGCGATACTGTTGACATAAAAACCGCCGATGAACTCGAAAATAGTGAACCCCAAATTCAGGAAAAAAGCAAGTTTTATATTGCCCGGTTGCTTACTATGGTCGTGATTGTGAGCCATCTTGTGATATGTTCAAATGAATTGTTATGATTTTAATACGAACCAAAAAAATAAAAAGGCTAAAATAACTACAGCAATTAAGGCAAGGATTCCATATATTTTGTCCTTTTTGGTAATGTTGCTTTTCCGGGGCTTTTCTTTCTTTTCCCTATATACTCGTCTATCATTTGGGTTTACGGACATAGTGATTATTTCTGTTCTATCCATCTTATTGCTTCTTCCCTTTGGGCGGCATCGAAATATTTTACCTCGGCAGAGGTAAAAGGCTTCATCAAATCAGCCATCCGTTCTTCCCATTTCTTTTCGCCCACCATAGCCACTTTATCAAAATCAGCGGCGTGCTTTGCGTCAAATTTTACATCTTCCCAAAAAGCTTTCAATTCCCAACCTTCAAAATCTTCCATTTCAAAATACCAACGAATTTTTGGGTACTTATTTAACTTATCGTTCAGCACAGGCAGGATTTTTTCGTAATCCCTTTGCGTTAATTTGGCCGTGGCTTTTGTGGCAATGATATTGCCTTCTGTTTGTTCCAGTATTTGTATCATAATATTATTGTTTTAATCTCAATTATTTCCGTTTTAAAGCTTCAATATCCTTATCGCCCCGCGCATCACAAATGCAAATACAATCGCGCCGATGATTAAATCCGGCCATTTGGAATCTAAAAGATAGACCAATACCCCTGCTATAATAACCCCACTATTTACGATAATATCGTTTGAGGTGAAAATAGCGCTGGCCTGCATATGGGCTTCTTTGCTTTTTGACCTGTTGATAAGCCAAAGCGACACTGTGTTTCCAATTAACGCAAGTATGGAAACGACAATCATCCAGCCAAAAAGCGGTGTTTGGCTATCCCCCAAAAACCTTCTCAATACTTCTGCAAACCCCAAAAGCGCCAATCCCATTTGAAAAAAACCACTTGTTTTGGCTACTTTGCTTTTTCTGCTCATCGTGCTTCCCACGGCAAACAGACTTAGGGCATATACAATGGAATCGGCCAACATATCCAAGGAATCCGCTATCAATCCCATTGAGTTCGAAATCCACCCGGTGGTCATTTCCACGGCGAAGAAACCAAAATTGATGCCCAGCACCCACCAAAGGGTTTTTCGTTGCCGGGCATTTTCGCCGACTGTGGGAAGTTCGGCCTCGGTTGTGTTTATCAAACGTTCGCTCAACTTCAACTTTGCAATTGCCTGTTGAATTTCCTCGGTTTCGCCATTGTGGTAAACTTCCAGTTTTCGCATTGGAATGTTGAAATCCAAATGTTTTATCTGGTCGAAAGACTCCAATTTCATCCGGATTAGCTGCTCCTCGGAAGGGCAATCCATTTTATCGATAGTAAAAAGGCTTTTTTTCATAGCTGGTGATTTTTCATAAAACTAAGTTAAGCTTAATGATGATGTCCGCCACCTTCACCTTTTTTCATTTCCGCCATTAAATAATAGGCGTTGTTATAGGCAAATTTGGTATCTGAAGATTGCGGTTCCATAAATTCGATTTCAACCCATTTTCCCTCTTTTCTTCCGGGATTTACTTCAACTGGTCGAAAGCTCCAGGCATCCCCTTCAGGTTCGGCGGTAAAGGCATACCATTTTCCTTCTTCCTTGACCAAGGCATCTTCGGGAAGAACTTGTGCCGGGGCTTTGTTTGTGGCAATCCGCGCACTTACGTACATTCCGGGAATTAGGTTTTTCGTATGTCCTTCAATTTCAGCGTGCACGTGCACGGCTTTCGGGCCTTCCTCAAAATTTTTCCCGATGGAAATAATTTCTGCGGTAAAAGTTGTATCGGAAACCGCATTGGTTTCAAAATAAACTTTTTGACCTGTTTCCAGTTCGATGATGTTTTCCTCAAAAACCATCAAATCTACGTGAACGTGACGGGTGTTCACGATTTCAAACAAATCGGTTTGGGGCTGGACGTACTGCCCGGTAACCACGTGTATTTCCTGAACCGCGCCATCAATGGGGCTTTTTAGGGGAAAGCGTTTGTAAATATTCCCCGAAACAATCTGCTGCGGGTTTGCACCGAGCATTTGTAATTGGGTTTCCAAACTCGACACCAGGCTTTGGGCAACCTGAAAATTCGATTCCGCCTGTTGAAATTCCATCCCGGAAGTTACCCCGGCTTCATAAAGCTTTTTTTGACGGTTGAATTCCTTTTCAAGCAAGCCCAAACGGTTGTAAGCTTCCAAAAATTCGGTCTGCAATTGGATGAGGTTCGGGTGCGAAATATAAGCCACGGTTTCGCCTTTGTTGACTTTGTCGCCCTCAATGACCAAAATTTCACTGATATTCGCGCCAAGAGCCGTAGTAATCGTTGCCTCGTTCTGCGGCGGTACTTCCAAAGTACCGTTGGCGTTCACAAAAGTGGAAAGTTGCCTTTTGCCCAGCGTGTCGATTTTCATTCCCAATTCCCGGAAGCGTTCTGCGGAAAGCATCGCTTCCTCTCCGTGGCCTTCCTCTTCGCCTGCCTCGCCGTCAGGCAGATTTTCGTTGTGGGTTTCGCCTTCTTCGGCGTGGGCTTCGTTTTTTTCGTTCGGTTCGCCACAGGAAACCAGCCCGATAGTCAAAATAAAAAAGATTGCAATTGTTTTATATATGCGTTTCATAATGAAAAATTTATTTGTTGTTAAGATAAAATTGAAGGTCGAACAGCGCGTTTAAATAGTTTTCAAGGGCATTCAAAGCCTCGTTTTCCACATCTATGGCATTGTTCAGGTTTTGGATAAAGGCGGTGTAGTCCATCGCGCCTTCTTGATAAGCCAGCAATGAACCCTCGCGTTGCTCTTCTACCAAAGGTAACGCAGTGGTTTTATAATATTTCCAAGACGATTTCCATTTTTGATAATTCTGAAGCGCTTGTTGAAAACCGGTTTTTAGCCGTTGTTGGTTGTAGGCGTTTTCCCGTGCCAATATGTCTTGCTCGATTTTCGCGGCTTTTGCATTTCCATAAGCTTCCCCGGAAAGAATGGGAACAGAAATCCCGATTTGGTACTTGTAAAAACCCGACACATCGTTTATTTCCTGAAAGCCGTATTGCAAATTCAACTTGGGCAGAAATTCGGCTTTTGCGGCTTTCTGCTTTGCCTCGGCAACTTCGATTTTTTGTTCGGAAACCTGCATCAAGGGATGGTTTTCAAAATCAAGGTTCGAAAGCACTGCTGTTTCCGATATGATGCCGGGCGGGACTTCATTGGGAACGGTGTATCGGTTTTCCCCGCCAAGCCAAAGGTTGAACCGTCGTAAAGCGTTCAGATAATCAGCGTAAGCCTGTTCTTTCTGAAGCCCGATTTGGCCCGTTTTGTTTTGGGCCACCAACAATTCCAGGCGCGAAATGGCTTCGACTTCATATTTCAAAGTTACCGCTTCCCGGAATTTTTGATAAATGGAATCGAGTTTTGTAAAAAGACGAAACCTTCGTTTGGCAATAAAAGCATTTGTCCAGGCCGATTTCACATTTTCCGCTAATTCCAATTCAGTCAAAACATATTTTGCTTCCGCCAATTTCGTTTTGGCTTTATGGAATTTGCTTTTGGGAATGATTCCAAACAAATCGATGCCTTGTTGCTGGATTCCGATGGTGGTATAAACACCGGGGTTTCCGTTGCCCAATTCCTCACCGCCGGTAAAAACCTGGGTTTCCCCAAAATCATAAGCCGATATTTTCAGGGCTTCTTCCTGCTCGATTTGCAATTCTTTGTTTTTCAACAGATAAAAATTATCTTTTGAAATTTGCACTGCTTCTGTCAAACCAATTTGGGGAATTGTGTCGTTTATTTCCTGTCCGTTTGATTTTTGGGGAACAAGAAACACAATGCTTATAATCGTTGCTATGGCAGTACTTTTCTTGTTAAGCCTGAGTTTAAAAGAACGTTCTTCCGCCCATTTATAAAGTACGGGCAAAACAAAAAGTGTCAAAAAAGTGGCGGTTATCAACCCACCGATGACCACGGTGGCCAAAGGCCGCTGTACTTCCGCTCCTGCTGAGGTGGAAATGGCCATAGGCAAAAATCCAAAAATATCGACCAAAGCCGTGAGCATAATCGGACGTATCCTGCGGCGTGTTCCCTGACCAATACGTTCTTTTAGCGAAAGGTTTTTATTCTTTTTCAACTCGTTCAAACCGTTTATCAAGACCAGTCCGTTCAAAACCGCGACCCCGAAAAGCACAATAAAGCCAACCCCTGCGGAAATGCTGAACGGCATTCCGCGAAGCCACAAAGCAAACACGCCGCCGATGGCCGCCAAGGGAATTGAAATGTAAATCAGCAAAGTTTGCTTCAACGATTTCAGAGCGAAATAAATGAGGATAAAAATAAGCAGCAAAGCCAGCGGAACCAC
>DASSWG010000066.1:0-22250 GCA_035705295.1 Flavobacteriaceae bacterium
TTGCTTTTCGGCCAACAGGTTTTCCTTGTCCTTCTTTTGTTCGATCAAATTTTTGTTGAGCACCTGCAGCAATTTTGTTTGGTCTTTGATACGCAAGCCCTGTTCTTTTCGATAGTTTGCATATTGTTTCATGTACTGCAAACGCTTGTAGGCCTGCAAAAAACTTTCGGAAGAAAAAAGGAACATCAGCCGGTTTTGTTGCGAGCCGCTTTTTTGTGAACGCACGATCATTTTTGCATAATCTTCTTTTAATTTTTTCAGCTCTTTCCGAAGTTTTTCAATGTTTTTTTGATTTTCGTTGATTTCTCGGGTCAGCAAATTTGCTTCGCGGTTGATGACCGCAATCAGGTTTTCCGTGGTTTTGATGCGTTTGTCCAAATCGGAAACTTTCGTCAAAACCGATTTTTCCTTTTGTTGGGTGTTGAGCAACAGGGAATTTATTTTAACGATCTCCTGTTTCAATTCCAAGCGCCTTTTTTCCAATTCTTCACGGGTGGAAGTTTGCCCATAAGCGTTGGATTGACCACAAAAAATTGTCAAAAAAAGGAGTAAGAAAAGGGATTTTTGAAGTTTCATTCGATGGTGATTTCTTTGTAGCCGGAGGGAATGCTGAACGGAAAATCCACCGGCACTTCAAATTCCAACGAGCGGTATTCGATGTCAATTTTGGTGCTTTCGCCAGCTTGGTTGGCAATGATACTTATTTTTTTGGGAAATTGAAAACCGCTTATCTCTTGATATTCCGGATAGGTTACGGTAACACTTTGGTTTTCCTTTTCGCGTACCAATTGCTGGGCTTCGGTTTTAAAAGTTTTGGGGTTCAACAAAAATAGCTTTGTCAAAAAAGCTTCTTCTTCCGATTGAAATTGATACCCGTTGTCGTTTTCTTCCAAGCGGTATTCGTTATCGTTCAGCTCGTAAATGGTTTGGCCCGTCAAGAGGTTTTGCACTTTTTCGAAATCGAGTTTGGTGCCCAGCCATTCACTCAACAAGCGAAAATCACCGGAAAAATAGGTTTTGTTTATTTTTTCGTAATATTTCACCTCTTTTGGCGTGATCAGAGCTTTCGCCAACGGAATGATGCCCGCCAATTTTGCGCTCAACCAAATTGCTTTGTCCTTTTCCATCCGAATACTGATGGTGATTGATTGTGATTGATCTTTGGTGGCATAGCCCGCGCGCAATTTTCCACGAAGTGTATTGAAATCGGGCGCGGCATTTTCGTGTTCTTTTATGATTTTTTTCATGCTAACAGCTTTGCCGCCCGTAAGCGCGTTTTTTTTGCTTCCGCAGGAAACGATCCCCACGGAAATCAACATTAAAAATAAGCAATTTTTCCAATGCATTTATTCCGATGGGGTTTTTGTTTTGTTCGCTTTGTTTTGATATAAAGCCGCTTTTTCCGTATTTCCCAAGCCTTTTTCGGCAATTACCAACTGGCGGTAAAATTTGGCTTCCATTTTTGGGTTGTCGATCAAATAGCTCAATCCGATTTCCAAACTTTCCAAGGCGTTGGGAAAGCTTGCCAAATTGTTTTGCGCGCTCCCCAACAAAAGGTATAACGAGGGCCGCAACGGGAAAATTGTCAAGGCTTTTTCCGCCAGTTCGACCGCGGCTTTGTCTTGGCCCAATTCCAACTGCAGCGACAAGGTTCGTTCAATGGTTTGTACATCGTTGAAATTGTTTTCCAGGGCGTTGGTGTAATGCTGAAGCGCTTTTTGTTGGTCTTTTTCCAAATAGAAATCGCCCAATTCTTTGTTCGAAGCGCTGTTTTCACCAGCTTTCATGGCAAGGTTCAAAATTCCGACCAAGTCGTCTTTATACTCGGGGTTTTCTTTGGTGAACGCCACAAAATCGTTCAACACTTTCACTTTCACGGTTTCTTCGATTTCGGTTCCGGCAAGTACTTTTTTCATCGAAACAATGGCTTTGTCGTATTGTTGGTTGTTTAAATACAATTGGTACAAAGCCAAATGTGCTTTTTCCGATTCCGGATATTTTTCCTGCAATTTTTTCGCCCAGGAAAAAGCTTCATCAAAATTGCCGTTTTCCCCGTACAAATTGATCAAGCGCAAGTAGTTTTCTTGATTTTCGGGGTTTTGGGAAATTTGATTTTTCAAATAGGCGGTTTGTGTTTTTGTATCGCCGGTTGCTTCAAAAATTTTTCTTCGAAGGTTTTCGGTGTAATCGGTTTTTCCACGCAAACTGTCCAGTTTTTCAAGTGATAGCAAAGCCTGGTCGGGTTTTTTCACCATCATGTACAAATTGGCCAAATCTTCGTAATATCCACTGTCGAAACGGGTCAATTTTTGGGCGGTTTGGATGGCTTCGGAATAGTTTTGCGATTCGAAATAGACTTCAAACAATTCCGAAAGCACAAACCGGTTTTTCTCGCCCGCCCTTTTTTGCAAAGCAATTTTAAAATTTTCTTCCGCCAAGGGATAATTTTTTAAGGTTTTGTGGTTTTTCCCCAACTCAATGTACAAAATGGCTTCTTCCGGTTTCAAGGCGATACATTTTTGCAAAGCATCGATTGCTTTTTCGGGGTTTTCAATCGCTTTTTGTTTCAAGGCCTCGAAAAAATATTGCTGAAATTCGTCCTCGACATTTCCCAAATTGTCTTGGTTCACCTCGCTTTGGAGCACTTCTTTTTCTTGGGCGAAAGTTGCCCGGGGGAAAAATTGAATTCCCAAAAGAAAAGATAAAATGTACAAAAGTTTTAGGTTCAAGGTTTTATGTTTCAGGTTTCAGGTTTCAAGTTGATACTGCCCACTGCGAACTGTGACGGCCCACTTTTTATTCCAACACCGAATAATCCCCAATACTGATTTCTGTGAAATTTCCATCGAATTTCACGTGGTTGCCGATCATCGCGTTGTTCAAATTCGTGTTTTTTATTTCGGTTTCATTTTGGATCAAACTGTTTTTGATGGTGGAATTTGAAATTTTACAATTGTTCCCAATCGAAACATTCGGGCCGATTTTGGCATTCTTCAACTCCACATTTTCGCCGATAAAACAAGGTTCGGTAATTTCGGAATTTTCCAGTTTCACACTTTCCGAAACCAGCTTTTCCTTTTCTTCGTGCAAAAAACCCAACATTTTCGCATTGGTTTCCAAGGTAACAGTTTTGTTGCCACAATCCATCCATTCATCGACTTTTCCGGGTTTGAAAATATGGCCTTTTTGTTTCATTTTTTCAATTCCGTCATTGATTTGGTATTCACCACCGCGGATCAAATTTTCATCCAACACCTCTTGCAACTGATTTTTCAAAATCGCCACATCGTTGAAATAATAAATGCCAATCACTGCCAAATCCGAAACTTCTTCTTGGGGTTTTTCCACCAAATCGGTGATTTCTTGTTGATCGTTCACTTTCACAACACCATATTGTTCCGGGTTTTCCACTTTTTTCACCCAAATGACGCCGTCCACCGAAGTATCCAACGTAAAATCGGCCCGAAATAGTGTGTCGGCATAGGCGATCACCGCCGGACCGCTCAACGAATCTTTGGCGCACATAATGGCGTGGCCGGTACCCAAGGGTTTATCTTGATAGTAAATACTTGCTTTTGCGCCGAGGCTTTCAGCGATGTGTCGCAAATCTTGTTCCACCTTTTCGCCAAAATCCTGTCCGATCACAAAAGCGATTTCCTCGACTTGTTCATCGAGTACTTTGGCGATGTCTTCCACCAACCAGTGGACAATGGGTTTTCCCGCAATGGGAATTAGGGGTTTTGGAACAGTCAAGGTATGTGGGCGTAAACGTGAGCCGCGGCCGGCCATGGGAACGATTATTTTCATTTTTTAGATATGAGATTTTAGTATTGAGACATTAGATTTGAGATTTGGAATTTTCACTGCTTACTGAACACTGCCAACTGAACACTGCCAACTGAACACTATTTTCCCGTACTTCCAAAACCGCCTTCGCCACGTTTGGTTTCACCGAGTTTTTTCACTTCTTCCCATTGCGCGCGTTCGTGGCGGGTAATGACCAGTTGCGCGATGCGTTCACCATTTTTGATGGTAAAATTTTCATTGGAAAGGTTCACCAAAATCACACCAATTTCGCCACGGTAATCCGCATCGATGGTCCCAGGGGAATTCAACACGGTAATTCCATGTTTTGCGGCCAAACCACTTCGCGGACGTACTTGGGCTTCAAAACCTATGGGAAGTTCGATGAACAACCCGGTTTTTACGATGCTCCGTTCCAAAGGTTTCAGGGTGATTTCTTTTTCCAAATTGGCGCGCAAATCCATTCCGGCCGAAGCTTCGCTTTCGTACGAAGGCAACGGATGTTTGGATTTGTTGACGATCTTTATGGGCCAGGAAAAGGGAAAAACCGTTTCGGAAACCATTTTCACCAATTCATGGGTTTGCTGTTTGAAATGCTCGATTTCCTCCATTTCAAAGTTGACATCTTCGGGGTCAAATTCAAACGGGTCGTATTCTTCCCCAAGCCATTCCACCATGTTTTCGTGTTCCGGGTGGGTTTTGTTTTTCATGATTTCCCAAAGTTCGTAGTAACCGGAAATGCCTCCACAACCTTCGGGTGGGCAGTTCATTTCACCGGCAACGCAATAGGGGTAGAGGAAATCGGGGTTTTCGGACAGGGATTTTTCAATGCTGATTTCGTGGGCCCACCCATCGCCAAAATCATATTCGTAGGAAAATTTTTTCGTTCCCGAGGAAACAATTTCATGCAAGCGTATTTCGCGCGCATCGATCATTTTTGACGATATGCCAAGATCGCCAAATTCTTCGTCGGGCAAACCGATATGATATTCGCCCACATTGAATTCGTACAGATGCAGGTTTTCCCAACCCATTGTCAGTTGCAAAATGTGGTGGAGTTCAAAAAAAGTAACATCGCTTTTCACCAAAATCCTTCGCCAAACCAAGGGTTCGGTCTTTTTGAGCGCTACTTTCAACTGGACGATTTCTTTGCCATTCATAAGCTTATTTTTTTATCAATTGTTTGAGTTCGTTTTTTTCACCGAAAAACACGGTTCCCGAAAAGAGCAGCAAGAGCGAAATTCCCACAAAATAATTTCCGGGGAAAACATAAAATGAAAGTACTGAAAATCCGATGGAAAGCGTCAAATATCCGGTGATTTTTTTCACATCATACGGAATTGGATAATGTTTTTGCCCGTAATAATAGGAAAGCAGCATCATACTAAAATATGCCGCCAAGGTGGCGATCGCCGAGCCGAAATAGCCCAAAACGGGAATCAGCGCAAAGTTCAAAGTTATGGTCAACACCGCCCCGGCCACAGAAATGTATGCGCCGAATTTGGTGCGATCGGTGATTTTGTACCACACCGAAAGGTTGTGGTAAATGCCCAAACAAAGGTTTGCCAATAAAATTAGGGGAACAACGCTCATGGCTTCCCAATAGGTTTCATCGCGGATGATCAATTCTTTTAAAAAATCGAGAAAAACCATAACCGTTACAAGGATGATCGAACCAAATACCACGAAATATTTCGTGATGGTGGCGTAGGTTTCCCTCGCATTTTTCGAGGAAGCATGACTGAAAAAAAAGGGTTCGATCCCCAACCGGAACGCGGTGGCAAAAAGCGTCATAAAAACCGCGAGTTTGTAACACGCGCCATACGCCCCAATTTCTGCTTTGGTAACCGATCCGGAAAAGTCCAACAAAATCTTGTCGAAAGCTTCGTTGATGGAAAAGGCCACCCCGGCGATCAAAACTGGAATGGCATAGCGCATCATGTTTTTCCACAAGGCCGGATCGAAACTGAATTTCAATTTAAAATAAAACGGCAACATCAACAATAGCGTCACACCACTGGCAACAAGGTTGGCGATCAGCACATAACTGATCTCAAAATCGGGGATGTATAGTTTTTGCCAAAAATTATTTTCACCCGCCCAATTTCCCAACCATAACAAAAACACCAGGTTCAGGCCCAAATTTATCAGCACGTTCAAAATTTTAATAACGGCATAACGCGTCGCTTTTTCCCTTGCGCGCAAATAGGCAAAAGGAATGATGACCAGCGCATCGAGCAACAAAATGCCGATAACCAGGGAAATGTAGCGCACCGGAATTTCGGTCCACGCAGCAATGTGCTCCCGTACTAAAAAAGCCAATCCCAAAATCAACACCGAAGATCCGAGCAGCGACCAACCGGAAGTGGACATAATTGTCTTTTTCTTTTCCGAATTATGGTAAAATCGAAAAAATGCGGTTTCCATGCCGTAGGCCAAAATCACATTGAACAAAATGAAATAGGCATAAATGACAATGATCGTTCCATAATCCGCTTCGGACATTACCTCCGGGCTGGTATAAAGCGGCACCAGCAAAAAGCTGAACATCCGAGGCAAAACCGTGGCCAGGCCATAAATGAAAGTGTGTTTGAAAAGTCGTTGGAACGCAGCCAAAGTTGGATTGGTTTTTGGAGTTTAAAAGTAGGGAAAAGGAGCAAATTCAACGAACGATTTTAGTATAAAAAATCCATTCGATCGATCCCTTTATTTTTCCAATAACTTTTGCAAAGTGTCCGGGTTCATCCGGTTGTTAAAGAAAACAATGAGTTGAATTCTGTTTTGTTTACTAATTGGCACGGTAAAATAAAGATACATTTTTATGAATTATTCCCTTCCTTACCCCTAAATTTTCATTTACACAAGGGCAAAATTTTGGGTTTTTCCTAATTTTTTGCAATAAGCCATCTGTCAACTGAACAAAATTTTTCATTTCTCTTTTTGCCCAATAAACATCTAAGTTTTCAAGTATTTCGGAGTAGGTTATTTTTGCGAGATGAGACCAAACAATTTCCACAAGCTATAGTTTGTGCACTTTATTGATTTCCCTCATCACTTCTTCGTGGGTATGAACATTGCCTTGCTCAATATCTTTCAACCCCTTCATTATTAATGTTTTTTCTTTTTCTGAAATAGCATTGGTCCATTCCGAAGAAACAGATGTTTCGCGAATAGTTTTTATTTTGGTAATAATCCGCTCGTCTTTAAGCCCGATCAACCATTCCAGCAGTTTATATTTCTCCAATTGAATATCCATAACCCATATTGATTTCCACAAAGATAACGATTTTGAAAAAACCTTGTTCTAAAACATATTCGCCCAATAAAAACCCTTTCAGCACTTGGAACGCTGAAAGGGTTTCGAACAAAAAAGACCTGTCGGGATTTGGAACCCGACAGGTCAATACAGCTTTTACGAAATTGGCTTTTCCTAGTTTTTCAAGGCTTCCGCATTTGAAAAATTTGACTCCGCGTTGCTTCGTCTAATTGTTCAACGCTTCCGCTCTTGATGAATTTGCTCCCTCCGGTCGCTAATTCTTCAACGCTTCCGCTCCACCAACAATTTCCAAAATTTCACCGGTAATCGCAGCCTGTCGGGCTTTGTTGTAGGAAAGTTTCAAGGAATCGCGCAATTCGGTAGCGTTGTCGGTGGCTTTGTGCATCGCCGTCATTCGGGCGCCGTGCTCGGAGGCTACGGAATCGCGCAGGGCTTTGAACAATTGCATTTTCAAGGATTTCGGGATCAGCTCCTCCACAATTTTCTTTTTTTCCGGCTCGAAAATATAGTCCAAAGTTGCGGTCTGTTTTTCTTCTGTTTCCACGGGAACGATCGGTAAAAATTGTTCCGTGGTCACGATTTGTGTGCCCGCATTTTTGAATTTGTTGTACATCAACACCACCTTGTCGTATTTTCCTTCGGTGAACAAATCCATTATTCCTTGGGCAATTTCGGACACTTTTTCATACTCGAGTTCGTCGAAAATCTGGTTGTTGTTGGATTGGATGGAATGGGTTTTCTTCAAAATATCGTTGGCCTTTTTCCCCAAGCCCAACACCTCGATATTTTTCCCTTGAAATTGCTCCGCGCCAAGCCTTTTTACGCCTTTAACAATGTTCGAATTGAACGCTCCCGCCAACCCACGGTTGGAAGAAATAGCGACCACCAACACGTTTTTAACTTCGCGTTGATCGGCATATTGACTTCCGGTATCACTGTCCAAGGTCGCGCTCAAACTTTGCAACAATTCGGTCAGTTTATCAGAATATGGGCGCATTGCGGTAATCGCTTCTTGCGCTTTGCTCAACTTTGCCGCAGAAACCATTTTCATGGCACTGGTAATCTGCATGGTCGAAGAAACCGATGCGATCCTGTTGCGTAGTTCTTTTAAATTGGCCATTTTTTTAGTTCTGAGTTATGAGTTCAGAGTTATGAGTTTTTGATTATCGCGACCAAAATTCTCATCAACTCGTCACATTTTTGCTTTAAATCATTTGGAACCGGTTCAATTACGGCCTCGATTATATCCAACCAATAATCGGTTTCTTCCGCTTCTTTTAAAGCAATCCCAAATTTATTTTTAAAATCTTTCGTACTGACACCTCTTTGCGCTTCCCGAACGTTTGCACCTATACTGGTGCCCGATTTCAGAAGCTGCGAGGCTATTTCATATTCTTTGCGTTCTTTAAGGGTTTTTGTGTACAAGTATATCTCGCAGGCAAATTGAAAACTTTTGATCCGAATGGGACTTTCGCTCATTTTGGACATTGCTCCCAATTTTTCCACTCATAACTCATAACTCTGAACTCTTAATTATACTTCGCTGAAATCTCTTTCGCTGCGTTCACCATCACATCGATGGTTTCATCGGTCAATTTTCCTGATTTCAATGTGTCCAAAGTGTCGCGGTGTTTTAGGTTCAGGTATTCCAAATAATCTTTTTCGAATTCCTTTACTTTTTCCACCGGAACATCTTTCAACAAGTTTTTGCTTCCCGCGAAAACGATGGCGATCTGGTTTTCCACCGGATACGGATCGTTTTGCGCTTGTTTCAAAATTTCCACGTTGCGTTTTCCTTTTTCGATGGTTCCCATTGTGGCGGCATCCAAATCGGAACCGAACTTGGCAAAAGCTTCCAATTCGCGATATTGTGCTTGATCCAGTTTCAAAGTCCCCGCTACTTTTTTCATGGATTTGATCTGGGCGTTACCCCCAACACGCGAAACGGAAATCCCCACGTTGATCGCCGGACGAACCCCGGAGTTGAACAAATCGGAGGTCAAGAAAATCTGTCCGTCGGTGATGGAAATCACGTTGGTCGGAATGTATGCGGAAACGTCGCCCGCTTGGGTTTCGATGATCGGCAAAGCGGTCAAAGAACCGCCGCCTTTCACTTTGTCTTTCAACACGTCGGGCAAATCGTTCATGTCTTTTGCGATGGTATCGTCGTTGATCACTTTTGCGGAACGTTCCAACAAACGGGAGTGCAAATAGAAAACATCACCAGGATAAGCTTCACGGCCCGGTGGACGGCGCAACAACAAGGAAACCTCACGATAGGCAACCGCTTGTTTGGACAAATCATCGTAAATGATCAATGCCGGACGGCCGCTATCGCGGAAATATTCGCCGATCGCAGCCCCGGTAAACGGCGCATAAACCTGCATTGGCGCAGGATCGGATGCGTTTGCGGCAACGATGGTCGTGTATGCCAAAGCACCTTTGTCTTCCAAGGTTTTGGCAATTCCCGCAACGGTGGACGCTTTTTGGCCGATGGCCACATAAATACAATATACGGGTTCGCCCGCGTCGTAAAATTCTTTTTGGTTCAAAATGGTATCGATACAAACCGTGGTTTTCCCGGTTTGACGGTCACCGATCACCAATTCTCGTTGGCCTCGGCCCACGGGAACCATCGCGTCGATGGATTTGATACCGGTTTGCAACGGCTCGGTTACCGGCTCACGGAAAATTACACCCGGTGCTTTTCGTTCCAACGGCATTTCAAAAGTTTCACCTTCGATGGCGCCTTTTCCGTCAATCGGTTGCCCTAGGGTATCGACCACACGGCCCACAATTCCTTCGCCAACATTTACGGAAGCGATGCGCTTGGTACGTTTTACGGTATCGCCTTCACCTACTTCTTTGGATGGTCCCAAAAGCACCACCCCAACATTGTCTTCCTCCAAGTTCAAAACGATTCCTTCCAAACCGCCTTCAAATTCTACCAATTCGCCGTATTGCGCGTTCGCCAAACCATACACGCTGGCGATACCATCACCAACCTGCAACACGGTTCCGACTTCGTCCAAAGAAGCTTTTGCTTCAAATCCTGAAAGTTGTTCTTTTAAAATTGCTGAAACTTCAGCAGGGTTCACTTCTGCCATTTTAGAATTGAGATTTGAGACCTGCCCGTCCGGCAGGCGGGTTTGAAATTTGAGAAACGATCCTCAAGTATTCCAAAACCTGTTAATTTTTATTTCTGTCGTTACTATTAATTATCAAAAAATGCCCTGTTTTATTAGGATTGAACAGCACCTTTCGCAATACCGTTCGATTTAAATTTTTGAGTGTTGTGCGTTTTTTTAAATTCGCGTTGCAAGCGGTTCAAATTTCCGGCAACGCTGGCGTTGTACTGCAAATCGCCGACGCGCAAAATGAAGCCGCCCAAAATGTTTTCGTCGATTTCATTTTTCAAACTGGCGTCGCCACCGGTCAATTCCTTGACCTTTGCCAATACTTTTTGCTCCATTTCAGAAGTCAATGGAACTGCCGTGGTAACCACAGCGGTTCGAATGTTGTTCGTTTCGTTATAAAGCGAAATGTATTTTTTCGCCACTTCGTCCAAAATGTCGATGCGTTTGTTGTCCAACAAAATGTCGAACAAACTTTGGGTGATTTTTCCCGTTTCCTTAAAAATGGCGTGCAGTGATTTTCGTTTCGCTTCCGGGTTCACGGCCGGGCTTTTCAAAACGCCCAACAAATTTTCGTTGTCCGCAAGTGTGTTGGAAACCAGCATCATTTCCACGTTCACCGCTTCGGTTTTGTTTTGATCTTGCGCCAATGACAAAACCGCTTTTGCATATCGTTGTGCCGCTCTGCTTCCCATTTTCCGATTAGTTTAGTTTTACGCCTTCCAACATTCCGTCCACGAGTTTCATTTGCTCGTCTTTTCCGATCAGTTGTTTTCGGATCACTTTTTCGGCGATTTCCACCGAAAGATTGGCCACTTGATTTTTCAAATCGGCTACCGCATCTTGTTTTTCTTTTTCAATAATGACTTGTGCGTTGGCAACAATTTTATTGGCTTTTTCTTGCGCTTCTTCTGAGGCTTCGGAAATCATTTTTTCTTTGATCTCGCGGGCTTCTTTCAGCATTGCGTCACGTTCTTCGCGAGCTTCTTTCAACAATTCCTTGTTGTCGGCCTGCAAATTCTGCATTTGAATTTTGGCTTCTTCCGCCGATTTCAATGCGTCTTTGATGCCTTCTTCGCGGTTGTTCAAGGAGTCCAAAATGGGTTTCCACGCAAATTTCCGCAACAAGAACAACAGGGCGATCAAAATAAGTGCTTGCCAAAAAAACAAGCCGAACGAAAAGTCATTCCATAACTTATCCATAACTGTGTGATTAATTTTTTCTTTTCCCGTTTCTTCAAAGGAAAAAGAATGATTTTTTCAATTAATTTAAACTAGAAATTTTTTTTTAAACAACTCCCGCAACCAACCGTTGCGGGGAATTGTTTTTAGAGCTATTATACCGCGAACAACGCAGCAAATGCAATACCTTCCAAAAGTGCGGCGATAATAATCATCGCGGTTTGGATTTTACCGGTTGCTTCGGGTTGACGTGCAATACCTTCCATTGCACCTTTTCCGATCAAACCCAATCCAATACCAGCTCCGATCACGATCAAACCAGCACCTACCATTACAGGAATTTCCATAAAACTAATTATTAAAAATTAAACAAAAAACTATCTTTAGTATCAACTATCTTTTAATCAAAAACTCACCACACCTATCTCACCTCTCACCACTAAATCACCGGCGCTTCGTCGCTGTGATCATTTGGGTGATCTGCATGTTCTTCCACCGCCATTCCAATGTACAAGGCGCTCAACAAAGCGAATATATACGCTTGCAAAAAGGCCACCAACAGTTCTATCAATACAATGAACAAGGTGAAACCGAAAAATGCGACCCCGGCAAAAATAGACTTGAACACGACAATCAAGCCCAACAAGCTCATCAAGACGACGTGGCCCGCGGTCATGTTGGCGAACAATCGAATCATCAAAGCGAAGGGTTTGGTGAACATTCCCAATACTTCGATGGGTATCAGTACGATTTTCATGATCACCGGAACGCCCGGCATCCAAAAAATGTGTTTCCAGTAATGTTTGTTCCCGCTAAATTGAACGATGACAAAAGTAAACATCGCCAAACAAAACGTGATGGCAATGTTTCCGGTGACGTTCACGCCGATCGGGGTTATTCCCAATAAGTTCAACAGTAAAATGAAAAAGAATACCGTCATAATGAACCCGACGTACTTTTTGTAGTTCGGCCCGATGTTCGGTTTGGCGATTTCGTCGCGTACGTAAATTACGAGCGGCTCCAAGAAACGTCCAAATCCGGTGGGGACGGGTTTCTTTTTGTAGGAACGTGCCAATTGGCTAAAAACCAATAGCAAAAACAAGGAAACCAAAATCATTGTCAACACGTTTTTGGTGATCGAAAAATCGATCAGTTCCGGATTGACAGGATGCTCAGTTCCGCCGTGCAAGAAATTGCCTTTGGCATCGGTTTTATAGATTTGGCTGTGGTAGAGTTTGTAGTGTTGTCCGTTGATTTCGGCCAACTCTTCGCCGTGGTGGAATTTTGAAGAGGAAAACATAACTAGGCCCTTAGCGTCGTCCCAAAGAATGATGGGCAAAGAAAACCCGTAATGTTCACCGGTTTTCCCGTCGGAAAAGAAGGTGAAATAATGCGAATCGGCAAGGTGATGGTCGATGAAGGCTTTGATTTCTTCTTTGGTGTCCACTTGTCCGCCGTGGCCTTCTTCGGGTTCGCTTGCATTTAGGGAAAATGTTCCAAAAACGAACAAACAAGCCAGTAAAATTTTAACGAGGTTTTCCTTTTGCATTCCGGGTAAAATTTCGGTCCTTGAATTTCGGTGCAAATGTACATAATTTGGTAAAATAAACTCTCGGAAAAAAGCAATAAATTTTTTTGACGAATAAACCGCCCAAATTAGCTGTTATTGTTGCTGTTTGAAGTTTTCAACAACCGGACCAGCACAAAAATTTCCACCACCAAACAACCCACATACGGCACAAAAAAATCAAAGAAGTTGGATTTTCCGGGGTCAAATCCAAGGCTTTTGGCGAGGTACAAAAACAACCCGATCTTGATGGCGGTTTCGGCCAAAAAAACAAACCCGATCTGGTCTTTTAGTTTTTCACTGATCAAAATAATGGTGGAAGTGAAAAGCAGGGTGACCCCGAGGTTGAATTTATAGCTGAAATGAAGGAAATCGAACTTGTGGGGAGAAAAAAACCCTTCTATAATCAAGCGGTGGATTCCGTATAAAATAGCGATTGCCAGAAAAAGCAAAGCGATGAAAAAAAGGATTTTTTTGAACATTTAAAAGTTTGTCAACTGCTCATTTGTTCAAATTCTTCACCTGTTTCAATACAATATAAATCGAGGCGAAGACACCGAACAGCACAAAGCCGATGGTGAACCAGTTTTTGTTGGAAGGGTAGCGTTCGTCCAATTTTTTCCCGATCCAAGCGCACACATATATTGTGGCACCCATTTGGAACGCGATTCCCGATAAAATGGCCCAGTTTTTAAGCCGACTTTTCTTTTTGGGTTTTTTCTTCCCGTTCCTGTTGTTTTCCATCTTTTATGGATTTTAGGCCGCTTCCTTTCATAATGCAGGATGCATTGAAGGTCGCACCAGGTTCGATGGCCAATTTTCCGGTGGAAACCTCGCCTTCGATCAAGGCGGTGGAACGCAGCGTCAAAGTTTCGGAAACAATTAGGTCTCCGGAGAATTTCCCTTCGAAATCCGCACTTTCACATTCAATTTTTCCATCGATGAAACCGGTTTTTCCGACCACGATTTTGTTGGGGGTTTTCAAGGTTCCTTCCAAGGTTCCTTCAATTCGAAAACAACCTTTTGCCACAATGTCGCCAACAATTTTGGTGCCTTGTGCGATTTTGTTCTGTTCTTTGGTGCGGTCGTGTTCGTTGATCCTGTTTTTTTTGGTTTCTGAAAACATAATATAGGGGGTTTTTGGTTAATTGATTTTCGATGTCAAATAATCTTCCAGGTTTTTATGGATCAAAATGATCTCATAATTAGTGGTGGAAATTTCGAAAAACCCTTTTTCGATTTGGTAATCTTCGTGGGTTTTCAATTTTTCTCCAAATCCTGCAGCCCCCAAACTGCTTTCCAAACCGTGCACGACCAAAAATATTTTTTCGGAATCGTAACGGTCAATACTTGTCGAAAGTTCGGCAAAGCCCAATTCCACAATCGCAGTATCCAATTTTTTTTGTAAAATTTTCACGGAATCAATTGCTATAGCCGTGGAATCAATTCCTGTGGCCGTGGAATCAACTGTTGAAATGGCGGAATCAATTGCTGAAGCCGTGGAATCAATCCTCGAAATTGAAAACACATACACCAAATTATAGCTGTCGTCGGGTGTGTTTTCCGCAAATTCTTTGTTCGCCATTGCGGGAATTGCGGTGTCGTACAATTCCTGGGCTTTTTTGCCTTCGTCGCTTAACGGGTAGTTCAACGCCACAAAATTCAATGCTTTTTTGTAGGCTTCGAAACCTTGCAAACGGCCGATGGCCATCGCTTTTAAAAGTTCGAATTTCGGTACAATATCGTCCCCGGTGAATTTTGTGATGTATTCATCGCTTTTTTGGATCACGAATTCGTATTCTTCGGCAAGGTATTTTCGATAAACATCCGCATAAATTGCTTCGGGACTGTCTTCTCCGACCTGGAATTCCTGTGGGTTCCTAATTATTTGTGCATAACGGGAACTTGGGTGATTGGTCAAAATATTTTGTTTCCATTTATTGGCTTTTGCGGTTTCGCCAGTGATGGAATAAATTTTGTACAAATTGTATTTTGCCGGAAGCACCAACCGGTCTTCGGGTTGATTTTTCAGCAAGGCTTCCAATTTTTCCGTCGCGAGTCCGTACTCTTGAAATTTTTCTTTGTAAATGACTCCGAGCTGGTAATAAGCAAAATTGCGCTCATCGTTCAAACTGTCGATCACTTTGGCATCCGTAGGAATTTTTGCAATATAGGTTTGCGGATCGTATTTCGGGTTGCTTTCTATTTTTGCGATAATCGCTTCCTCGGTGAGTTTTTCTTCTTTTTCTTCCGAGCCGCTTTTTCCCGCTCCGCCTTCTTCGGTGCGCCAATTGTCTTGCAATGCGCGGTTTCCCCAAATTTGTGTGAAGGTCAATTTTCCGTAGGCAACTTGTGTGGGGTCGTAGAAATAAAATTTTCCCGTGTTTTGATTGGTGGAGTTTCCAAAACCAGTTCCTTGTTGAAAACCTCCGCCAGCGGTTTGTTTCGCCGATTTGGCCGCTTCCAAAGCCGCGAGTTCTTTTTCCAAAGCTTCGGCTTTCATTTTTTCGGTGTATTCGGTGAAGTAGGCCAAACGCTCCGATTCGGTCATTGCTGTCAAATTCAAAATACTGTCGTTCTTTTCGGCAATGCCCTCGTACAAAATCACGTCGTCCAAATTGTCGCGTTTCTTTTTCAGCTTACGGTATTCACGCGTGTTTTCGGCCAAGTTGACCAAGGTACTGTCGTAATACGCACCGGCTTCTTTGTATTGTGCTCGGTCGAAATTGATGTTGCCCAAGGTCAAATAATCGCGCGAAACCAAGTAGATGTCCTCACTGTTTTCGCGAAGCGATTTATTGTAGTAGGAAATTGCGGTGTCAATGGAGTCGATTTCGTAATAATATTCCGCGAATTGGTAATAAATATTGTCCAAATAGGGCCGGTTTTCGCGGTTTTCGGCCAGTTCGGTCAACAATTCCAACATGGCAAGCCGGTTTTCTTCGGTGATGTCCGTGTTTTTGATTTTTTCCATAAACGCATGCATGCGGTACACGCGCGGGGTTCTTCGTTTTAGTGCAATGATTTCGTCAAAAGCGACATTGGCGCTGTCGGTCATTTCCAACGCGTCGTAGAGCTGGCCTTTGATGTACAAATAACGGCCGCGCTCGTCGTTGTTTTCGGTTTTTTCAGCAGCAAGGGAAATGGCGGTGATGGCATTTTCTTTTTTGTCCAAATTGATGTAAGCTTGCGCCATGGTCGCAGCTACTGCCGAAAGTTGTTCGTCTTCCAATTGATCCTGTTCGTCCAGTTGATCCATGAAATCGTTAAATGCCAAGGTAGTATCGGCCGAAAAGTTTTTCAACATTTCTTGCAGGTTTTGCAATGCCAACTCGGGATAGTCCATCCGCAACTGGGTTTTTGCTTTCCATACCTGCGCTGGTACAGTGGTACTACTATCGGGAACGGTGCTCAGAATATAATTGAACGCGGCCAAAGCGGGAACGAAACGTTGATCATAATAGCGCGCTTTTCCCAAAAGTAAAAAAGCTTCATCGGTTTGTGGGTTGTACTCGACCCCGTCTATGCGAATGGAATGTTTTTGAATGGCCTTGGTGGCTTTTTCCTCGGCGCGGGCAAAATCTTTGTTTTTTGTGGTGTCCGTTGGAGAATCTGTTTTTTCGACCAATTGCATTCGTTCCACCGGCAAAATTTTCCAATAATTGTCGCGCTGATTTTGAACCAGTGCCATTTTTCCTTGCTCCAACGCCAAGTTGCCGTTGTAGAGAATGTTGTAATAGGTTCCCATGGCGTGGAAATTGCGGTTGAGCCACGCGTTATTATGCGTGGAACAACTTATTACCAGGGTCAACGCCAAGAAAGTAAAAAAAATTTTTATAGAAGTATTCATGTTCATAACCGGGTACAAGAATAACTATTTACCGTCGATTTTAGTATCGCGGACGGTAAAAATACAGTTCTTTTTGGAAAATGGGGAAAGGTTTTTGGGAAAAAACCTGATTTTGAGAATTTAAAGGGAAGTTTGTTTTTTTTAAAAAGCAGCTTTTATCAATAAAAGAGTTGCTAAAACAAGGAACAAAACCAATCCCGATATTTTTTTTGATTTAGTGCCGTAAAATTTCATGTTGCCTGTTATTCACCCTCCAAAATAAACCTCCAACTCCTTCAAAGTTGCCTCGCTGGTTTGGATGTCTTTTACCGGTAGGCCTTTTTCCAACACCACAATGCGTTCACAAACTTCGGTCACATGGATGAGGTCGTGGCTGGAAATCAAGACAGTGGTCTCTTCATCGGCGGTGAGTTTTTTAACGATTTGCTTCAACCGGATTTGCGTGGTGGGATCCAAATTGGCAAAAGGTTCGTCCAAAATAATGACTTCGGGTTTTCCGATCAGCGCGGCCACGATCCCTGCTTTTTTCTGGTTTCCTTTGGAGAGATCGCGCAAATATTTTTTCTGGTTCAGAATTTCGCCGTGGAAAAAATCTTCAAATTCCGCGAGCAACGCATCCACGTCGGCTTTGTTTTGCCCGCGAAGTTCGCCAATAAAATAGAAGTATTCCTCGGCAGTCAAATACCCGATCAAGAAACTTTCGTCGATAAAAGAAGAAGTGAACGGTTTCCATGCTTCACTTTCATTGACGATGATGCCGTTGTTTTCAATTTGCCCGGTCGTGGGTTGGATCAAATCCAGCAACAAACTGAAAAACGTAGTTTTTCCGGCGCCGTTGTTGCCCACCAATCCAAAACTTTGGCCTTTGGGAATTTCGAGGTTTTCGATCTGCAAAACTGGGTTGCTGTTGTATTTTTTGCTTAGGTTGTTTACTTGTATCATTTGGTTGCTTGTTGATAGTGGTTGGTTGATGGTTTAGATCAAAAATCGTTAATCGTAATTGTTTTGCCAGTCTTTCTCTTAATTTCTTTCCCTCTTTTTTCTCTGTTCTCTGTTCTCTTTTCTTTTTTCTTTTTTCTTTTTTCTCAAGTCTTAGGACTAAAATCTCACATCTACTTTTTCCCATCAAAAGCCGCAATGGTTTTGTATTTTCCTTTTTGGTAAATGTTTTCGATTTGGTTCAGGAAAAAGTTCTTGAAAACGATTCCCAAAACGCCGCTCAACGCCAATACAATCAACCCGGTTTCGAAATTCCAGATTTTGTAGGGAATGTAAAAAATGATAATCGGGCCGAGCATTTTCGGCAAGGCGATCAAGAGTTGCGTGGGGTTGAAACCTTGGGTATTGCTAAAGGCTTTGGCTTTTACGTTCAGTTCCACCGGTTGGCGGTTCAACGCCCCTCCAAACAAGGTGATGAAAGAATTCAACCCAATGTTGAACAGCGCGCCCGCAGCGATCATGGCGTAGATTTTCCAACCGAAATACAAATAGGGCGTGCTCAACACGAAGGAAACCGCCACGGCGAACACCATCAAATACCATTTGGATTCCAAATATTTCCGGTACGAAATGTTTTGGCTCATCAGCAGTTTATAATATTCACTGTCCCACGACGGCACGAGTTGGCCGAAAGTGAGCAAAAATCCGCCGGTGACGAAAATCGACGCAAACGCAATGAAACCCGGCATGTTCAAGTACATTTCCTGGGTGTAAAAAATCAATCCGTAGAAAAGGAACAGAAACGACATCAGCATCACTTGTTTTGGGCGCGCATTTCTGCGGATGAGTTTGATATCGTTTTTCAAAAACGGGGCAATGTCGCCAAAACGGTTCACCCAATTCAGTTCTTCCGATTTCACGGCTTTTGTCTTTTTGGAAACCGCACCGTCCAAATAAAATCCTTTTCTAATGAATTGGTAATTTTTCCGATACAACAAAATTAGCAACAACAAAGGGATCAACACTGCAATTGGTTTTTCATAGATGGTGTTGAAAAAAATACCGGCAGGTTCGGAAATTTTAAAAATTTCGAAATATTCCAACGCGGCCAGCACCAATAACAATGCAATCATTCCGTAGAAAAATTTGTTGTTTTTGTTCAATAAAAAATTCAGGTAATTGAACGAAAACACGAAAAACAACATCGCAAAAAACCAGCAAACCACGTTCAGCGGTTCGTAACCTTTCACCAACAAAACAATGCTAAAAGGAAGAAAGAAAAACAGGGGCAAAAAATTGAAAAACGAAGTGGCGGTTTTTCCAAGCAAAAAATGAATAATGGTGCTGCGTTTGATGTTCATCGCCATAAAAGGTTTGATGTTCATCACCGGCAATTGTTGCAGAAAAAACCGGGTGGTCATATCGCCCAAAACCCAAAAAATCAAAAAATTGTTCACCACGGTCAGCGGATCGCTTCCGGGAAGCGCTTCTTCAATCATAAAAAAAGCACCGATCCCCATCAATAAAGCGATTCCGCCAAAATATAGAGCTCCGAGAACGAGCAATATTTTGATGGCAATTCCTTTTTGAAAATAGGACGACCGCGTAAATTGTTTCCATTCCAGGGATAAAAATCGTTTGAACATAAGTATTGTTTTTTGACTATGCCAACTAAGGTTTTTTTTTTTGCAAAAGGGATTCAAAAAAAATTACCCGAAGCCGGTTTATAGGTCTTGGGGTTTTTAAAAATGTTACCCTCAAAACTACACATTTTATACGTTCGCATTCCCATCATTTCAAAAAACTGGTTTTCCATATCGTCTTTCCTGTTTTTTTTGGGGCTACAAAGAAAACATTCGTTGTTTCACATTTGACCCAAAAGTAACCCTCCCCAAAAACGGACTTCAGAAAAATAATCCTACATTTACAAGCTCGTTAAAAAACAAAAAATGGCATCGGGAATATTTACAATTTTAGACGATATAGGGGCTTTAATGGACGATGTGGCGGTAGCAAGCAAACTCGCCACCCGAAAGACGGCGGGAATTTTGGGGGACGATCTGGCCGTGAACGCCGAAAAAGCCACAGGTTTTCTAAAGACCCGCGAATTGCCCGTGCTTTGGGCAATTACCAAAGGGTCTTTCCTCAACAAAGCAATTATTGTCCCAATTGTGCTTGCCCTCAATTATTTACTTCCCGAAGCCATCAAGTATGTGCTGATACTTGGCGGAATTTATTTGGCTTTCGAAGGGGTCGAAAAAATCATTGAATATCTTTTTCACCGTGGCCAGGAAGAGCAGCCCGTTCTTGAACAAAAAGAAGAGGAAGAAGGAATGGAGGCCGAAAAGGTAAAAATCAAATCGGCCATTATCACCGATTTTATCCTATCGATCGAGATCATTATCATTGCCTTGAGCACGGTTTTGGACAAAAGCTTGACCGTGCAAATCCTTACCGTTGTTGTCATATCGGTGATCGCAACCGTCGGGGTCTATGGATTCGTGGCCTTGATCGTGCGATTTGACGACATCGGTTATAGGCTCATTGCTTTTTCCAAGGAAAAAGGAATATTGACAAAAATCGGAAAAATATTGGTCCGTTCCCTGCCGGTAATCATCAAGATTTTATCCTTCGTCGGAACGGTGGCATTGCTACTGGTTTCCGGAGGTATTTTTGTGCATAACATCGATTATTTGCATCACCTGTTCCCCAGCTGGCCTTCTTTGTTGAAAGAAATATTAGTCGCCTTTGGGATTGGGCTATGTGCAGTGTTTGTCTGGAAACTAGGGAAAAAGGCCGTGGGTGCTTTCAAAAAATAATGGATTTTCCCGGAACTCACCCCATCATTTTCCGCTGCGGATAAGCTTTTTCGAGGATTTCTTCTTTCTTTTTCGGGAGTGTGCAAAAAGCAACATACGCCATAAAAACCATAATGGAAACAAACAAAGCGAACAAAAACGAAAGAATTCCACTTTCCCAAATTTCAATAGCATCTAAAGTGCTTAGAAAATAGAAAGGAAAGAGAAAAATGAGATGTATTCCGCCGGTATTTCCGATCATTTCTTCCAACAAATAGGTTTTTTTTTGGGTTTTCATTCTTTTTCGGAACAAAAAATTCGATCTAAAAAAATAGATCATTTCCGCAACGGTCATAGCAATAATTCCCCAGTACAAAATCATAAATCCGGTTTCGAAACGCATCAAAAAGGTACAAATTCCAGTGAAAATCACCGTAAAAAAAAGCATTTTTGGGTCGCGCAAGGCCCAAAGCATTTCTTTCCAAATCAATTTGAGGTACCTTTTTTGCATTGCCGCTTTTCGTTTTTCCACCACCTCGGAAAAACCGAATATGCCGAATTTTTTGAATTCCAAGTTTAAATTTTCTTCAAACTCCACATGCGGGTTTTCTTCCCAACGCGCTTCCATTCCGTTCGCCAAATGATCGACCAGTTCGTTTTGCAGGTCGAAATATTCCACGTAGTGCTTGCGCGTGAATTGGTAGAGCTTTTCGATTTCGGGTTTGGTGACTTTTCTCATGCCAAAAACTTTTTTCGGTAATAAACCACTTGATCGAACAGGGTTTTAATGACCGCAACATATGTCCATATCAATAAAACAAAACCGATCAAACCCATGGGCTCGTTCAAAAGAAAACTTTGTTGGAATTGCACCAAAAGCAAATAACCCACCAAGCCAAACCAGAACAACAACCGTTGGAGGGTCGAAAACCTGTTCTTTTTCAAGATCAAAAATGGCAACAAACAAATTCCCAACAACAATCCATAAAATCCAAGTAAAAAAGCACTGCTGTGCTCCATCACAAAATCTTTCATCAAAAAGAACAAAGTAATAATCAATGCGCCTAAACCCAATGTTTTCGGATGATAGGAATTTCGAAAAACGAGGCGCAACATTTTTTTGTCCGCTTGTTTTCGAAATTTTTTCAGGCTTTTCAACAAAGTGGTTTTGTGTTCGAGCATATAACTTTTGAAAATTTCATAAAACCCGCGCGCATCGCCTTCTTCCATTTTAGCTTCAATTTCGCTGGCAATGTGATCGGTCATTTCCACCCGAACGTCCAAATATTCCACGTCCGAATTTTTCAAATAATTCTCGATGAATTGTATATTTTCTTTGGTCAATTTTTCCATTTCAACTAAAATTTGGTTTGGGGTTCATGATCGCTTGCAGGGTTTTGACGAAAATTTCCAGTTCCGAAATTTTTTGCGCGGTTTCTTTGGTTCCTTTTTCAGTGAGTTTGTAATATTTCCGCAAGCGGTTGTCCACTTTTTGCATTTCGGCTTCCAACAACCCTTCCGCTTCCAATTTGTGCAAAGCCGGATAGAGCGCACCTTCGGTGATTTTTAGTTTTCCGTTGGTGAGTTCCTTGGTTTTCTGCGTGATTTCATATCCGTACATTTTGTCGTTTTCCGACAATAGTTTCAAGATGATCGTGCTCAAACTTCCTTTGTAAAAATTGGAATTGCTCATAATTTT
>DASSWG010000067.1:0-4319 GCA_035705295.1 Flavobacteriaceae bacterium
GCCACCATCGCTTTCGGGATGGGCATCGACAAATCGAATGTGCGGTTTGTGATCCACGCGTGTTTGCCCAAAAATATCGAAGGCTATTACCAAGAAACCGGGCGCGCCGGAAGGGACGGGTTGAAAAGCGACGCCATTTTGTTTTTCGGCTGGGGCGATGTGCAAAAACTAAAATATTTCACCACGCTCGAGGACAATCCGGAACAGACCAAAGTTTTGGAAAACAAGCTCGATCAAATGACGCGATTTTGCACGACGCGAACCTGTCGCCGGAAATATTTGTTGAACTATTTCGATGAAGCCGCCGATGCGAGTTGCGGCAGCTGCGACATTTGTTTGTCCACTCAAGAAAAATGGGACGCGACCATTCCCGCACAAAAATTATTGTCCGCCGTGGTGCGTTTGAAAGAAAGTTTCGGAATGAATTATGTGATCGATTTTTTGCGCGGTTCGAAATCCGAGAAAATCCGCGATTGGCATAAAGAATTGAAAACCTACGGTGTGGGAAAAGACCTTTCAAAAGAAGATTGGAAAGATTATACGCGGCAACTCATCGACCAAGAATATTTACAACAAGAGGGGGAATTTCCGGTATTGCAACTCACCGACCGCGGTATGAAAGTCTTGCGGGGAGAAGAAAAAGTGTTTTTGTTCGAAGCGGAAAAAACAGCCGTTTCGGTTTCGGGAAAACCGGAAAATAGTTTGGAACTGGAACGCGACGAAGCCTTGTTCCAAAAACTGCGGGAAACCCGAAAAGAAATAGCGGATGACGAAAACGTACCGGCTTTCGTGATTTTTTCCGACGCCACCTTGAACGAACTGGCGGCCTATTTCCCGCAAAACAAAGAAGATTTGCAAAAAATTTCAGGTTTTGGTGAGGTGAAAACCGAAAAATACGGGGATGCTTTTTTGGAAATTGTCGTTGCCCACTGCAAAGAAAATCAACTGGAATCCAAAATGGACGAAAAATCGACCCGTCCGAAACGAAAGAAACGCAAACAAAAAACATCGGGTTCGAAAAAAGAAAGTTTCCGCTTATTTCAAGAAGGAAAAAGTGTGGAAGAAATCGCGGAAATTCGCGGTTTAGCAAAATCCACCATTTCCACGCATTTGCTGCCATTTGTGATTAGTGGGGAAATAAATGTGGAGGATTTGGTTGCTCTCGAAAAAATTTCACAAATCGAAGCTGTCGTCAAAAAACAAGAAAACGATCGGTTGGCACCTATTAAAGAAGTTTTGGGCGATGATTTTTCCTATGATGAAATTCGGGCGGTGGTGAACGGGTTGAAATTTAAGGCTTCCAAAATGACATAGGACTTTTAGACGTAGGACGTAGGACTTAGGACTTAGGACGTAAAAAACCAGAAACTTGAAACCTAATTTTTATCCCCCAACAAAGGTACAAACCGAAATTCCCCAAATTCTTTTTTCTCGAATTCTTTTTCCGATTTTCGGATCAGCAAAGTCATGGTTTGTGAAATTTTCCCCACCGGAATCACCAGCCTCCCTCCTATTTTTAATTGCTCCATCAAAGCTTTCGGCACTTTCGGCGCGCCCGCGGTGACAATGATTTTATCAAAAGGTGCATATTCCGGTAAACCTTTATAGCCATCGCCAAAAGCCAAAAATTTGGGTCGGTACCCGATTTGATCCAGGAATTTTTTGGTTTTTTTGTACAATTCCTGTTGGCGTTCGATGCCGTACACTTTTGCGCCGAGTTCGCACAAAACAGCAGTTTGGTAGCCACTTCCCGTGCCAATTTCCAAAACTTTGTCGCCTTTTTTCAAATCGAGCAATTCTGTTTGAAAAGCCACGGTGTAGGGCTGGGAAATGGTTTGTCCGGCGGCGATTGGAAAAGCTTTGTCCTGATAGGCATGATCCTCGAACCCGCTGTCCATGAACAAATGCCGAGGAACATTGTTCAACGCGTCCAATACTTTTTCGGATTTAATTCCTTTTTCGCGAACGGTTTCCACCAATTGTTGGCGTTTTCCCTGTTGTCTGTACGTATCTTTCAATGGCCTTTTTGTTGATTTTGCAAACTGTAAAATTAAGCAAAATAGAACGCTTCCCATGGCTCAAATTCGAATTCTTTCTGTGTTCGCTTAACGAAATTCTGCCCAGTTTTCCTATTTTTGTCAAAACTTCAACAACATGCTGAAAATTGGCGTATTGGGCGCGGGACATTTGGGGAAAATCCATTTGCGGCTCTTGCAAGAATCGGGAAAATACGAACTGGTCGGATTTTACGATGCCGATGAAACCCATGCGAAAAGCATTGAAAAAGAATTTGGTTATTCGTATTTCAACCAGATTTCCACACTGATCGAAGCCTGCGATGTAATCGATATTGTAACTCCCACGACCACACATTTTGAAAATGCAGTAAAAACCATCGCGGCGGGCAAGCATGTTTTTATCGAAAAACCGATCGCGGCAACAGTCGAAGAAGCCGAAGAAATAACCACCTTGGCAAAAAAACACAACGTAAAAGGCCAGGTTGGCCATGTGGAACGTTTCAACCCCGCATTTCAAGCGGTGGCGCACAAAATTGACAACCCAATGTTCATCGAAACCCACCGATTGGCGGAGTTCAATCCGCGCGGAACCGATGTTCCCGTGGTTTTGGATTTGATGATCCACGACATCGACGCGATTTTGAGCGTGGTGAAATCAGAAGTAAAAAATATCCATGCCAGCGGAGTTTCCGTAATCAGCGACACCCCCGACATTGCCAACGCGCGCATTGAGTTCGAAAACGGTTGTGTCGCCAACCTCACCGCAAGCCGCATTTCGTTGAAAAACATGCGCAAATCCCGCTTTTTTCAACGCGACGCCTATATTTCGGTGGATTTTCTGGAGAAGAAATGCGAAGTGGTAAAAATGAAAGATGCCCCTGAAAACCCGGGCGATTTCGACATGATTTTGCAAAATGCGGAAGGCGTGAAAAAACAGATTTATTTCGACAACCCGGACATCAATGAAAACAACGCCATTTTGGACGAGTTGGAAACTTTTGCCGACGCCATCGAAAACAATACCGAGCCCATTGTCACTTTGGAACAAGGAACCGCAGCGCTTCGCGTGGCGATGAGGGTGATTGCAAATTTTTAAGAATCGGAAATCGGTGTTCATTTTATTTTAAAAATGCCATTGCCATGTAATTTGGCACGGATAGGTTTCATAGATGGCATTATCCTCGTTGATGGTATATCCGGCTTTGGCGTTTTCCCTGGCTTTTTCATACAAATTTTTCGCTTTTTCGAACTTCCCCAAACGACTTAGTGCGATGGATTTGTAATATTGTACATCGGAAAATTTGGGATAAATTTCCAAAGCCTTGTCAAATTCCGTGATCGCTCCTTCCCATTTTTGCTGTTCGTATTTTGAAATTCCGTAGTAGAACAAATCCAAATGGTGCGCCCAATTATTTTCAGCTTGATTTTCAATGTCTTCTGCGAAAATTTTTTCCGCTTTTTCAAATTCGTTGAGTTGCAAATAGGACAAAGCAATATGAAATTTGTACGTATGGTCCATTACATATCGATTACCATAATTTTTTAAGCAAATTTCAAAATCTTTGATGGCCGATCGATAGGTTTTGGCAAAAATACATTTAATGAACGCCCGGTAGTCCAAATAGGCTTTCGGATCATATTTCACCGCTTTGTCAATAAATTCCATTCCCACTTCATATTTCCGCGCCTTGAAATATGGCATAGCTTTTTGCTGCCACAAATAGGCAATGGTGCTGTCTTTTTTGAGCCCGGCATCCAAACAAGCCTGATATTCCAAACTGAACATGGAGTATGTATCAGCACAATTATATACATATTTTTCGATGATTTTTTCTTGCTGTTCTTTATCAATTGAAGTATTTACAATTTTTTTGTTGTCCTGACTGTTGCAATTCGTTACAGAAATTACAATTAATAAAAACACTATTTTTTTCATGGTAACTGATTAATCTTTTATTTATCCCCCAAATTTTTTGAATACGTTCATTAATTTTGAAAGAAAGTGTATTCGCTCCCAAATTTACTTTTTATTTTTCAGATTAAACGGTCAAAACCCATTTCTACTTTTTTTTCCATAGTTTTGCGTAGTTCAAAATGGGGTTTGATCAGAATCAAAAAAATTCTAAAATCTCAAGTCTAATATCTCACGTCTAACCTAAAAAAGATTCCCGCCTTCGCGGGAAATTAATATGAAAAACATAGCAGTAATCGGCGCCGGCACCATGGGCAACGGAATTGCGCACACTTTTGCGCAACACGGGTTCAAAGTTAAATTGATCGATCTTTCCGAAGAAAACCTAA
>DASSWG010000068.1:0-12213 GCA_035705295.1 Flavobacteriaceae bacterium
AAGGCCACCAATGTGGAATGGGAAATGGAAAACAAAACCTTCGAAGTGGATTTTAAAATGGATTTTTCCGAACAAGAAATTTTGTTCGCACCCAACGGAAAAATAGTGATGAAAAAACAGGAAATTAAAATCTCCGAGCTGCCCGAAGAAATAAAATTGCAACTGAAACGCAATTTTAAAAACGAAACCATCGACGACATTCAAAAAATCACCAAGGGGAAAAGTGTATATTACCAAATTGAATTGGAAAGCCCGGAAGAAAAACAAATGTTTTTTAGCGAAAATGGAAGTCTTGTCAAAAGTATATGATCGAACCTAAATTTTAGTTGATAATAACGTTCACAAAAATTGTGATTGACAAACATGACTGTTATTATGGATGTTCTCCCGATAATTATCAGGATCTTTTAAAACAATAAAAACAAACAAATGAAACCCAACCCTTTTTTTATGAAAAGTCCTTTAATTTTAATTATTGTTTTTATCGGCCTTGTTATCGGCGGTGTATATTGGATGTTCGAGGTCAAGGAAAAGCGCGAACTTTCGCGCCCCGACGATGTCGAAGTGGTGAAAACTTGGGAACTCCCGAACAATTTGATGGAAATTTCCGGAATTGCCTTTGTGGAAGAAAACCGGATTGCCTGTGTGCAAGATGAAAAGGGGACGATTTTTATATTCAACACTTCTTCTTCAAAAATTGAAAAGGAGATCCCTTTTGGAAAAAATGGCGATTATGAAGGGCTTACAATTGTTGGCAATAACATCTATGTGTTGCGGAGCGACGGAACGCTTTTTGAAATAGTGGATTTTCAGACGAATTCCACCGAGCCCAAAGTCAATGAGTACGATACAGAAATAAACGAAGATGTGAACCTGGAAGGTTTGTGCTATGATAAAAGCCAAAATCGCTTGTTGCTGGTGATGAAAGAAAGCGATCATGAAAACAATGCTTACAAAGGGGTTTTTGAATTTGATCTGGCCACCAAAAAACTGAACACTTCACCGGTTTACAAACTCAATGAAAATTCGGAAATCGAGGAAAAGCAAAAAAAATTCCGTCCATCGGAAATTGGTATTGACCCTGTTTCCAACAAAATGTATGTGTTGGCCGCAGGAAACCCTAAACTTATCGAATTTAAAAACGGAAAACCAACACAAATTTACACCCTGAACGATCGAATTTTTTCCCAACCCGAAGGCTTGACTTTTGGTTCCAACGGTGAAATTTTTATTTCCAACGAAGGGGTTCCCGGTAAAATATTTCAAGTTGTATTAGAAAAACAAAGCGGTCAATGATTTTTCTTCTGGGTGATCAGTTTTTTGCCACGCAACAAAATTTTCAGGGTTTTTCGTTTTAGCGAAATATTCGGGTCTTGTTGCATGTTTTCTTCCATTTCTTCTTTGTAGGTCTCGATAATATCTTGGTAACCAACAACCCCGATAATATGTTCTTCCCCATTTTCGATTTCGATCACCGGCAGCACGTCGATGTTCTCCATGGCCATTCGCTTCACGGCGGTGCGTAGGTTGTCGTGTTTTGAAATGGAAATATTTTTGCGTTTCACCAAGGCTTTGATAGGGTTTTCATCGGCGTGGTGGCCGCTGAACAAACTCGAAGAGCTCAAAATTCCTTTATATTCGCCTTTTTCGCTCGAAATGATGAAATAATTGCTTTTGTATTCTTCATGCTCGTGCAACCATTCTTTGGCTTCGGCAATGGTGCTGTCTTCACTTAATACGAAACTGTTGGTTTTGATCACTTGCGCAACTTGTACTTTCCCCAGTGAATCCGATTCATAGGAATCCGGGACTTTCACACCACGACGCTCGATTTTTTCGGTCATGATCGTGTTTTTCATCAATACGAACGAAACCAAGTAGGAGGCCAGACAAGCGGCCAAAAGAGGCAAAAGTGCATTTGCTTCGCCGGTGGTTTCCACTGCAAAAACAATCGATGTCAGCACCGCGCGCGAAGCTCCCGAAAACATGGCCGACATTCCCAGCAATGCCGCCAAGGGCAATGAAATATCCAATTCCGGGAAAAGGTACATAAAAAAAGAACCGATCAAACTTCCGGTTGCGCCCCCGATAATCAACAATGGGGCCAAGGTTCCGCCGGCGGTTCCGCTACCGAGCGCAATTGCCCATGAAAGGAATTTCAACAAACACAAAGCAAAAATAACGGTCAAGGGAAAATTTCCCAACAGCAAATCGCTGATGTTGTCATAGCCGACCCCGAGTGTCCTTGGGGCAAAATATCCAATCACACCCACTGCAAGCCCTCCAATAGCAGGCCACCACATATAATGAATGGGAAGCTTTTCGAACATGTCCTCCACCCAATAAATCGATTTTGAAATTCCAACGGACAAAACCCCGATCACAATGCCCAAAATACTGTAAAGTGCCAATGCGCCATGACTGGGAATGGCAATAAAATCCATTTCAAAAAACGGCCCCGCCTCAAAAAAAAGATGATGTCCGGCGGCCCCGGTGATGCACGCCATTGCCACGGGAATAATCGATCGTGGTGAAAACTCGAACAACAAAAGCTCGATCGCCAAAAATATCGCGGCGATCGGGGTGCCAAAAATAGCCGCCATACCTGCTGCGGCTCCTGCGGCCAACAAAATTTTTCGCTCGTTTGTGGATATTTTCATCACTTGGCCAACGGTGGATCCCAATGCGCCACCGGTTGCAATAATTGGCCCTTCCGCACCAAAAGGTCCACCTGTTCCGATTGCAATTGCGGATCCCAAAGGTTTCAGATAGGTAATTGCCGGGCTGATCCGGCTTTTGTTGGTCAATATTTTTTCCATGGCTTCCGGAATCCCATGGCCACGAATGTCTTTTGAGCCATAAAGCACCAACAACCCAACCACAAGGCCACCGATTACCGGGATTAGGATAACCAATAATCCGAGCGCATTGTCCGCGGGACTGGTTTCCGCAAAAGAAAAATCACCAAAAAAGAAAATATTGGTGATCAAATGAATGAGGTTGATCAAAAACTTGGCGATAAAACTTATGCAAATCGCAATTCCTACCGCCAAGCTCGTAATGAACAAAATACGATTTTTGTTCGAAGCAGCTTGGGGAACTTGGGTTTCGGATTTCAAGCTTGGATCAAGCGATACCGAAATAGGAATGCGTTCTTCTGAATTGTCAATTGCCATTTTAAAAAAATATTCTTTGCTTAAATTATTGTTACGACTACTTGAAATTAAGTGTTTTAAACCTAAAAATAATAAGAAAGCGGCAAAGGTACTAAAACCAAAAAAATCCATTGGAAATTTACACAGCAATTTTTTTCTCATTTGCTTTCAATGAAAATTTCCCAAACAAATGGATTTGTGTATTTTTAAAAAAAAATCAGGTGCGATCTTCTTTAGAGCTTTTGCAAAACGAACTTCAAGGTGAACTGCTTTCAGATAGCTTGTCCACAGCAATTTACGCCACCGACGCATCTGTTTACAGGGAATTGCCGTTGGCGGTCGCTTATCCAAAAAACAATTCCGACTTAAAAAAAATCGTGCATTTCTGCAACGAACACCAAGTTTCTTTGATTCCACGTGCGGCGGGAACTTCATTGGCGGGGCAATGTGTGGGCAGTGGAATTGTGGTCGACATTTCAAAATATATGACCAAAATCTTCGATTTCGACCCAGAAAATGGAACGATCACCGTGCAACCCGGAGTGATCCGCGACGACATGAACCGTGAAATTTCGAATTCTGGTTGGTTTTTCGGACCGAACACGTCCACTTCGAACCGCGCGATGATCGGCGGAATGGTCGGAAACAATTCCAGCGGGACGACTTCCATTAAATATGGTGTCACGCGCGACAAGGTGTTGGAAATGCACACGCTGCTTTCCGATGGTAACGAGGTTGTTTTTTCAGAAATTTCTTCCCAAGAATTTCAAGAAAAAATGAAACTCGACTCGTTGGAAGGAAAAATATACCGAACAATTTTTGAGGAACTTTCCAACGAAGCAACGCAACTTGAAATTCAAAAAGAATTTCCAAAACCGGAAATTCATCGGCGAAATACCGGTTATGCAATTGATGTATTGCTGACTTCCGAAATTTTTTCGGACAATGACAAAAAATTCAACATGTGCGATTTACTTTGTGGAAGTGAAGGAACCTTGGCGTTCGCGACCCAAATAAAATTAAAACTGGACAAACTCCCACCCAAAAAAAGCGTGATGGTCGCAGCGCATTTTTCCAGCATCGAAGCTTGTTTGAACACCGTGGAACCGGTTATGAACCACTCGTTGTTCACCTGCGAAATGATGGATAAAACCATTTTGGACCGCACCAAAAGCAATTTAAAATACCAAAAAAACCGATTTTTTCTGCAAGGCGATCCAATGGCGGTTTTGTTGTTGGAACTGAACGATCATTCGGAAGAAGATTTAAATATTCAGCTCGATAATTTGCTGAAAACCTTGGAAATCGAAACGGAAAGTTATGCAAATTCCATTTTGAGAAATGAAGAAGCAAACCTCGCCCTGGAACTTCGAAAAGCAGGTTTGGGCTTGTTGGGAAACATTGTGGGCGACAAAAAAACGGTGGCTTGTATTGAAGACACGGCGGTCGCTTTGCCAGACTTGGCGGATTATATTTCGGAATTCACGGAAATCATGAAAACCCATCGGCAAAATGCCGTTTACTACGCGCATGCCGGGGCGGGGGAGTTGCATTTGCGCCCGATTTTGAATTTAAAGGCTTCGGAAGATGTGCAACTTTTCAAAACCATCACGCAAGAAGTGGCGGGTTTGGTAAAAAAATATCGAGGCTCCATGAGCGGCGAACATGGTGATGGAAGGGTGCGCGCTGAATTTATTGAATATATGATCGGCCCTAAAAATTACGAAATTTTAAAGCGCATCAAACAGGTTTTTGACCCGAAAGGAATTTTCAACCCGGGAAAAATCATCGATGCACCACCGATGGAAACATTCTTGCGATACAAACCCGACCGCAAAGAACCTAAAATAAAAACCCTGATGGATTTTTCGGATTCGATGGGGATTTTGCGAGCTACGGAACAATGCAACGGCAGCGGTGATTGCCGAAAAAGTGCAGCTTCCGGCGGAACGATGTGCCCGAGCTATCGCGCCACCCGAAACGAGAAAGACACCACTCGCGCCCGGGCGAACGCGCTGCGCGAATTTTTGACCAATAGCGAAAAACGCAATAAATTTGATCACGAAGAATTAAAAGAAGTGTTCGATTTTTGCATCAGTTGCAAAGGTTGTCGCAGCGAATGTCCGTCGAATGTCGATGCCGCGGCTTTGAAAGCCGAATTTGAATATAACTATCAAAAAGCCAACGGGAGCTCGTTGCGCACAAAATTGTTTGCGCACAACAACCGGCTGAACGGTTTGGCGTCGGTTGCCTCTGGAATCTACAATTTTATTTGCACCAACGCTGTGGTTTCGAGCGTCCTTAAAAAAACAATGGGAATAGCCCCAAAGCGAAGCTTGCCAAAACTTTCCAAAAAAAGTTTGCGGAAAATCATTGCTTCGGGAGAAATCAATTTGCTTCCCGAAAACTCGATCAAAACCGTGTATTTGTTTGTGGACGAATTCACGAATTATTTGGATGTGGAAATCGGTTTGGACACGATCAATTTATTGGTGAAACTAAATTATGAAGTGAAAATCGTCGAACATCCCGAAAGTGGAAGAGCCTATATCTCCAAAGGGTTTTTAGACGAAGCCAAAAAACTGGCGAATAAAAACATTGAAATTTTCAAAGATTTAATTTCTGAAAAAACTCCTTTGATCGGGATCGAGCCTTCCGCAATTTTAGGCTTTCGCGATGAATATTTACGATTGGCTTCCGACAAAACAACCACCCAAAAATTGACGGAAAATGTGTTGTTGATCGACGAGTTCCTTCAAATGGAAATAAAGAAAGGAAATATTATCCCTTCGCAATTTACTTCCGAAGCAAAAACCGTTAAATTGCACGGGCATTGCCATCAAAAAGCCTTATCGGAAATCAAAGCTACATTCGATTTGTTGAACCTTCCCAAGAATTATAAAGTGACCATTATTCCTTCCGGTTGTTGTGGGATGGCGGGAAGTTTCGGCTACGAAAAAGAACATTACGAAGTGAGCATGAACATTGGCGAACAAACACTTTTTCCAACGATTCGAAAGGCTTCGGAAGCAACAATTATTGCCGCGAACGGCACGAGTTGTCGCCATCAAATAAAAGACGGGGCACAACGCCAAGCGCTGCACCCCGTTTCTATTTTGGTTAAAGCAATACTTTAATCTTTTAGTGTTTAATTCCCCGATGCTTGCATCTTATTTCCATTTTTTGGGATCTGCCCGTCCAGCAGGCGGGTTTGGGATTTGTTTTTTTTTGGAATTTGATACCTCATATACTTGCATCGAGGTAGTTCATTCCTCCACAACTGTCCATGTTGTAATTTCTTGCGAAGAAACAATATGTATCGGCGGAATTTCAGGAAAACCAAATTGGGTCAAGTCTTCAAACTCCGCATCGAAAGAAACATCGCTGTAAATCATGCCCACACCTTCTGCATAATAATTCACGGCACTCGCAATTTCCTGTTCGTCCATAAAAGTAGCAGAGACCGGTCCGAGTGAAGCTTCGGCGGAAGCTGTCAGCAACATATCGGCGGCCAACACATCTTCAAATTCAACCCCGCCAACCGTATAGGTTTCCAAAACTTCCACGTTATGGGTGCTGAGCGTATAGTTGATCGTGATCGGAATCGTTTGCCCTTGTACGGTTATTTCCTGTTCCATGGAATCGGAAAAATTGTACAATTCTGTTCCGGCCGCTGCCGAACCATTGAACACCACTGCATTGTTGATCGGAATTGTGAGCGGTTCCGCCCCGGTTCCAATAAAAACCAGTTCGAGTTCGCCACTATATACCAATTTGCCGTTCACTTTGCTGAGTTCGCCTTTGGAAAAAGTTGAAGTTGCGAAACCAATATTGGAAGAATTATCAGAGTTCAAATCATAATAAACCGTTCCGTTTGTTTCGGTCGAGTCGGCAACTGTCATGGTTTCCGAACCTGTGGTTGCAGGTTGTCCTTCGGCTTGTCTATTGTTGTTGTAGCTCCACGAATTTCCGGTGGTCAGCGGAAAATAATTGTGTTCTTCAACCGGTAACGAATCGTTGGTGTCATCGGAGGAACATCCGACCAACAAGGCCGTTATTAAAAAAATCGGGGCAATTTTGTTCATTTTCATAAAGTATGATTTTGAGTTCGCTTCCAAAAGTAGTGTTTTAAGGGAATTGAACAAATTTCTTTGGAAAATTTTAAACAAAAACCAATCCACAAATTGATTGTGAAAAAACAAGTACCTTTGGGTTCTATTAATTTTAAAGAACATTCCCAGAAACCTTGAACACATTTGGCACATTTTTCAAACTGACCACTTTTGGTGAATCACACGGGCCGACAATCGGAGGAATAATCGATGGCTGCCCGGCTGGATTGAAGTTGGATTTGGACGCAATTCAATTGGAACTGAACCGCAGAAAACCGGGACAATCCGCAATTACTACCCAACGAAAAGAAGCGGACGAAGTGAAATTTTTGTCCGGTATTTTTGAAGGAAAAACCACGGGCGCACCCATTGGTTTTCAAATTGAAAACAGCGATCAAAAATCAAAGGATTATTCGCATTTAAAGGAAAATTTTCGACCAAGCCATGCGGATTTCACGTATCAGAAAAAATACGGAACGCGCGATTATCGCGGAGGCGGAAGGGCAAGCGCCCGCGAAACCGCTTCGTGGGTCGTGGCCGGGGCCATTGCGAAACAATTGCTTCCTGAAATAAAAATCACGGCGTTCACCCGTTCAATTGGAGGAATTTCTTTAAAAAAAGATTATCCCGAAACCTCGGGATTGGATTTTTCAGAAATCGAGCAAAACCCGGTGCGTTGCCCCGATGCAGAAATGGCATTGGAAATGGAAAAATACATCAAACAAATTCGAAAAGAAGGCGATACCGTGGGCGGAATTGTGCAATGTGTGGTTCAAAATATGCCGATTGGTTTGGGCGAACCAATTTTTAATAAATTGCACGCCCAATTGGGAAAAGCCATGCTCTCCATCAATGCGGTAAAAGGTTTTGAATATGGCAGTGGATTTTCCGGCACAAAAATGAAAGGAAGCGAACACAACGATTTGTTAGAAACCAGTGGAAAAACAAAAACCAATTTCAGCGGAGGAATTCAAGGCGGAATTTCCAACGGAATGGACATCTATTTCAACGTGGCGTTCAAACCGGTCGCTACGATCATGCAAAATCAAGAAACAATTGATAGAAAAGGAAAACAGGTTGAAATAGCAGGAAAAGGCCGCCACGATCCGTGCGTGGTGCCGCGCGCAATTCCCATTGTGGAAGCGATGACGGCTTTGACGCTTGCGGATTTTTGGTTGCTTCACCAAATTCAAAATAGAAATAATAAGTAAAAAAATATATATGAAGAGATTAGCACTACATTGGCAAATTTTGATAGGAATGGCCGCAGGGGTCATTTTTGCATTGATTTTAAGTAATTTTTCTTGGGGATCCGGTTTTATTGAAGATTGGATAAAACCGTTTGGAACAATTTTTATCAACGCGTTAAAACTTATCGCCGTTCCTTTGATTTTGGCATCGCTCATAAAGGGAATTTCCGATCTGAAAGATATTTCCAAACTTTCCCAAATGGGTTTACGAACCATATTGCTCTATGTTTCCACAACGATTATTGCGGTGAGTATTGGGCTGATGGTGGTCAATGTAGTGCAACCCGGAAAAACCATTTCCGAAGACACCCGAACCGAGTTGGTGGAAAGCTATGGCGCCGATGCCGAATTGACACGTCAAGATGCAGCACGCCAAAAAGAATCCGGGCCATTGCAAGCTTTGGTGGATTTGGTGCCGGAAAACATTGTGGGCGCTTCGGCAAACAATTCCAATATGTTGCAAGTTATCTTCTTTGCCATTTTCTTTGGGATCGGATTGATTTTGATTCCCGAAAAAAAGGGAAAACCGGTCAAAAAGTTTTTTGATGGTTTCAACGAAGTGATCCTTAAAATGATCGATTTGATTATGCTGGCCGCACCTTACGGGGTTTTTGCGTTATTGGCCGCCCTGGTGGTCGAAGCGCCCAGTGCCGATTTGTTCGCCGCATTGGGAATGTACGCACTTTGTGTATTGCTCGGTTTGTTTTTGATGATTTGTTTCTATATGGCTTTCGTTTGGATAGTCACCAAAAGAACCCCCCGGTTTTTTATCAACGGAATTTCGCCGGCACAATTGCTCGCTTTTTCCACCAGTTCCAGTGCGGCAACACTTCCGGTGACCATGGAACGCGTGGAAGAACACCTCGGCGTGGAAAAAGAAGTGACCAGTTTTGTGTTGCCGATCGGAGCTACTATAAATATGGACGGCACCAGCTTGTACCAAGCCGTTGCTGCGGTTTTCATTGCCCAAGCATTTGGAATGGATTTGTCGTTTTCCGTTCAATTGGGGATTATTGCCACGGCAACTTTGGCTTCCATTGGGTCGGCGGCGGTTCCTGGTGCCGGAATGGTGATGTTGGTTATCGTGTTGGCCCAAGCTGGTATTCCTGAAGCCGGATTAGCACTGATTTTTGCGGTTGACAGGCCTTTGGATATGTGCCGAACTACGGTCAACATTACCGGCGATGCTGCCGTTTCCATGGTAGTGGGAAAATCGGTTGGAAAATTGCGCGATACGCCGATTGCAAAAGAATGGGATGATAATTATAAAAAATAAACGAACTTATTGATCCAAAAATTTTTCTTTCAATTCCGGCGTGGGGATCATACAATTGTCTTTTTTTCCAAACCAACCATACCGGTTTTTGGCGATGATATCGTAAATAAAATTCCGAAAACTTTCCGGCAGGTATAGAAAAAACCGCATCCAAGAATATCCGGAAAGCTCCTTGGCAATTTCCAAAGCAGCGGAAGATTTCACGAAATACGCATTTCCGGGATCGATCAGCACAATGGAATCCACTTTTGTAGTGTCGATGCCACGTTCTTGGGTAAGTTTTTCACCAATTTCGCTTTGCAGGGAAGCAAACCGAAACACATCTTTTTTGTCGTGTTCAATAATGAACGTCACCGCCTTGTTGCACAAATTGCACACACCATCGAACAGGACAATTTTTTTATTTTGTGGGATTTCTTTCATCGGGCATATTTTTTTGGATTTTTTTTCAAATCTATCATCCTGAGCTGGTTGAAGTGTCAAATCTATTTCAAATTTTTTCCAACTCTTCCACCGAAACCGACGTAGTGAACATTCCATAATTCACGATCGCTTTTCCTTTCTCTATTTTGTCGATTGTTCCGATTGCTTTTCCGTCGCGGAGCCGAACGCGGTCGTTTTTCTTTAAATTTTCGATTTTTCGGATCGCTTCTTTTTGCTCTTTTCTTTGCGCTTTCTTCTTTTCTACTTGTTTCTTTTGTCGAATAACTTCTACTTTCTTTTCAGCTTCTTGCTGAATTTTTTCTTTTCGGTTTTTTTCGGCTTTTTGTTGTTTTTTGTTGCCTTTTTTCCGCTTCGAATTTTCGATTTCCACCAGTTTTAAAACTGCATCGAACAATTCCTTTTTTCGCTTATTGTTGAAATAATTTTTGCTAAAGTCCTCGATTTTTTGCCCCAAATAAATCAACCGCTGGTTGCTGTCGAACAATTCCTGGTAACTTTCCAATTTCTGTTGGATTTTAGCATTGGTTTTTTCCAACTTTTGTTGCTCTTCCATGGCTTTTTGCTCTTTGCTTTTTAGGGAAGAAGTAGTTTTTGACAGCTTGGAACGTTCCTTTTGCAGATCGGCGATGCTTTTGTCGAAACGAATTTTTCCGCGCTCCACTTTCTTTTTCGAGCGGTTGATCAAACTATAGGGAATTCCGTTTTTATGCGCTACTTCAAAAGTGAAAGAACTCCCGGCCTCGCCCAAGTGCAACTTAAATTTCGGCTCCAAACTTTTGTTGTCGAACAACATATTGGCGTTGCTGATGGCTTCGGTTTCGTTGGCCATCATTTTTAAGTTGGCGTAATGTGTGGTAATGATCCCGTACGATTTCCGTTCGTGAAAAACTTCCAGAAAAGTTTCCGCCAAGGCACCGCCGAGCTCCGGATCGCTTCCCGTTCCAAATTCATCGATCAGAAAAAGGGTTTTTTCGTCACATTTTCGAAGAAATTTGCGCATATTTTTTAAACGGTACGAATAGGTGCTCAAATGATTTTCAATACTTTGGTTGTCGCCAATATCCGTCAAAATTTGATCGAACAAACACATTCGGCTATATTCGTGCACCGGCACCAACACGCCACTTTGCAGCATAGCTTGCAACAATCCAACAGTTTTCAGGGAAATACTTTTTCCGCCGGCGTTCGGCCCGGAAATGACGATGATGCGGTTTTCCGGGTTCAGATGAATATCTTGTGGAAAGGTTTTTTCGCCTTTCTTTTTGTTGCTCAAATACAACAATGGATGAAAAGCTTCTTTTAATTGTAGTTCACGTTCTTTTGATATTTTCGGCAACACCGCGTTCAGGTTTTCGGCATATTTCGCTTTGGCGGCGATGAGGTCCAAATCGCTTAGCAAATCACAGTAATCTTTGATCAACACGAGATAAGACCGGACAAATTCGGTCAAACTTTTCAAAATGCGCTTGATTTCCTCTTTTTCCTCGTATTCCAAATTGTTCAATTCGCGCGCGTGGCGCAAAGTTGCTTCCGGTTGAACGTACACAATACTGCCCGATTTGGATCCGCCCAAAATGGCGCCTTTTACTTTTTTTCGATGCATTGCCGAAACGGCCAACACCCGAACGTCATCGACCACGGTTTCTTTGATTTCGTCCAAAAATCCTGATCCGTTGTATTTTGCTAAATCCGAAACAAAACTGGAATTTATTTTCGATTTCACCGCGTTGATGGAACTCCGAATGGATTGGAGCAGGGGGGAAGCCTCGTTTTTTAATTCCCCGAAACGATCGATGATTTTGTTGATTTCAACAATCAATTCCGTGGTGAATTCTACACGCTGGGTGGTATCAAAAAGTGTTGGGTAGAATTCGCGGTATTTTTTAAAATGGAAAATTTGTGTGTTCGTGGTTTCGGAAAGATTGGCAATTTTCCGAAAACTACCCGTTTCCAGCATGCTTCCTTCAATTTCCAAC
>DASSWG010000069.1:0-2227 GCA_035705295.1 Flavobacteriaceae bacterium
ACATTTGTACTTTACCTTCTTTTTGACCGCAATACTGACACAAACGGCACTTTCTCAAATTGGCCCGTTGGAAATTATTGACAACGGCTCGCAATCCATCGGGATATCAAAAATTATTTCCGCTGATTTGGATCAAAATGGTTTTGACGACATCATAGCTTCTTTTACAGGCAACAATGGAAAATTAGGTTATTACCTGAACATCAATGGGAGCGATTTTTCTTCTTTTCAGCTTATTGATGCGGTTTCTTTTTCCGAAGGCGTAGCGGTGGGGGATTTCAATAATGACAGTTGGAACGACATTTTAATGATTGGCGGGATCAATTTCGAGGCTTTTTTATATACGAACAACAACGGCACCTTTTCCGGGCCGGTTACAGTTGATTCAAATATTTCCATTTCTTCGATAAATGATGTGGAAGTGGCCGATTTTGACGGTGATGGAAGTGATGATCTGGTCATCATTGGGCAATATTCTATTGTGTATTATCGGAATGACGGCAGTGGGAATTTCAACAAAGAACCCATACTTACCGCCTCCACATCCCCGGAACCATTGGAATGTCTCGATTTGGCAATTGCCGATTTCAATTCGGACGGCCACCTCGATTTGGTAGTTGGGGAAACAGCCGGATTAGTGGTTTATATTAATTCCGGCAATGGCGTTTTCACACCCCACTATTATTCCACCATAAGTGAGGTTGGCTTTATTGTACATCCATTTGACATTGATGCCGATGGCGATATGGACGTGTTGATGCAAAATTCTTTTGGTGAAAAAAAATGGTATCGCAATGACGGGAGCGGAACAATGAGTTTCGAAGCAAATTTGACCATTGCGCCCGACCTGCATTCATATATATCCATTGATTACAACAACGACGGATTGGAAGATGTTTATGCAAGCTACCTGAACAACGTATCGGTTTTTTTGAACGATGCCAACCATACTTTCTCCACTGAAATTTCCATTGCTCAAAACAATAATCTTTACATGGATGAACTTGCCCTTGTCGATATTGATGATAATGGGGCGAGAGATTACGTTTGGTCCGGCTTGAGCAATACATTGGCCTATCACTTCAACACCAGTAACCTAACGATTAAAGAAAATCAAAAATCACCTAGGTTGGTGATTTATCCAAACCCCACAAATGAAAGCATTATGATCGATGCGGATATTGACGGATTTTTTTCGCTGGATATATACGATATGACCGGCCAACTAATTTATGGGAATCCAAAAACCGTTTCAAAACAATCGTTGGATATTTCTCATTTGCAGCCCGGCAGCTATTTGGTGGAAATAACAAACAATGGACAAAGCTATGCTAAAAAATTGGTGGTGGAATGAAGCTTTTTCCACATGGTTTTTCAAGCAAACTTTTTGACCATCCAAACTTGCAATTTATAGAACCCAAACCCCAACAAGGCCCCGATGATCATCCCTACCAGTACATCGCCCGGGTAATGGACCCCGATATAAATTCGGCTGAAACCGACCAGTGCGGCCCACAAAAACAACAAAGGAAAAACGATTTTATAAAAAGGTTTTAAAATAAACCCCACATAAAATGCAGCGGCCATGGTACTAGCGGCGTGGGCGGAGAAAAACCCATATTTTCCACAATAATCGTCCAAATAGCGTGCATATTGGATAAAATCTTCGCGACAGGGCCGCAAACGTTCAAACCCGTCTTTAAAAACGTTCGCCAATTGGTCGGTGCAGGTGATCAATCCCGCGACCAAAACCACGGTGATCAATGTTCCCTTCCAACCAAAATTTCGAAAAATCAAGTACAACAACAAGATGTACAAAGGTACCGCGGCGAATTTATGGCTGAGAAAAACCCAAAACCAATCCCAATTTTCGCTTCCCAAATTATTGAGGAACAAAAACAGTTCTTGGTCGTATTGAAGCAATTTTTCCATCATTCCTCGTAGCGTTTTACTTCACGATCGTAAAATTCGGAAGCTGCTTTGATCAAACCTTCAGCTTCTGTGGCCAGTTCTTTTTCGTCGCTTTTGTCAAAATCTTCCAACCATTCCACCTCATCGTCGGCCAAGTTGATGATGAAGCGTGGAAATTCGGTATGCACCACAAAAACCGCTTCCGGGAAATCGGTGTTGTCGCCCAACAAAAATTTAGGGAATTCCATTTGTTTTGCTTTTTTCAAGTGAAATTGGTTCACTTTTATGGATTAATTTTTTGCTCAAAAAGGTAAAG
>DASSWG010000070.1:0-56026 GCA_035705295.1 Flavobacteriaceae bacterium
TTCAATGGTTGCGATTACGATTTGCGTGGAAGTGGTGTCCGCGTAATTGATCAACTTTTGCTCCAATTGCTTTTCCTGTTGCGCCGACAAAATATCCGCATTGTCGTACACGCTGGTCGCCACGGAAGGTTTTAGGGGAACTTCTACTTGCGCCTGCAAAGAAATTGCACTTAACAGCAAAAAGAAAAAGAAACAAAAATATTTTTTTGAACCGGGCATTTAAACGTATTTTAATTGGAGGTTTTTTTCTTAAGTAAACTCTTTTTACTTCATCAAGTTATCTTGAAATTTGATCGGAAAGCTCGTTGGTATCCGTATTGGAATCCCAGGGAAAATGGTCTTGCAATTGTTTTCCGGCCATTAAAATTCCGTCGATCAGGCCTTGTTTGAAATTTCCTTCTTTGAAATGGGAAACCATTAAATCCTTGGTGGTTTCCCAAAAATCTGTCGGCACCACATCGTTGATGCCTTTATCGCCCATAATTACGAAATTTCGATCGTCGATCGCCAAATAGATCAACACGCCATTTTGCAGTTTGGTGTTGTCCATTTTCAATTGGTGGAACACTTCCATGGCATGGTCAAAAGGATCTTTATCCGTATGTCTTTCAATGTGCACGCGAATTTCACCGGAAGTCTTTCTTTCCGCTTCGCGAATGGCATCGACAATGGCTTCTTCGTCTTGTTTGTTCAAGAATTTTTCTACTTCGGTCATTTTCTCGATACTTTTTATCTCCGTTTCACTTCGATAAAATACTCGAAATGACGGTATTTCTAATACATTTTCTCCGTTTCACTCCGAAAAACATCCTCCAAAACGGCGGACAGGCTCGAAGTGACGAAGTTTTTATTTTTATTTCACTTCGACAAAATACTCAAAATGTCGTCAGGTCGGGTGTTTATTTTGAAAAAAATAAACGTATCGAGACCCGTTAAAAATCAAATTCCACATCCACCGCATCTTCAGCTCCGGCATCGGCTTCGTAACGTGCCATTTCTTCAAATCCGAACCAGCCCGCAAAAATGGTGTTGGGGAATTTTTTGATTTTTATATTGTAGGTGTTCACCGCTTCGTTGTAGCGATTTCTTGCAACCGCGATGCGATTTTCGGTTCCTTCCAATTGGGCTTGCAGATCGCGGAAATTTTGGGTCGCCGTCAATTGTGGATAGCGTTCCACCGAAACCAATAAGCGTGAGAGCGCAGAAGAAACCCCACTTTGGGCTTGTTGGAATTTCTGGATTTGTTCCGCGGAAAGGTTGCTTGGATCTACATTGATCGAAGTGGCTTTTGCGCGTGCTTCGATCACCTCGGTCAGCGTGCTTTTTTCAAAATCAGCTGCTCCTTGAACGGTTTTCACCAAATTCCCGATCAAATCGTTGCGACGTTGGTAAGCGGTTTCCACATTGCTCCACGCGGTTTTTGCGTTTTCTTCAAGGGTGACGGCTTCGTTGTTGAAGCCCACGGTCATGCTGTAAACAATGATGCCGAGCACGACTATAATTCCCACTGGGATTAACCATTTTTTCATGATTGGGTGTTTTTTAGAGTTGGTTTTTGATTTTTACGAGTTCGGTTTTTAAAAATTCCAATTTACGAATAATTTCGAAGTTGTCGAGCGTTTTGTGCTTTTCTTCTTTTAAATGGATTTTGGCGCCTTCGAGCGTGAACCCGCGTTCTTTCACCAAATAAAAGATAAGTTGCAGGTTTTTGATGTCCTCGGGGGTGAATTTTCGGTTTCCCTTGGCGTTTTTTTTCGGTTTCAGCACGTCAAATTCCTTTTCCCAAAACCGGATCAAGGAAGTGTTCACCCCGAAAGCTTCGGCTACTTCGCCAATTGCGTAATATCTTTTTTCGGGTAGGGAAATGTGCATTTATTAAGTTATGAGTTATGAGTTATGAGTTGCGTGTTACTTTTTCAATTTCACTTTGATTTCCGGGTTCAGGTTTGTCAAATATACGATAAAGTCTCTTTTGTTTTTTGGGGAAATCAGCACACTGTCGAATTTGTTGTACAGTATTTCGAGTCGGTCCAATGAAAGTGCGGGCGAGCTTAAAGGGCTGTTGGTTTCAGAAATTTTTTTGACGGTGTTTATCCCAATGGTTTTGTAAACAAAAAATTGGCACCTGATCTTCAAATTTTTTTCATCGATTTCATACCGAAGCGCCCAAAAAGTATAAACAATATAAATATCGACCACGAACATCAAGATCATTCCGGTCAAAGATTTTTCGAAGATCATCATAAAGGAACAAAAACCCAAAACCAAAGCAAGCGGAATTATTAATTCCAGTCCCAACTTGGATTTATGGACAATTTTCATACTGTTTTAAAAATGCAAAAATTGCTTTTGTCAATACTCGATTTTCCCTTCTTTTGTTTTCCATGCCTCAAAAACATGCAGCCCGTCTTCGCGACAAAGTTGTTGGGTTTTTATTTTTCGCCGTTCAGTGGGAAGCTCAATTTCTTGATAGATAAAATCGTCGTCAAAGCCTATTTCGGCCGCATCTTCGCGCGAACAAGCATAAAAAATTTTATCGGGTCTAGCCCAATAAATTGCCCCGAGGCACATTGGGCAAGGCTCACAAGAGGTATAAATGGTGCAATCTTCGAGTTGAAATGAATTCAGGTTTTTGCACGCATCGCGAATGGCCACCATTTCGGCATGCGCCGTCGGGTCGTTGGTGGCGGTCACTTGGTTGTTCCCTTCCCCAATGATTTTACCGTTTTTCACCACAACCGCACCAAAAGGCCCTCCCTTTTGTTCGTTCATTCCTTTTTTTGCCAATGCAATGGCCTTTCTCAAAAAATCCTTGTGCGTTTTTTCCATCGATTGGGTAAATTAAATCAATAAGACAACGGTCGTTTCTGGTCAATCCAGCGACTGATTTTCCATTTGGGCTTGTTCCAGCATAATGTCGTATTCATCCGAGTTGAGGTCGCCGTAATAAAAATTAATGGGGTTCACCACACGACCGTCTTTGTGCACTTCGTAATGCAAATGTGGTGCGGTCGAAAGCCCCGAACTTCCTACATAGCCAATGATTTCGCCCCTTTCGACATGTTCGCCGCGCCGTACTTCGAATTTCCGCAAATGGGCATAATAGGTTTCGTAACCAAATCCGTGGTCCAAAATAATGAGGTTCCCATATCCTCCACCACGGGAAGCTTTCTGAACCACAGCATCGCCGGTGGCGTAAACAGGGGTTCCTCGAGGTGCGGAAAAATCCATTCCGGTGTGCATTCTTCGATATTTCAAGATGGGGTGCATTCGCATTCCATAACCAGATGCCATGCGCTTCAAATTTTCGTTTTCAACGGGTTGGATGGCTGGCATCGCTGCCAAGAGTTTTTCCTTTTCTTTGGCCAATTCCACAATTTTGTCCAAGGATTTCGATTGCACCACAATTTGTTTGGATAACACATCCATGCGTTTGCTGGTTTCAACGATCAATTCCGAATTTTTATAGCCTTCCAAATCGCGGTAACGGTTGACCCCGCCAAAACCTGCTTTTCGTTGTTCTTCGGAAATTGGGTCGGCCTCGAAATAGACCCGGTACAAATTGTTGTCACGTTCCTGCACATCGGCCAAGACTTTTTCGGCCAACGCCATTTTTTTGTTGAGCACCGCATATTGCAATTGCATGTTTTCCAACTCCCGTTGCAAGGCTTTTTCGCGCGGGGTTTGTATTTGGGGCAAATTGATATAAATCAACAACAACAGGAAACCTGCCAAAAACATTCCCAACACCGCAATGATCGCGAACCCCAACCGCCTTCCTTTTTTACGCTCGATTTTTCGATAGGAAAGCGTTTCGCTGTCGTAATAATACTTGACTTTTGACATGCTGTTTTTTTAAATTCCGGTGAAAGTGGAAATCTTTTTAATTGTGTTATTTTTGCCTTTCGATGCCTTTCTTTTTCCAAAGAACGGACGAACAAAGATAAAAATTGTTACAATAGTAACACAATTATAACAACCTGTTGCTCAATATTGCTTAAAAATGACATCCACCGAAATCCGTTCCAAATTCCTTGAATTTTTTGAATCCAAAGGCCATAAAATTGTTCCTTCCGCACCGATGGTGATGAAAAATGACCCAACTTTGCTGTTCACCAATGCGGGAATGAACCAGTTCAAGGAATATTTTCTGGGGAACGCCGTGCCGAAAAATACACGCGTCACCGATACCCAAAAATGTTTGCGCGTGAGCGGAAAGCATAACGATTTGGAAGAAGTGGGGAAAGATACCTACCACCACACGATGTTCGAAATGCTGGGGAACTGGAGTTTTGGCGACTATTTTAAAAAAGAAGCCATTGCCTGGGCGTGGGAATTGTTGACCGAAGAATTCAAAATCGATCCGAAAAACCTTTACGTTTCGGTTTTTGAAGGAAGTTCCGATGCCGATCAATTGTCCTTGGATCAAGAAACCTTGGATTTATGGAAAGCGATCGTGCCGGAAAACCAAATTGTTTACGGTAACAAAAAAGACAATTTTTGGGAAATGGGCGATCAAGGCCCGTGTGGGCCGTGTTCCGAAATCCATATCGATTTGCGTTCTGAAGCCGAAAAAGCAAAACTTCCCGGACGCGATTTGGTGAACGAAGATCATCCGCTCGTGGTGGAAATTTGGAATTTGGTTTTTATTCAATTCAACCGAAAAGCGAATGGCGATTTGGAAGAATTGCCCGCAAAACACATCGACACCGGAATGGGTTTCGAACGCTTGTGCATGGTTTTGCAAAACAAAAAATCCAATTACGACACCGATGTTTTCACGCCGTTGATTCAAAAAATAGAAATCATCACCGATTCCGTTTATGGAAAAAATGAAGAAAACGACATTGCCATTCGCGTCATTGCCGATCATGTTCGGGCCGTGGCTTTTGCGATTGCGGACGGGCAATTGCCCAGCAACAACGGCGCGGGTTATGTAATTCGCCGGATTTTGCGCCGCGCGGTCCGTTACGGATTTACTTTTTTGAACACCAAAGAACCTTTTATTTACAAATTGGTGGAAACTTTGGCCGACCAAATGGGCGAAGCTTTCCCGGAATTGGAAAAACAAAAAAGCCTTTGCGAAAATGTGATCCGGGAAGAAGAACATTCTTTCCTAAAAACTTTGGACCAAGGTTTGCGCTTGTTGGAAAACGTGATGGAAACATCGGAAACGAAAATCATTACAGGCAAAAAAGCCTTCGAATTGTACGACACGTATGGATTTCCGATCGATTTGACGACGTTGATTTTAAGCGAACGCGGATTTTCCTTGAACGAAAAGGAATTCGAAGAAGAATTACAGCAACAAAAAAACCGTTCGCGCTCGGCGGCAGAAAGCAAAGCTGGCGATTGGCAAATTTTGTTGGAAGACAACACCGAAGAATTTATTGGGTATGATCAGTTAGAATCCAATGTAAAAATCGTAAAATACCGAAAAACCGAAAGCAAAAAAGAAGGCGAATTGTTCCAATTGGTGTTCAACCGAACGCCTTTTTATCCCGAAGGCGGCGGCCAAGTGGGCGACAAAGGCTATTTGGAAACTTCCAATGGCGATGTGGTTTATATTGTCGATACCAAAAAAGAAAACAACTTGATCATTCATTTTTCAAAATCTCTGCCGACCCCGAGTTCTCGGGGCGGAAATTTCAAAGCTGTGGTCGATAAAAACCAGCGAAAAAAAACCGAGAAAAACCATTCGGCCACACATTTGTTGCACCAAGCTTTACGTGAAGTTTTAGGCGAACATGTGGAACAAAAAGGTTCGTTGGTGAACAGCAACTATTTACGCTTCGATTTTTCGCATTTCGGAAAAATGACCACGGAAGAAATTGACCAAGTGGAAAATTTTGTAAACGACCGCATTGACGAGCAACTTTCCTTGCAAGAACAACGCAATATTTCCTACGATCAAGCCATTGATGAAGGCGCGATTGCTTTGTTCGGTGAAAAATATGGCGATTCCGTGCGGACCATTCGTTTTGGGAAATCCATGGAATTGTGCGGCGGAACCCACGTTCGGAACACGTCCAGTATTTGGTTTTTCAAAATACTTTCTGAAAGTTCCGTAGCTTCTGGAATTCGTAGAATCGAGGCGATTACCGGTGAAGTGGCCAAGGGTTTTTTCCAAGAACAAGCTGAAAATTTGCAGGAAATAAAAAGCTTGTTGAAAAACCCACACGATGTTTCAAAAGCAATCGTTTCCCTGCAAGAAGAAAACACCGCGTTGAAAAAAGAATTGGAAATCCTACAAAAGCAAAAAGCCAAAAACCTAAAATCGGAATTGAAAAACGAAATTGAAGCAATCAACGGAATTCACTTTTTGGCCAAAAAAGTTGATTTGGATGCTGGTGGAATGAAAGATTTGTCATTTCAACTTGGAGAGGAAACGGAAAACCTGTTTTTGATATTTGGTTCGGACCAAAACGAGAAAGCATTGCTTTCGTGCTATATTTCCAAAAATTTGGTAAAAGAAAAGAACCTCAACGCTGGGAATATTGTGCGCGAACTCGGAAAATACATTCAAGGCGGCGGCGGCGGACAAGCTTTTTTCGCAACCGCTGGCGGAAAAAATCCGAACGGAATTTCGGATGCTTTGGAAAAAGCGAAAGCGTTTATTTCAGAATAAAAAATCAATCGGGAAAAATTATGTTGGAACATTTTTTTCAATGTCCATTTTGTTGGGAAGAAATTTCCATGTTGTTGGATCCTTCGGTTTCCGACCAAATTTATGTGGAAGATTGCGAAATTTGCTGCAACCCGCTGGAAATCCATGTGAAATTCGAAAACCGGGAACTTGTTCAATTTGAAATCTTGGAGAACGGTCAATAGAGAATATGATTTTTTATGATCACAAATTGTGACCTTAAACGAAACCGATCTGGGAAACCACAGCAAATATCTTCTTTTACTTATGCAGAACAAGGCGTAGAAGTGCTTTTAGGCGTTTTTGAACAGCAAAAAAGCCATCAAAATGAAAATAAAATGAACACTGAATATTGAATAACGAATAATGAAGTTTAAATCTGGGGGTAATCAAAAGAAAACTTCTAAATTCGGTGTTCAATATTCGATATTGGATATTCAAAAAATCGTTAATCAAAATGAACATAGCAATAATCGGAAGCGGGACAATGGGAAGCGGCATCGCGCAGATTGCAGCCACGGCCGAGTGTTCCGTGAAGGTATTTGATGTCGAACAAAAAGCGCTCGACAACAGTAAAAGTAAACTCGATAAAATTTTGAACCGCCTTATTGAAAAAGGCCGGATCGATGAAACCGAAAAAGCCCGCATTCAAGGCAACATTAATTATGTGAACAGTTTAAAGGACTTATCCGATGCCGATTTGACCATCGAAGCCATCGTTGAAAACCTGGACATCAAACGGAAAGTTTTTCAGGAATTGGAATCCTATCAGCGTGAAGATTCGATCATAGCGTCCAACACTTCTTCGCTTTCCATCGCGTCCATCGCCGCCTCGCTGAAAAAACCGGAACGCGCTATTGGCATTCATTTTTTCAATCCCGCGCCGTTAATGCCGTTGGTGGAAATTATTCCTGCCATCCAAACTTCGGAAGCGACCAAAAATAAAGTAGTTCAAATTATTTCAGATTGGAAAAAAACAGGCGTTTTGGCGAAAGATACCCCCGGCTTTATTGTCAACCGTGTGGCCCGCCCTTTTTACGGAGAAGCTTTAAGGATTTACGAAGAAGGAATTGCAAGCATCGAAACCATCGATTGGTCGATGAAAGAATTGGGCGGATTCCGAATGGGGCCTTTTGAGTTGATGGATTTTATTGGGCACGATGTGAATTATATTGTCACCGAAATCGTGTTCAAAGAATTTTATTACGATCCACGTTACAAACCTGCTTTTGCTCAAAAACGATTGATGGAAGCCGGTTATTTGGGAAGAAAATCAGGAAAAGGGTTTTATGATTATTCCGCAGGAGCAGAAAAACAAGAACCTAATAAAGATGAAAAATTAGGTCAAAAAATTCTCGACCGCATTCTCGCGATGCTCATCAACGAAGCCGCCGATGCGTTGTACCTCAATATCGCCACGGCGGAAGATATCGATTTGGCGATGACCAAAGGCGTGAATTACCCTAAAGGTTTGCTGATCTGGGCCAATGAAAAAGGAACCGATTGGTGTGTGGAAAAAATGGACGAATTGTATGAAATATACCACGAAGATCGGTATCGGTGCAGTCCGCTACTTCGTAGAGGTGGTGGGTTTGAGGTGTGAGATTTGAAGAAAGCGTTAGGTTTGTGGAAAAACACATAACAATATGAAATCCAAATATCATTTTAAATTCGAAGATTTGTTGATTTATGCCAAATCCATGGAATTTGGAGAACGTATTAATCTTCAAAGGAAAAAATTCCCAAAAGATGAACGTTTTGAACTTACATCGCAATTCAAACGTGCTTCCGATTCTCTTGCTCTGAATATAGCCGAAGGTTCTGCGGGAACTGATAAACAATTTTACAATTACTTAGGGAATGCTTGGCACAGTGCGCACGAATGCGTAAGTTGTAGTACTAAAGCACATTTAAGAGGATATATTACATTCGAAGAAGATGAAGAAAATCGAAAGCTTGTAACCGAGCTTTCAAAAATGATAACCGTTTTGCGCAATCGAATTTCCGACAGGATAAACAATCAAAAGAAAAAGTAATGTCCAAGAAAGACAACCTCACACCTCATCCCTCACACCTCATCCCTAAAAAGATGCTCAAAAACGACGCCTTCAGTCAATGGCTCGGAATAAAAATCGAGGAAACCGGCCCGGGTTTTTGTACATTAAAAATGAAAATCCGAAAAGAAATGCTCAATGGCTTCCAAATCGCTCACGGCGGAATTGCCTACAGTTTGGCGGACAGCGCTTTGGCATTTGCTTCGAATACTTATGGAAAACAGGCTTTTTCCATCGATACCAGCATTAATCATTTTGAAATGTTAAAGGAAGGCGATGAAATCACCGCCATTGCCACCGAGGAATCCTTGAAAAACAAATTCGGGTTTTATAGGGTGGAAATCAAAAAAGGGGAAGAAGTGATGGCGCTTTTTAAAGGAACGGTTTATCGGACAGAAAAGGAGTGGACGATTAACGATTTTTGATTTTTGATTTCAGATTAGAGAGAAAAATAATTAGCAAACCGTTAACCTGCCTCGCCGACAGGCAGGTTTTCAATCATTAATCATATAATCAAAACTATAATTATGACATCGGAAGAACTAGAAGAAAGACTGATCCAATTTGCAGTAGCTGTTATTTTATTGTGCAAGAAATTGGAAAAATCATTTGCTGCAGAACACTTGGCGAAACAACTGATTCGTTCTGCGACCGCCGTGGCTTTGAATTATGGTGAAGCTCGAAGTGCAGAATCAACAAGGGATTTCCTTCATAAAATGAAAATATGTTTGAAGGAACTGCGCGAATGTATGATTAATATGAAAATCCAAAAAGGTGCAGAATTAATTCGTGATGTTGAAAATTTGGATAGGCTGATTATTGAAAATAATGAACTTATTTCAATTTTTGTGGCAAGTATAAAAACTTCTACCTTAAAATTGAACAAAGGTAAATTTTAACTGAAATGTTTTTTAAACCAATCAAAAATCGTTAATCTTCAATCGTTAATCGTTTAATCAATATGAATTCATACATAATTGACGGCATCCGAACACCTATCGGAAATTACAAAGGAACGCTCTCACCCGTACGTACGGACGATTTGGGGGCATTAGTCATTGGTGAAATCGTAAAACGCAACCCGAACATTCCCAAGGAAGCTTATGAAGACGTGATTTTGGGCTGCGCCAACCAAGCAGGGGAAGACAACCGCAACGTGGCCCGAATGTGTTCCCTTCTTGCGGGATTACCGCATTCTGTTCCTGGGGAAACCGTTAACCGGTTGTGCAGCAGTGGACTATCGGCCATTATCCACGCCAACCGCGCGATAAAAGCTGGGGATGGCGATATCTTTATTGCCGGTGGAGTCGAACATATGACCCGCGGGCCGTATGCCATTGCAAAACCTTCTTCCGCTTTTGGGAACGATGCCAAAATGTACGACACCAGTTTCGGCTGGAGGTTTGTCAACCCGAAAATGAAAGAACTGTACGGCACGGACGGAATGGGCGAAACGGCGGAAAACCTGGTAGAGAAATACAACATTTCCCGCGAGGACCAGGACGCTTTTGCATACCGAAGCCAAATGAAAGCCACAAAAGCCCAGGAAAACGGACGTCTGGAAAAAGAAATCGTTCTGGTGGAAATCCCACGTAGAAAGCAGGAACCGCTTATTTTTAAAAAGGATGAATTCGTTAAACCCAAAACGAGTTTAGAAGTTTTAGGAAAATTACGCCCGGCATTCAAAAAAGAAGGAGGAAGTGTGACAGCCGGAAATTCTTCCGGATTGAACGACGGTGCTGCAGCAACGATTATCGCTTCCGAGGAAGCTGTTAAAAAATATAATTTGAAACCGATAGCACGAATTGTTAGTTCTGCCGTAGTGGGTGTGGAGCCACGAATTATGGGCATCGGTCCCGTGGAAGCTTCCAACAAAGCCTTGAAAAAAGCAGAATTGACGATGGAAGATATGGACATTATCGAACTCAACGAAGCTTTTGCGGCCCAAAGTTTGGCCTGCATCCGTGAATGGGGATTGGCCGATGATGATCCACGTATCAACCCGAACGGCGGTGCGATAGCTATTGGTCATCCACTTGGTGTTACCGGCGCTCGAATTGCTTATTCCGCAGCCTTGGAATTACAGTTGACGGGAAAAAAATATGCACTCGTTACGATGTGTGTTGGCGTTGGGCAGGGTTATGCAGCGGTTATTGAACGTGTCTAATTCTCGTGAATCTGTCTGCCGATAGGTAGAGGTGGGAATCTCGTGAATGAAATTTTGGTGTTCTATATTCAAGAATTTCCTTGGTGTAAGATTTTTTTTGGAGTTTAAATAAATATCATTTATATTTACAAAAATAAATATAAAATGACAACATTCACATCAAGCTTGCCGGACGATCTCCTTGGAAAGCTGTCAGAGGCGGCCAAGGAACTCAAATTACCCAAAAACAAAGTGATAGAAAAAGCACTAACTCTGTATCTCAAAGAATTGAAAAAAGCAAAATATGCCCAATCTTTTCGACGGGCATCCAAAAACGATGAGATAATGGCAATGGCAGAAGAAGGAATGGCGGATTATTTTAGAACGCTTCAAGAATACGATGAAAAATGAAGCAAAAGGAAATCTGGAATGTCTATTTCGACCCGACCATTGGGAGGGAACAGTCCGGAAACCGGCCTGCGGTGGTGGTGAGCGGAAATAATTTGAACAAGAATTTGGATGTGGTATGGGTTTGTCCACTTTCTTCGTCTATCCATAATTTTGAAGGAAATCCTGTTCTTGAGCCTAATGATAAAAACGGATTGAAAAAGAGGTCTGAAATTATGGTTTTTCATATACGTTCTATTTCTAAGAAACGGTTCAAAAGAAAAATTGGCGAAATACCAAACCTTCAAATGGATATAATTAAAGAAACAATAAATGAACTTTTGGATTTTTAGAATTTAATATGCAAAAAACACAAAACTACGTTACCGGCCAATGGCTTGACGGAAAAGGCGAAGGAACCCCGATTTACGATTCCGTGACCGGCGAACATTTTACTAATGTCACCGCCGAGGGGCTGGATATTCCCGAAGCGCTTCAATACGGACGCGAAAAAGGAGAAGCCTTGCGCAAAATGACCTTTCAGGAACGCGGGAATATGCTGAAAAAACTCGCTTTTCGTTTGTTGAAGAAAAAACGGGATTTTTACGAACTCAGTTTCCGCACCGGCGCGACAAAAATCGATAGTTGGATTGATATCGAAGGCGGTATCGGAAACCTGTTCGCCAATGCTTCTTTGCGGAAATTGTTTCCAAATCAAGCGTATGATGTGGAAGGCGATCCGATCGATCTTTCGCGGGGTGGAAAATTTATGGCACACCACATTTTGGTACCAAAAGAAGGCGTGGCGGTTCATATCAATGCGTTTAATTTCCCGGTTTGGGGAATGTTGGAAAAATGTGCGGTCAATTGGATGGCAGGAATGCCAGCAGTGGTAAAACCCGCATCGAATACTGGATATTTGACCGAAGCGGTCGTGCGTGAAATCATTGCTTCAAAAATTTTGCCCGAAGGCGCTTTGCAACTCATCAGCGGTTCGGCGAGAAATATTTTGGATACGGTTCAATCGCAGGATGTGGTTACTTTCACAGGCTCGGCTTCGACAGGAAAATTATTGAAATCCCATCCACAATTGCTTCAGGAATCCGTGCCGTTCACGATGGAGGCAGATTCGTTGAACGCTTCCATTCTGGGCGAAGATGCCGTTCCGGGAACGCCGGAATTCGATTTGTTCATCAAGGAAGTTAGAAATGAAATGACGGTGAAATGCGGACAAAAATGTACCGCCATCCGCCGCGTCATCGTTCCTGAAAATTTAGTGGAAGACGTGCAAATTGCTTTGGGAAAAGCTTTGGGGAAAGTCACCATCGGCGATCCGCGTTTGAAAGAAGTGCGAATGGGCGCTTTGGTCAGCAAAGATCAAGTGGAAGAGGTACGCGGACGTTTGCAGGAATTGACCAAAACCGCACAAATCGTTTTTGGTGATTTGGAAAAAATAAATACCATTGGTGCAGATGCGGAAAAAGGGGCATTTATGAGCCCGATTTTATTGCGTGAAGACCGTCCTTTTGAAAATATCGCGGTACACGAAACCGAAGCTTTTGGACCGGTGAGCACGATTATGCCGTATAAATCCATCGATGAAGCAGTGCAACTTTCGAAAATGGGAAAAGGTTCGCTCGTGAGTTCCATTGCCACCAATGATGACAAAATTGCGAAGGAATACACCGTTCGTGCGGCTTCCTACCACGGAAGAATTCTTGTGTTGAATCGTGAAAGCGCCAAACAAAGCACCGGTCACGGTTCACCATTGCCGACATTGATTCACGGAGGTCCCGGACGTGCCGGAGGCGGTGAGGAAATGGGCGGAAAACGGGGTATCAAACATTATATGCAACGTTGTGCCGTTCAAGGTTCTCCGACGACTTTGACGGAAATCACTGGGATTTATCAACCAAAAGCAGACTACAAGGAAGCCGAAAAACATCCGTTTGCCTATCATTGGGAAGACATCGAACCCGGAATGTCGTTGCAAACGCACAACCGCACCATCACGGATACCGACATTGTCAATTTTGGAAATATCACTTGGGACCATTTTTATGCACATACCGACATCACTTCCTTGGAAGGAAGCATTTTTGAACAACGTACCGCCCACGGATATTTCATTATTTCCGCCGCGGCAGGATTGTTCGTCTATCCGAATAAAGGCCCAGTGGCGGCGAATTACGGTTTGGAAGAAATTCGGTTTTTGCGGCCGATGTACCACAATGATTCTATCAACGTCCGCCTGACCTGCAAACAAAAAGTCGATCGTGATGTCAGCGGAAAAGAACTTCCCAGCGGAATCGTAAAATGGTTTGTGGAAGTTTTTGATGTGAATGCCGAAAAAGAAGAAGACAAATTGGTTGCCGTAGCCACGATTTTGACAATGGTGCAGAAAAAACAAACCACCTTCGTGGAAATGGACAACGCAACTATCAAAAAAGCTTTGTCAAAACTTACCGAAGAAACCCACCCGAAATGGGGAACAATGACGCCGCAGCATATGTTGGAACATTTGGAATATGGCTATCGAATAGCTTCCGGGGAAATTCAGGATTTCGAAATTGACACCCCTGAAGAAAAACTCGAAAAGGTGCAAGCCACTTTGTGGAACTATGAACCAATGCCGAAAGATTTCAAACATCCGTTGTTGAAAAAAAATGCCTTGGAAGATTTACGCCACGAAAATTTGGAAACCGCCAAAGATAAATTTTGGGAAGCCAAAGCCGAATATGAAAACCATTTCAAGGAAAACTCCGATGCGCTCACCAAAAATGCCGTTTTCGGTTGGTTGACCAAATTTGAATGGGAATTGTTGCATCGGAAACATTTGAATCACCATTTTTGGCAATTTAACCTTTTAGACTAATTGAATCACGAAACACGACGCACGACTTTTTGGTCTTGATTCGTGGCTCGTGGTTCTTGAATCAATAAATATGAATCAACCCTACGTAAAAAAACAAATAGAAAACAACATCGCCACCATCGAATTCTTTCATCCCGCACATAACAGTTTGCCGGGTGAAATTTTATCGAAATTGGCCAAAACCATCACCGAAACCGGAAAAGACGAATCCGTAAAAGTCATCATTTTGAAAAGCGGTGGCGACCGCACGTTTTGTGCCGGAGCGAGTTTCGAGGAACTGATTTCCATTCAAGACGAAGCAACCGGAAAAATATTTTTCAGCGGTTTTGCCAATGTCATCAATGCGATGCGGAAATGCCCGAAATTCATCATTGGTCGCGTACAGGGAAAAACTGTCGGTGGCGGCGTGGGCGTGGCTTCTGCAATGGATTACTGTATGGCCACCAAATTTGCATCCATTAAATTGAGCGAACTGAATCTGGGCATCGGTCCATTTGTGGTCGGCCCGGCAGTAGAACGTAAACTCGGCATTTCCGGAATGTCACAAATTGCCATCGATGCCAATTCGTTTTATTCCGCGGAATGGGCGATGCAGAAAGGATTGTACACCAAAATTTTTGAAACCCCGGAAGAATTGGACGAAGCCGTACAGAAATTCGCCGAAAATCTCTGCAACTATAATCCCGAAGCGGTTGTGGAAATGAAACAAATGTTTTGGCGCGGCACCGAAGATTGGGGCGAGTTGTTGATGGAACGCGCGAAGATTAGTGGGCGGTTGGTATTGAGTGAATTTACGAAGAAGAAGTTGAAGAAGTATAAATAAATAGCAAAAACTATTTTCGCTATCTTGCGGAAAATTTTTCTATAAACTTTGATGAATATTTTCTACAAACTATTCAAAAATATAATTAAATGAAAAAATTTTTACTTACTTTATTATTGATTTTTACGATAACTGCCCATGGGCAAAATTGTGTTCCTGCAAACACGGTTTCTCCGGTATTGTGCATGGATTCCGCAAACAATATTTATATAGTCGATCCTATGGCTGATGTGCAGATCACAATAGAAGATATAAATGGGACAAAACAAAATGTAGTTTGGTCGCCCAAGGATTTTCTTTATCTTTTGCCCAATCAAAACAATTCCTATCCAGGTAATCTTCCAATTTCTGATATTTATTTTAATGGAGCCCCGCCCAATCAGGTTTATACCTATACGGCCAGTTACCAAATATCCGGTTGTCCTGCTGTGACCGAAACCTTTACATTTGTAACTGGAGGCTTCACTTATAACGATTTCTGTTTTGGTGATGTAAAAACCCTTGCGGACACCGATATTTTGAATATTCCCGATGCGAACCTTTCTTGGTACAGCGATGCGGCCGGGACAATGTCGATTCCGAATACGACCTCGGTGGTTGTGGGCACCACTTATTATGTGGATTTAGGTTATACGGGATGTAGTAATCTTTTTCCTGTAGTTGTTGAGTATGGTACTCCTTTGCCGATAGGTGACACTACCCAAGAATTTTGTACAACCGCGACGTGGACAAATGCAGGTTTAACAAACCAAGGAGGTACGGTGGCAGATTTGAATGTTTCCGGACAAAACCTTTCATGGTACAGCGATGCCGCCGGCACTATACCGATAGCCAACCCCAACACAACAGTTTTGGTGAATGGAACCACCTATTATGTCAGCCAAACTATCAACGGCTGCGAAAGCCCACTTTTGGCCATTACTGCAACCGAACGTCAATTCCCCTGTTTTAAAAACCCGGGGTTTGAGGATGTTACGCTGGGGACTTATGATTTTTATGATAAAGATACAGATAAGTCATACCAAACCTGTAATATTGGAACAAACACAGTAACCAATATGGTTACGCCCGGTCCATTGGATTCAACGGCAGATGAATGTGCGCCTGTATCCGAAAGTTTTGATCCCTTGTTAAATTATCACGGGCTATTATTGTCACAAACCAGCCCCGATACAAATGTCTCCGATTACGCGGTTAGGTTGAACAGCTATAACGGAGGTAATTATGGGGGCACTTATTCTAACAAGGTAAGTAAAATGGAAACGGACTTTATCGCCGGGGAGGTGTTTGTGTTTGATTATTCCTTGATATTGAGAGCTCCACAAGTACATCCTTATGATGAAACTCCATTTTTTGAAGTAAGGATATTGGATAAAAATGGAAATGAATTTGCGGATCGCTGTATCCTATCATCTAGCCAAACCAACTTTTTCTTGGATGTCACACAAGAGAATGGTCCCGGGGATATAGATCCGACCTATGAAATTTTATATACCGAATGGTCTTGTTTGAAAATAAATACGTCAAGCATTCAGGGACAGAGGGCAACAGTTGAGTTTTTGGTAGCGGATTGTGCCATTATTAAACATGTGGGATATGTCTATATCGACAATATTTTTGTGGGAAAACTGGCCGATGTTACATGCAATGACTTCATTTGCCCTTCACCGACCAATTTGAGCCTGACCAACACAACCAACCAATCTGCCGATATCTCTTGGGATTTCGTAGCTAATGCGTCCAATGGTTATGAATGGTTTGTTTTTATATCGGGAGACAATCCATCTACAGACGCGCCAATTGCAACAGGAACCACGGCAACCGTCACGGATACCTCGGTTTCCATAACAGGATTAAACCCCCAAACAAGCTATGATTTTTATGTTTCCGCTAATTGTGCGACAATTGGTTCCAGTTATTTAGCAGGACCGCTGGTTTTTGGTACTTTCCCTACACCTTCAGGTCTCAATATTGGCAACTCTACTGCTACAAGCGTCGATGTTTCGTGGATTGAAAACGGAACGGCCACACAATGGGAACTTAAATACGGTTCTATTGGTTTTGATCCTGATTTAGGGGGATTGTCGCTTGTCGATAACGATGGTGTCCCATCCGAAACCATTTCCGGTTTGACCCCCGATACCGACTATGATATATACGTCCGTTCGGTTTATGGCACCCTTCGTTCCGCTAATTCTTCTGGTGTGAGTGCATGGGAGGGGCCGAAAACTTTCTCTACATTATTAAGTATAGATGAATCTGTCTTTAAAGGTTTTAAGTTCACTCCCAATCCTGTGCAGGCAAAGCTATTTTTAAGTGCCCAAGGAAATATTCGACAGGTGGTTATCTATGATATTTTGGGAAAAACAATTTCGAGTTCCAAGCCAAATGCTTTTGAAACTGTATTGGATTTGTCGGAATTGAGCACAGGGGTGTATTTTATGAAAGTGCTTATTAATGATTCGGCAAAGGTGTACAGGCTGATCAAAGAATAATTTTTGAAAATCCTTATCGAAAGAAAAGTTACCTTTGATCGGGTAACTTTTCTTATTTACAAGGAATAATATTTTCTACTAATGATATACTCTTTTAAAGGACATATCCCCGTCATCCACGAATCCAGTTTCGTCCACCCGCTTGCTGCAGTTACCGGAAATGTAATAATCGGTAAAAATTGCTACATCGGTCCCGGAGCGGCCATTCGCGGCGATTGGGGCGAAATTATTTTGGAAGACGGCGTGAACGTTCAGGAAAATTGTACCGTGCATATGTTTCCGGGGAAAAGCATTACTTTGGAAGAAAGTGCACATATTGGACACGGGGCCATCATTCACGGCGCGAATATCGGGCGGAACGTGTTGGTGGGAATGAACTCGGTGATTATGGACGATGCCGAAATCGGAGAAGAAAGCATTATTGGCGCAATGACTTTTGTAAAAGCTGAAACAAAAATTCCACGAAGAAGTTTGGTCGTGGGAAATCCGGGAAAATTCATCAAAGAAGTTTCCGATGAAATGATCGCTTGGAAAACCGCCGGAACTAAATTATACCAACGATTGCCTGCTGATTGTCACGAAAGTTTAAAAGAAATGGAACCTTTGCGGGAGGTTCCAAAAAACCGACCTTTGCAAGAGGATTTTTATAAGACGTTGGAAGAATTCAAGCGAAAAACATAAACCTGCAATTTTTTTTGAAAAGGTAAACTTTGCGGCTCTGCGTCTTTGCGAGCAACAAAAATTACGATCTTTGTGGTTCAGATTAATTTAAAAATACCAAGATTTTGAATAAAAAGACGGAATTTTCGCCATTGCGGGAATTTAAACTCCCAAAAATGGGGGAAAGCATCACCGAAGGAACCATCATCAATTGGCTTGTCCAGGAAGGAGAAACTTTTGAAGAAGGCGATATTTTGGTCGAAGTCGGCACGGACAAAGTCGATAATGAAGTACCGGCGCCCTTTTCGGGAAAAATGATAGAACACAAATTCGCCCCGAAAGATGTAGTGAAGATTGGGAAAACAATCGCGGTTTTGAAAGAGATGGCTGGAGGTCGGAAGACGGATGACGGAAGACGGAAGACCGAAGATGGAAGACAAAAGCCTGAAGACGGAAGACAGAAGCCCGAAGCTCCAAAAATTCAAAAACCCGCAACCCGCAACCCGCAACCCGCAACTATAAATCCGGACCAAAACACGTTTTTTTCCCCTCTAGTAATCAGTATCGCCAAACAACATTACATCAGCTATGAAGAATTGGCGCGAATTCCGGCAACGGGAAAAGAAGGGCGTCTTCGTAAAAGTGATGTTTTCAGCTATATCGAAGAAGGTCGTCCGGCGCAATTTGCCCAGCCTGTTTTTGAAAACAACGGAGGATTCCAAGTTCCCGATCTAAAATTCGACAAAGGCAAAGGAAAAATCGTGGAGATGGATCGAATGCGGCAAATGATTGCCGATCATATGGTTTTTTCCAAACACACTTCGCCGCACGTCACCGCCTATGTGGAAGCTGATATGACCGAAATGGTGAATTGGCGCAATGCCAACAAAAAATCCTTTCAGGAAAAACACGGCGAAAAATTGACTTTTACGCCTTTGTTTATCCAGGCCGTGGCAAAAGCAATCCAAGATTTCCCGATGATCAATTCGTCTTTGGACGGAAACAACATTATCGTAAAAGAAGAAATCAATATCGGAATGGCAACGGCTTTGCCGAGTGGAAACCTGATTGTTCCGGTAGTGAAAAAGGCCGATAAAAAAAACCTGCCGGAATTGGCCAAAGTAATCAATGAATTAGCGGGAAAAGCGCGAGATAATAAATTGAAAGCCGATGACACGCGAGGTGGAACTTTTACCATTTCCAATGTGGGCACTTTTGGCAGTTTGATGGGAACGCCCATCATCAACCAACCCGAAGCTGCGATTTTGGCCACGGGAATCATCAAAAAACGCGCCGAGGTAATGGAATATGAAGATGGTGATAAAATCGAAATCCGGCAAATGATGATGCTGTCCCTGTCGTTCGACCACCGGATTGTGGATGGGTTTTTGGCGGGGTCTTTTTTAAAACGGATTGCGGATTATCTCTCGCAAAGCCGCAGAGACGCAAAATAATAATCTTAGCGTCTTTGCGAGAAAAAATAAAAACAATGACGGAAAATGAACTTTCGAAAATAATCGTAAACACCTCCTACCAAATTCATACACAATTGGGACCGGGACTTTTAGAATCGGTTTATGAAAAAATTATGTTTTATGAACTCAAAAAACAAGGACTTTTCGTTGAGCAACAAAAGGAAATCCCGGTTATTTGGGATAATTTAAAAATGCCTCTGGGATTTCGCGCAGATTTGATCGTAGAAAAAAAGTCATTATCGAATTGAAATCCGTTGAAGCAATCGCACCGGTCCACCCCAAGCAATTACTAACTTATTTAAAACTAACCAATTTAAAACTCGGGCTGTTGATAAATTTCAACGAAACCTTGATCAAAAAAGGAATCACAAGAATAGTAAATAATCTATAAGCTTTGCGCCTCTGCGCCTTTGCGAGAAACAAAAATAATGAGCATCAAAATAGACAAACAAACTTTCAAAAGAGCTTTCCAAACCCTCTGCACCGCCAAGGCAATGACGGAGTTGTACGAAGAAAATTTCAAAACCGTTTCCAAATACGTGCACGCCACTTCACGTGGGCACGAGGTCATTCAAATCGCAGCAGGAATGCAGTTGTTGCCGCAGGATTATGCCTTTCCGTATTATCGCGACGATTCCATTTTATTGTCTATCGGGATGCAACCCAAAGATTTGATGTTGCAATTGATGGCCAAACGCGACGATCCGTTTTCCGGCGGAAGAAGTTATTATTCGCACCCGAGTTTGCGTGATGATGACAAACCCAAAATCCCGCACCAAAGTTCCGCCACCGGAATGCAGGCGATCCCCGCGACCGGGGCGGCTTTAGGGATAAATTACCGCGAAGGCGGTAATCTGTTCACTGAACAGGAAAATCTTGAAGCTTATTCAAATAATTCAGAATTCAGAATTCAGAATTCAGAATTGCCATTGGTGCTTTGTTCTCTCGGCGACGCCTGCGTCACCGAAGGCGAAGTTTCCGAGGCCTTTCAAATGGCGGCTTTGAAGCAATTGCCGATTTTGTATTTGGTACAGGACAACGGTTGGGACATTTCCGCCAATGAAGCGGAAACCCGCGCACAAAACGCCTATGAATTTGCGCAAGGTTTTAAAGGTTTGGAAGCGGTTTCCATCGACGGAACGGATTTTATAGAAAGTTATAAAACCCTAGAAAAAGTTATAAAAACCATCCGAGAGGAGCGCCGCCCATTTTTGGTACATGCAAAAGTTCCGCTCTTGAACCACCATACTTCCGGAGTTCGAATGGAATGGTACCGCGACGATTTGGAGGAAGCGAGATCGCGCGACCCGTATCCGAAAATGCGAAAACAATTGTTGGAAAACGGTTTTTCGGAAAAGGAATTAAACGAGATTGAAACCGAAGCCAGAACGGAAGTTGAAAAAGATTTCAAAAAAGCCCAACAAGCCGAAGACCCCAAACCGGAAGATCTGTTTACCCACGATTTTGTGCCTACGGAAATTACCGAGGAAAAAGGCGAGCGTTCCCCCGAAGGAGCGGAGAAAGTCGTGATGGTGGATTGCGCATTGTTCGGGATTGAAGAGCTGATGAAAAAACACAACGAATGTTTGTTGTACGGTCAGGATGTCGGCGGACGTTTGGGCGGTGTTTTCCGGGAAGCGGCGACTTTGGCGCAAAAATTTGGCGACAACCGGGTGTTCAACACACCGATTCAGGAAGCATTTATTGTGGGTTCCACGGTTGGAATGTCCGCTGTTGGATTGAAACCCATTGTCGAAGTGCAATTTGCGGATTACATCTGGCCGGGATTGAACCAACTCTTTACCGAAGTGAGCCGAAGCTGTTACCTTTCCAATGGGAAATGGCCGGTATCAATGATTTTGCGCGTGCCGATCGGCGCTTATGGAAGTGGCGGGCCCTACCATTCTTCTTCTGTGGAAAGCGTGGTCACGAACATTCGCGGGTTGAAAATCGCCTATCCCAGCAACGGCGCGGATTTAAAAGGTTTGCTGAAAGCAGCTTATTACGACCCGAACCCGGTAGTAATTTTTGAGCACAAAGGATTGTACTGGAGCAAAGTGCCGGGCACCAAAGGTGCAACTTCCGTGGAACCGGCGGAAGATTATATTTTGCCTTTCGGGAAAGCCTGGGTTTTGCAGGAAATCTGGAAACAGGAAGAAAAAGAAACTTTGTCCATTATCACTTACGGAATGGGCGTACATTGGGCGATGAACGCTTCCGAAGAATTGGGGATGCAGGACCAAATCGAAATCGTGGATTTACGGACGCTTTTTCCGCTCGACGAAGAAACCATAATGAAATCCGCAAAAAAATGCGGGAAATGCCTGGTCGTGACGGAAGAACCTTCCAACAATAGTTTTGCAAGAGCCTTGGCAGGAAAAATTCAAGAAGAATGTTTTCAATATCTAGATGCGCCGGTGATGACAATTGGTAGTGAAAATATGCCTGCGATTCCGTTGAACTCGGTTTTGGAGCAGACGATGATTCCTTCTACGGAGAAAGTGAAAAGGAAAATTGAGGAGGTTTTGGGGTATTGAAAAATAATTGTGTGAAAATTTAACTTTTTATTAAAAATTTTTGATTATTATTGATGTGATTTTACTGGTGTAAAGGTTAATAGAAAAGAATATTCAATAAATATTTGAGCCTTATGAAGAGGAAATCAATATTGCTATTAATATTTGTTGGTACGCTTGTCCTATTTACTACTTTGGATTCAAAAGCCCAGATCATCGACCCTTCCATGCGAACGAAGGTCTTGATTCCCGGTACGGAAATCCGGGAAATTCCTTCGAGCAGCGGACTCCATTATCTGGCCTACGTCCACCTTCCCCCTGATTATTACACCACCGAAAAGTGTTATCCCGTACTTTTTTTAACTGATGCCGAATCCGAGGTTTTTGGAATGTACACGGGCATCTACAACATGCTCAGTTATGGTAACGAAATCCGTGAGTTGATCATTGTGGGGATTGCCGACGGCGGGACGGCACCGCAGCACCATATTCTCCGCAAACGCGACTACACTTTTCACGATAGCCCCAATATCAAGTTCGATAGCAGTATGGTTTCTGGCGGCGGTGGCGAGTTTCTCCGCTTTCTGCAAAAAGAGTTCATCCCCTTTATCGAGCGTGAGTATCGAACCGATCCTTCCCTACGTGGATACTGGGGCTATTCGCTTGGTGGCCTGTTCGGGGCGTTCGCCATGTTTCAAACACCCAATTTATTCAACAGTTACATACTCTCGAGCCCATCGTTGTGGTGGGATGAGGATATCATATTCTCCTTGGAGCAGGAGTACGCCAAAACGCATAAGGATCTTGCCGCAAAAGTTTATATCTCGGTGGGAACCGCAGAATTCACCAGCATGAAACAAGGGAATTTTAGGCTTGTCGACTCACTCAACGCACGTGGCTATCCCAGCCTCAAGATAATAAATACACAGATGGATGGGGGAAGCCACTTCTCTGCAATGCCGCGCATATTTGAACAGGGAATTCTGGCACTTTACGGGAAAGTTCCCATTGGAGAAGAACTGTTATCCATCATATCGGAGGAAGGAATTGAGGCTGCAGTGGCACGATACCATACCGTTGTGGCAACCGATCCAGACGGCTATCAATTGGGCATGAACGAACTCAACAGGCTTGGATATGATTTGCTCGGAAAGAAAAAATTCAAAGAGGCAATCACCATCTTTCAATTGAACGTCGAGGCTTTTCCAAAATCATGGGGCGTCTATGACAGCCTTGCAGAGGGCTATATGATGGCCGGCGATAAAGAAAAAGCAATTTCGAACTACCAACAATCCCTGGAACTTGATCCAAACAATGCGAATAATGAATACGCGCGGGAAATGCTTCGTAAGTTAGGGGTTAAGAAACAGGAATAAGTCTAAAAAGCATGAAATTAAAAAACATTTTTCTGCTAATGGCAATGGTTTTGAGTGCTTTTTCCGCTTCAAGCCAAACTTTTGAACTTCGGCACGACCATTCAAATATTTTGGTCAGTGATTTAGAAGCCAGTGCTTTATTTTATAAAAACATATTGAACCTTAAAGAACTGGAAACCCCTTGGGGCAAAAATCCAAAAACCCGTTTTTTCTCTATTGGAAACAATCGGCAAATACACATGGTGCAAGCAGATAAGGAAAGTATTGTAATAAACAAAATCCTTCATCTCGCTTTCAACGTGAAGGATTTCGAGGCCTATCTCCAATTTTTAAAAAAGAAAGGGATTGAATATTTCAATTTTTCAGGAGGTAAATATGAAATCCAATTGAGACCGGACGGGGTAAAGCAAATCTATTTTCAAGACCCGGATGGAAATTGGATAGAAGTCAATGATTCGGAATATTGATGTTGCAATACGTTAAACGACAATATGAAAACCATTGATTTTTGATGGAACAGACTATGATCCCTTCGACGGAGAAGGTGAAAAATAAGATCGAGAAAATTTTGAATATTGATTTTATACACTGGAAATCAATCAACTTCTTGCATATCAATTCCGATGTTTAAAAAAATTGGTATATTGTCTCAATAAACCAATTTTACCATGAAAAAATTTTACTTCGCTTTTCTTTTTGCATTGATTGCCTTTTCTGCACAGGCGCAGCAGCAGCCTTTTATTACTACTTGGGAGGTTGAACCGGGTGATTTGAATATAACTATTCCTACAACGGGAACAGGTTATAACTATACTGTTGATTTTGGGGATGGCAGTGTTCAATATAATGTTACTGGAGATGTAACACACTCCTATTTTACCCCAGGGATTTATACAGTAACCATTTCGGGAAACTTTCCCAGAATCGATTTTTCGAGCGCATCATTTGACACCCGAGAGCAAATTAAGAGTATTGAACAATGGGGTGACATACAATGGGCATCTATGGAAAAAGCATTTACTGGTTGTTCAAACATGGTAATAAATGCTACTGATGCTCCAGATCTCAGTCAGGTAACCGATATTTCCTCCATGTTTGAACAAGCAAGTTCCTTTAACCAGTCTATTAATCATTGGAATGTATCAAATGTTACGAATATGTCTTCGTTGTTTTCTAATGCTATAACTTTTAATCAACCTTTAAACAATTGGAATGTGTCCAATGTCACAGATATGAGTTCTATGTTTAAAAAGGCAATTTTATTTGACCAACCTCTCAATTCTTGGAATGTTTCCAATGTTACAGATATGAGTTATATGTTTTCTGATGCATCTTCCTTCAACCAACCCTTAAATAATTGGGATGTGTCTAATGTTACAAATATGAACTATATGTTTACTGAACTTTATTCTGTAATCACAAATCCTAATAAGGATTATAAATTTAATCAAACGCTTAATAATTGGAACGTTTCCAATGTTGCGACAATGAAAGCTATGTTTCAAGGAGCAATTTATTTTAATCAACCACTAAACAACTGGGATGTTTCCAATGTAATAGATATGAGTTATATGTTTCAGGATGCTGCTAGCTTTAATCAAAACGTTAATAATTGGAATGTTTCCAATGTTACGGATATGAGCTATATGTTTTCCGATACATATACTAATTCTGAAGAGACTATATTTAACCAACCTCTTGACAATTGGGATGTTTCCAATGTTGTAAATATGAAGGGGATGTTCTCCAAAGCAAGGTTTTTTGAACAGCCTTTGAACTCCTGGGATGTGGGCAATGTGGCAAATATGTCTGGAATGTTTAAAAACGCCATAAATTTTAATCAGCCTTTAAATAACTGGAACGTTTCCAATGTGACTGACATGAGCCATATGTTTGAGGGTGCCCTTGTTTTCAATCAAGATATTGGTAATTGGGATGTTTCCAATGTTATTGATATGGGCTATATGTTTGCTAGTTCTTTTTATGGTTTTGGCGGATATCCATATCACAAATTTGATCAACCTATTGGAAACTGGAACGTGTCCAACGTTGTAAATATGGAACAGATGTTCGCGCACTCTGAATTTAACCAAGATATCAATAATTGGGATGTATCCAGTGTTACTAACATGAAATCTATGTTTGTAGGCACAAATTCATTTAATAAACCACTTAATTTATGGAATGTTTCAAATGTTCTTTCAATGGAAGGGATGTTTGCAAATGCTCAAAACTTCAATCAAGATTTATCCAATTGGAATTTTAACAACAACGTTTCTTTAGATGATTTTGTTTCCAATACAAGTTTAAATATTACTAATTACGAACTATTGATTAGCCGATTCAAAAACTTAAATCTGCAAAATAAAAATTTGGATGCCACGGGCTTATTATATTGTAACGACAGTGATAGATTATACCTAGTGAATAATCTGGGGTGGAACATTTTAAACGACAATAAACTGATAAACTGCACGCAAAACCTTACCCCAGGAGCTTTTGTAACACGTTGGAGAATATCAGCATCTGATCCTACACTGATTATTCCCACTACAGGTTCTGGATATAATTATACCATAGATTTTGGTGATGGTACTGTATTGACAAACCAAACAAACAGTGTGGCACATAATTATAATCCGGGAGTTTATACGGTCACAATTACCGGTTCTTTCCCACGAATTGATTTTAATAGTGAATCACAGCTCTTCAGCGTGGAGCAATGGGGGGACATTCAATGGACAACCATGCAAAATGCTTTTTCTAATTGTCCTGTGAAAATTAATGCTACAGACGCCCCGGATTTAAGTCAGGTAGCCGATATGAGTGGAATGTTTTCCGGTTGTAATTTCAATCAATCCATAAATCATTGGGACGTAAGCAATGTGACCAATATGAGTAGTTTATTTGCAAATATGGAATACTTCAATCAACCTTTGGACAATTGGAATGTGTCTAATGTGACCGACATGAGTGGTATGTTTCAGGGTTCAACCGCATTTAATCAACCGCTTAATAGTTGGGATGTGTCTAGTGTAACTGATATGACAGGGGTATTTCTTGAGGCAAAATCATTTAACCAACCAGTCGATAATTGGAATGTGTCGAATGTGACCAATATGAGCAGTATGTTTGAGGGGGTGTTGTCTTTTAACCAACCGCTCAACAATTGGGATGTATCTAATGTGACAGACATGAGTGAGATGTTTTCTTCTGCCTATTATTTCAATCAACCTTTAAACAATTGGGATGTTTCTAATGTCAGCAATATTGATAAAATGTTTTCTGTTACATATTATTTCAATCAACCTTTAAACAATTGGGACGTATCTAATATAACCATTATGTCTCAAGTTTTTGGAGGAGCAAAAAGTTTTAATCAACCGCTCAATAATTGGGATGTCTCCAATGTAACTATTTTTTTTGAAACCTTTTCTGGTACGGGTTCTTTTAATCAACCACTGGATAATTGGGATGTATCCAATGCACAAAGTTTAGTAGGAATGTTTTGGAATGCAAAGTCTTTTAATCAACCTCTTAATGATTGGGATGTATCCAATGTAACGAATATGCAAAATATGTTTGATTATGCTTCTTCATTTAATCAACCCCTCGACAATTGGGATGTTTCGAATGTTAATTTAATGGATGGAATGTTCCGAAACGCCCAAAACTTTAATCAAGATTTATCCAGTTGGGATTTCAATACAGGAATGATGTATAATTTTTTATCGGATAGTGGGCTGGATATTAGTAATTATAATTCTTTTTTAGCGCAATTAGCTATATCAGGAATTAATAATGGTGAGCTGGGAGCAGACGGCTTGGAGTACTGTAACCAAGGGGCCCGATATTATCTAATAAATAATCTAGGCTGGACAATTTATGGCGATAACTTGTCTGCGGATTGTAATATGATAACCGGAACCATTTTATATGACGAAAACAACAACGGTTGTAACTCCAATGATATCACCGCAAACGGAGTTATGATAAATATAAACGACGGCACCTACGATTTTGCAACTTTCGTAAATAATGGAAATTATAACGTCGGGGTGGCAGGAACCAACTTTACCGTTTCCGTGGTAAACACTCCCGCATATTACACAGTCACCCCACCAAGCGCGTTCGTCACCTTCACCACTTCCAACACCGCACAACAAGACTTCTGCCTGACCGCCAACCAAAGCATCGAAGATATAAACGTTACTTTGTTGCCCATTTCACAAGCCCGCCCCGGGTTTGAAGCCGATTATCAATTGGTGGTAGAAAACATGGGAACACAATCGGTCGCCACGGTAACGCTAACGCTAAGTTTTGACGACACCAACCAAAGTTTTGTAAGTGCTGTTCCAAGCCCGACTTCCACCACCGCCAATCAGCTCACTTTTGACTTGACCAATTTGTTGCCTTTTGAAACCCGCACCATCGGAATTATCATGCAAACTTTTACCCCACCAACGGTAAACGGTGGCGATTTGTTGAGTTTTACCACGTCCGTTACACCAAATACCAACGACCACACCCCGGCGGATAATACTTTTGTGTACGACCAGACCGTGGTCAACTCGTTCGACCCTAACGACAAGCAAGTGTTGCAGGGTGAAGAAATTTTTATTTCCGAAGCCGATGAATATTTAAGTTATCTTATCCGTTTTCAAAATACCGGAACGGCAAGTGCCATTAATGTGCGCATTCTCGATACTTTACATCCTAAACTCGACTGGAACACGATCCAACCCGTCAGTGCAAGTCACAATTATCGTGTGGAAATCACCGATGGCAACCATGTGGAGTTTATTTTTGAAAACATCAACCTTCCACACGAAGCTGCGGACGAACCCGGAAGCCACGGGTTTATCGCCTATAAAATCAAACCCAAAAACGATGTGCAAATAGGCGATATAATTACCGGCGATGCCCGTATTTATTTCGATTTCAACGCGCCAATTATCACCAACATGGTTTCCACGGAAATTGTCGAAAACCTTTCCGCGGAAAACTTTGAGTTGGCAAGCAACATCCGGTTATATCCAAATCCCACAAACGGCATCCTGAACATTTCATCCGAAACCGAACTGGAAAAAGTGGAATTGTTTTCCATCACTGGAAACCGCTTGTTGTTGCAAGAAAACAGCTTGGGAAAAATCGACTTGCACCGATTTTCCGAGGGGATTTATTTCCTAAAAATCATTGGGGAAAATGGGACAGAGGTAGTTAAAAAAATCGTCAAGAAGGAATAGAGAAAAAACCCTTTCAGCATTCCGACCGCTGAAACGGGCTTTGAATTTTTCAACGAAAAATTATTTCTCTTCCATTCCCGGAGGATATTCCGCCATAATTTGCGAAACAATTTCCCGGATTTGCCCTTCTTTATATTCAATATCCAAACTCAAGGCACCGGTGCCCATTCCTTGCCAAACCAAATTCATTGAATTGGCGTCGATGAGGTCGATGTACAATGTGCCTTCGGTCGTGCGCGAAACCGTGTTGTAGCCCGCGCCCCAATAATACGGACGCCAGCCCCAACCATAACCGTAATAGCCATAAGGATTTCTGTAAATGTTCACGTTTTCAACAGTTTTGGTGAAAATGCTCACCAACAAATCCGGATTTTCGGATTTGGTCATTCCTTTAGCTTCGAGTTCGGCTTCGATGGCGCGCAAAATCCGTTTTTTGTCCAAATCGGAAATTTCGGCCTTGTCGATGCCGGGTTTGTAGAACGCGAAAGTTTCGTAGGTGCTGAAATTTGCTTCCCGGTCATAATCGGTTGCGACCCGTACGGAATCGCACGAAGCCAAGACACCAATAAATACGGTGATTATTGTAAGTTTTGCTAAATTTTTCATCATTCTTTTTTTAATAATTTACCCCCTCCCTTTTTGGGGAGGGTCGGGGAGGGGCTTTCATTGTTTTTTGGGCGTTCGGGCGGGCTTTCCGCTTTTACTCCTCGTCAGTCCGCTATCGCTTCCTTCCTGTGGGGTAACCGCTGCAATCCCTAACGCGAATTAGTCGTTCCACAATGCGTCGTCAACAAAATTCGGCAACGTGACCTTCAAATTCGGCTCGTTTTCCATCGCCCTTTTGATGGCGAAAACCGCGCCATCATTCCGCGCCCACGAACGTCGGGAAATCCCGTTGTTCACATCCCAGAAAAGCATTGAGCGTAAACGTTTTGCGGCTTCTTTACTACCATCAAGAACCATACCGAACCCACCATTGATGACCTCGCCCCAGCCCACACCACCACCGTTGTGGATGCTTACCCAAGTTGCGCCGCGGAAGCTGTCTCCAATCACGTTTTGAATGGCCATATCTGCGGTAAATTGACTTCCATCATAAATATTCGATGTTTCCCGGAAAGGCGAATCTGTTCCGGAAACATCGTGATGATCACGACCCAAGACCACCGGGCCGATTTCCCCGTTTGCGATGGCTTGGTTAAATGCCTCGGCAATTTTTGTGCGCCCTTCGGCATCGGCGTACAAAATCCGGGCTTGCGAGCCCACGACCAGTTTGTTTTCCTGTGCGCCTTCGATCCAAGTAATATTATCTTGTAATTGTTGTTGAATTTCTTCCGGAGCGTTTTGCTTCAATTCTTCCAACACTTTTTTGGCGAACTCGTCTGTTTTTTGTAAATCTTCCGATTTTCCCGAAGTGCAAACCCACCGGAAAGGCCCGAAACCGAAGTCGAAGCACATTGGGCCCATAATGTCTTGGACGTAGGAAGAATATTTGAATTTTTTCCCATCGGCTGCCATAATATCCGCGTCCGCCCTTGAAGCTTCCAATAAAAACGCGTTTCCGTAATCGAAAAAATACGTGCCTTTTTCCGTGTGTTTGTTGATGACCTCGACTTGGCGTTTCAAGCTATTCTGCACTTCTTCTTTGAATTGTTCGGGATTTTTCGCCATCATTTTGTTGGCTTCTTCATAAGAAAGCCCCACCGGATAATATCCGCCGGCCCACGGGTTGTGCAATGAAGTTTGGTCACTTCCCAAATCGATATGGATGTTTTCTTTATCAAAATGTTCCCAGACTTCCACCACATTTCCGTCGTAGGCGATAGAAACCGTTTCTTTTTCGGCTTTTGCTTTTTTCACCCGTTCGGAAAGTTCTTTTAAATCGGAAATCACTTCATCCACCCAGCCTTGTGAATGCCGAGTTTCAGTAGCTTTTTTATTGACTTCGGCGCAAACGGTGATACAACCGGCAATGTTCCCGGCTTTGGGCTGAGCACCGCTCATTCCACCGAGACCGGAAGTTACGAACAATCCGCCCTTAGGTGATTTTTTAATTTTTCGAAAAGCGTTCAAAACGGTGATCGTGGTGCCGTGCACAATTCCTTGCGGACCAATGTACATATAACTTCCGGCGGTCATTTGGCCATATTGCGTCACGCCGAGCGCGTTGTATTTTTCCCAATCGTCGGGTTTGGAATAGTTCGGGATCATCATTCCGTTGGTGACCACGACCCGTGGCGCATCTTTATGCGAAGGGAACAAGCCCATCGGATGGCCGCTGTATATTGCCAAAGTTTGTTCGTCGGTCATTTCCGCCAAATATTGCATGGTCAATAAATATTGCGCCCAATTTTGGAAAACGGCGCCATTTCCGCCATAGGTAATCAACTCATGCGGATGTTGCGCCACGGCCGGATCCAAATTGTTTTGGATCATCAGCATAATGGCTTTTGCTTGTTCGCTTTTTCCCGGATATTCTGAAATGGGCCGCGCGTACATTTCATAATCGGGGCGGAAACGGTACATATAAATCCGTCCGTATTTTTTCAATTCTTCCGCAAATTCCGGCAATAAAGCAGCGTGGTGTTGCGGTTCAAAATAGCGCAAAGCGTTTCGCAATGCCAATTTTTTTTCTTCTTCGGAAAGGATATCCTTACGCTTTGGTGCGTGGTTTATTTTTGGGTCGTATGTTTTTTTTGGAGGAAGATTTTTCGGGACTCCTTGAAGAACCATTCCCGCGAAAGCGGGAATCTTGTCTTTTAAACTCATAATTTCATTGATTTTCTGAATTGTATTTCCAAACTCCTTGATTTTTTATTTCTCGTTTCGTTTTTTATTCACGGGATTCCCGCCTTCACGGGATTCCCGCCTTCGCGGGAATTATAAGGGCAATGCCGGCAACCACTTTTGCAACAATATCCGCGTTTAAGGTGATATTGTTCCGTAAAGCAGCGATAGCCTTCGGGGGTGAGGTAGTAATCGCCTTCTTCGAGTTCAATTTTTTTCTTTGGGAACAGCATATTACAAAGGTACAAATTTCAATAATCGATGCTTGGCAAACCTATTGCTTTTAAAATTCTAAAGCGTAAATTTATCTTGAATTATCTTTGGCGGTGCTTGTGTTAAAAAAGCAGATTTCAACAAACCAAAAATATAAAAATGATCATCGTGGTGAACCGTTTTTTGTTTCGACTGTGGTCCGGGAGTAAATTTTCCGGCTTGTGCCTTTGGCCGTTTATCATTGTGCAAGATCCGGAATTAAAAAAAGACCTGGTTTTTATAAACCACGAACGGATTCATTTGCGGCAACAGGCGGAACTGTTGGTTTTGCCTTTTTATTTATGGTACGGACTGGAATTTATGATAAAATGGATTTGGCATAAAAATGCCCATCGGGCCTATCGAAACATCAGTTTTGAAAAAGAAGCATACGCCAATGAAAAAAATCTTGATTTTTTAGGCCAACGGAAATTTTTTGGGTTTTGGAACTATTTGTAACGGACTTTCCACTTGGTTTTTTAGCTTTAACAGGTATTTGCAAAAATGATTATGGATGAATTTTTTAGAAAACCTACAATTTCAAATAATGAGCCTCTATTTAAAGATGAAAAAACCGGAATTTCATTGTATTTGAAACGCGAAGACCTGCTACATCCCGAAATTTCCGGTAACAAATTCCGAAAGCTGAAATGCAATTTATTGGAAGCCAAAAAGCAAGGCAAAACCAAATTGTTGACTTTTGGTGGAGCGTTTTCCAACCACATTTTGGCAACGGCAGCGGCAGGGAAGGAATTTGGTTTTGAAACCATCGGGGTGATCCGGGGAGAAGAATTGGGTGAAAATCTGCCAAAAACCTTGGCTGGAAATCCTACGTTGAAATTCGCGGTTTCCTGTGGAATGAAACTCTTTTTTTTGACGCGCGAAGAATATCGGCAGAAAAATTCCGAAAAAACTATTACGGAGTTGGAACAAAAATTCGGGAATTTTTATTTACTTCCCGAAGGCGGCACCAACGAATTGGCCATTAAAGGTTGTGAAGAAATTCTTTCCGATGAAGATAAAAACTTTGACTATATCTGTTGCCCGGTCGGGACGGGTGGAACTTTATCGGGAATAATCCGAGCTTCGGAAAAGCAACAACAAATTTTGGGTTTTTCAGCTTTAAAGGGAAATTTTCTGCCTTCGGAAATCAAAAAATTTGTTAAAAAAAACAACTGGGAAATTATAACAAATTTTAATTTTGGCGGTTATGGAAAGGTGAACGAAGAATTGGTGGGTTTCATCAATGATTTTAAACAAAAATACGGGGTTTTGCTTGATCCAATCTATACAGGAAAAATGTTGTTCGGGGTTTTTGATCTGATCGAGAAAGGGTTTTTTAAAGAAAATACTCGTATTTTAGCAGTTCATACCGGTGGTTTGCAGGGAATTTCCGGAATGAACAAAACCCTGAAAAAGAAAGGAATGACCACGATCGATGCTTGAAACATCTTTGAACCGTTCAGTCCAATAATTTAAATCGCGTTAATTCGCACTATTTTGAGAAATTGTAATTTATGAAGCGTACGAGAATTGTATTTTTTTTAGTGATTTCCAGTTTTCTTTTTTCCTGTGGAAGCAAGAAAAAAGCAGCTGATTATTCGGCCCGTGAGCAGCAAGAACATCGGGAAAAAGCAGTTGAAAAAGAGCATATTTCCGAAAAGGATTACGCGGACGATATGGCCGAGGCAAAACCGGAACCTGCCCGTCCTGAAAAAACTTTTGCCAATAAAACCGAAGCCTATATATACCGATTTGCACCCATCGCCAAAAAAGAAATGGAGCTCTACGGAATCCCGGCAAGCATCACTTTGGCGCAAGGAATTTTGGAATCAGGTTCGGGCTCGGGCAAACTCACTTCAAAATCGAACAACCATTTCGGCATCAAATGCAATGGTTGGGAAGGGGCAAAAGTCTATCACGACGACGATCGTGCGCAAGAATGTTTCCGAAAATACAAAGACCCGAAATATTCGTTCCGCGATCATTCCTTGTTTTTGTCCGAGCGTCGACGCTATGCATTTTTGTTCACCTTGCACAAAGACGATTACAAGGCTTGGGCACGAGGTTTGAAAAAAGCGGGCTATGCCACCGATCCGCGTTATCCACATAAATTGATCGACTTGATCGAGCGTTATGATTTGGATCGTTTTGATGATGAGGTTCTGGGGAATTCCAGCAGAAAAGGCCGTCCGGAACGAAACCTTCAAATCGATTATTCCGCCAAAACCTATACGGTCCGAGATGGTGACACTTTGTGGAATATCGCAAAACAAAACGATTTGACCGTTGAACAACTCAAAGACCTCAACAACTTGCGCGGTAATGTGATCGAAGTTGGGCAAAAACTTTTTGTGAAAACGAAGTAAAAAGTTTCAGGTTTCAGGCCTGCCTGCCGATAGGCAAGTTCAAAGTTTCCAATTCTATTTTTTTTGTGACCCAAGCCCTGATCTGATTCAATAACTTTTTGAACTTTAAATTTTAAATCTTTTGAACTATAAAAGAAGCAGTGCTTTGTTTGACGAAGCAAAAAAATATATTCCCGGCGGGGTCAACTCGCCAGTTCGTGCTTTTAACGCTGTTGGAGGAACCCCGGTTTTTATCAAAAAAGCAAAAGGAGCCTATCTTTTTGATGAAGACGGCAACCAATTCATCGACTACATCGCCTCTTGGGGCCCGATGATTTTGGGCCATGCGCATCAACCCGTGATCGATGCGGTGATCGAAAAAACCAAATTGGGAACTTCTTTTGGAGCGCCAACGGAAATTGAAACCGAAATCGCAAAATTGGCGGTTTCCATGGTGCCGAACATCGATAAAATCCGGTTTGTGAACAGTGGCACGGAAGCTTGTATGAGTGCCGTTCGCTTAGCGAGAGGTTATACGAAAAAAGATAAAATCATAAAATTTGCAGGTTGTTACCACGGTCACAGCGATTCGTTTTTGATCCAAGCCGGGAGTGGGGCGGTCACTTTTGGCGAGCCCAACAGCCCGGGCGTAACACAAGGAACCGCGAAAGATACCTTATTGGCCAATTTCAACAATTTGGGAAGTGTTGAAGATTTAATAAAAGCGAACCAAGGTGAAATTGCCTGCATCATTTTGGAACCCGTTCCGGGAAATATGGGCTGCATCGTACCCAAAAAAGGTTTTTTGGAAGGTTTACGAAAATTGTGCGATGAACACGGAATTTTGCTGATTTTCGACGAGGTGATGTCCGGTTTTCGCTTGGCAAAAGGCGGAGCACAGGAATATTTTGGGATAAATGCCGATTTGGTCACTTTTGGAAAAGTGATCGGCGGTGGATTGCCCGTAGGCGCATTTGCGGGAAAAAGTGAAATTATGGAACATTTGGCGCCGAACGGACCGGTTTACCAGGCGGGGACTTTGAGCGGAAACCCCTTGGCGATGGCCGCTGGTTTGGCGATGCTTACGGAATTGAACAACAAACCTAAAACTTATGAAAGCCTTGGCGAAAAAACCGAATACCTCCATCAAGGAATTGAAAAAGCCTTGAATTCAAATAATGTAAAACATACGATCAACCGGATCGGTTCGATGATTTCCGTGCATTTCACCGAAAATGAAGTCACCGATTTCGCTTCGGCCGTAAAAGGCAACAACGAAACTTTTAAAAAGTATTTCCACGGCATGTTGGACGAAGGAATTTACCTTCCGCCGAGCGCGTTCGAAAGTTATTTTTTGAACGATGCGTTGACTTACGAAGATTTGGACAAAACGATCGAAGCAGTTGGAAAAGTTGCTGAAAATTTAGGTTAAACAAAAACCGGTTCAAATTTCGTATATTTGATAAAAAAGAACGATTATGGATTCGATTGAAATAAAAAACCGTATTAAAACTTACGTGGAACATGCGGATGATCGGATTTTGCGTATTTTCAATGCTATTATTGAAAGCCAAAAGGAAGAGGAAGGTTTGACAGCAGAGCACAAAGAAATTTTGAATGCTCGGTTAAAATACCATAAAGAAAATCCAAGAGAGGGAAAACCTTGGGAAGCGGTTCGAAAAAGCTTAACAGATCAATATGGTTTATAAATTGATTGTAAAACCATTGGCGGAACAAGATATTAAAGATGCTTTGAATGGTATGATAAACAAGAAAAGAACCTTCCCAAAAAATTAATTCATGCGCTTGACGAATCTTTTGAGCGGATACAAAACAACCCTGAACAGTTTCAAAAAAGATATCACGAATTACGGATAGTTTTCACCCAAAAATTTCCGTATGGAATATATTACACTTTCGAGAAAAACACCGTTTACGTTCACGCTGTCTTGCACACCAAACAAAATCCATAAAAAGGCTTGAAAAGAATTTAGTTTTACCCTACGGAATAACCTCCAAAGTTTTGCTGTACTGGTAATAGTCTGTGGTGCTTTCTTCCGACACGTGTCCAAAAAAATGCGAAATTTCGTACTGGTAGCGTTGCACGACGATTTCATCGAGCACGCCCACGCCGATGCGTATTTTTTCCTTCGAATTGAAAAAGAGCAAATACGGAATACCAAAGAAAAAATGTTTGTTCTTGATTTGGAAATACCCTTTTTTCAGTTTTCCTTTCACAAAGGTGGTATCGCTGTCCAAAGCCTTGTAAGTGATCACTTTCAATTTTTTCGGCCCGAGCAGTGAAAGTTGAATGGAATCCACATTGTGATTGCTGATTTTAAAAAAATCCAACAAGGTTTTATGGTCGTACGTATAGGAATATGGATTGTTGAAATAAGTGCCATTGATGATTTCGGGCTGGTTTTCGTATATGTGGATCGTATTTGGAATAGGATCGGGATTGTACAAAGTGGAGCAGGAAACGCAGAAAACCGCACCTGTAATCAAAATCAATAATTTTTTCATGTTGTTTGGTTCATTTTCAACAGTTCCTCCAAATAATCGCGTGAATTGGAAAGCCGCGGAATTTTGTGCTGGCCACCCAATTTGTCTTGTTTTTTCAACCAGTCGTAAAACAATTTTTCCCTCGCCTGATGGATTTTCAAACGGTTCAACGTGGTGTTGTTGAAACGTTTGGCTTCGTAATCGCTGTTCAAGGATTGTAGGTTTTCATCTAAAATTTCGGCGAAATGTTCCAAATCATTTGGTGGAGTTTTGAATTCGACCATCCATTCGTGCGCGCCTTTTTCCTTTCCTTTCATAAAAATTGGCGCGGCCGTGTAATCCACGATTTCACAATGAATTTCTTGTGCGGTTTTCCGCAAAGCTTCTTCTGCGTTTTCGATGATCAATTCTTCCCCAAAAACATTGATGTGGTGTTTGGTGCGCCCGGTGACTTTGATGCGGTAGGGCGAAACAGAAGTGAAACGTACGGTGTCGCCAATTTTATAACGCCACAAGCCGGCATTGGTGGTAATGACGATGGCGTAGTTTTTTCCGAGTTCGACCTCTTCCAGCGGAACGATTTTTTCCTCGGAACTTCCATAACCTTCCATGGGGATAAATTCATAAAAAATACCATAATCGAGCATCAGCAAGAGTTCGTCGGAATAATTATGGTCCTGAATGGCAAAAAAACCTTCCGAGGCATTGTAAATTTCATAGTACTTGAAACTATTGTTTGGAATGATTTTTTTGTACTGATCGATGTAGGGTTCAAAACTGACGCCACCATGAAAATAAACTTCCATTTGGGGCCAAATATCGAGCAGGTTTTCTTTTCCGGTGGTTTCCAAAACCTGGTTCAACAACACCAACATCCACGATGGAACGCCCGCAAAACTGGTCACATTTTCTTGGATGGTTTCGTTCACGATGGCCTGCATTTTTTTCTCCCAATCGTTCATCAACGAAACTTCGTTGCTCGGTGTGCTGCTGTAACTGGCCCAAAAGGGCATATTGTCGATCAAAATCGCCGAAAGATCGCCGAAAGAAGTGCCGTTTTCTTTGTATATTTCTTTGCTTCCGCCCAAGCGAAGGCTTTTGCCGGTGAACAATTGCGCGTTTTCATTATTGTTCAGGTAAATGCACAACAAATCTTTGCTGGCCGCATAATGACAATCTTCCAAAGAAGTTGTGCTCACGGGAATGAACTTGCTTTTTGCATTGGTGGTACCGCTCGATTTGGCGAACCATTTGATGGGCGTGGGCCAAAAAATATTGTTTTCGCCACGGCGGCTGCGTTCGATGTCGGCCTCGCAATCTTCATAAGTTTGCACCGGAACACGTTCCGCAAAAGTTTGGTAGTTGGAAATGCTTTCGAACCCGTGTTTTTTTCCAAATTCGGTGTCTTTTGCTTGTTTCACCAATTGGTGCAGCAACTCAAACTGCACGTCGTGCGGGTATTTCAAAAACAATTCCATTTGGTGGATCCGTTTTTTCAAAAACCACGAAGCGACCGAATTTATAATTGGGGTTGGCATGGATTCTTGTATATTTGTTTGCTTCTCAATATGATTTAAAAAAATCTACTTGAAGAGGCGTTTTCGAGACGGTTTTGCAAAAAATAAAAACTTATCGAGACCGCCGGGACAGTGACACGCTAAAATATAAAAATATATGCAATACGAGGGGGTTTTAAAAAAAATGAAAACCGAATTGTCTTCTCCCATCCAGTATTATTTGGTTTTTCAAAATGATTTCATCCACATGAACCAATTACTGGACAAAGAAATAAGCCTTCGGTTTTTGGGCTATCAATGTTTGAATTGCAATGAGGACAAACCCATTTTTCGACAAGGTTTTTGTTACGATTGCTTTTACAAAACCCCTTTGGCGGGCGATTGGATCATGCGGCCCGAATTGAGCACGGCGCATTTGGAAAAGGAGGACCGTGATTTGGACTATGAAAAAAAAGTGCAGTTACAACCACATATAGTTTATTTGGCCAATTCCAGCAATGTGAAAGTGGGCGTGACCCGGAAATCGCAAATCCCGACGCGATGGATCGACCAAGGAGCGCACGAGGCCATGGAAATTTTGGAAACGCCCAACCGTTATTTGGCGGGAATCACCGAAGTGGCGTTGAAAGCGCACATTGCCGACAAAACCAACTGGCGCAAAATGTTGCAGAATGAAATTGAAGATGAAAATTTGGAAGCAATTCGTTCCAAGTTGGAGCCTTTTGTCCCGGACGAAGCCAAGCCTTATTTTTTGGAAAACAACAAAGAAACCGAGTTGAAATTTCCGGTGTTGCAATACCCTAAAAGTCCCAAAAGTTTAAACTTGCAGAAAACCCCTGATTTTTCCGGAAAATTGAAAGGGATCAAGGGCCAATATTTGATTTTTGAAGGAAACACGGTCTTCAATGTCCGCAACAACGAAGGGTTTGTGGTGGGGTTGTCTATTATGTGATCTAGCGGTTATTGAGCTACAAGAATTGTATTTTCCGGCAGCGCAAAAACCTTGTCCGGTAGTTTTTTTCTTTCGATATTCGTTGCTTTGATTTCTACCGTAAAGAATTCTAGTTCCATCACCAATTTCAAATAAACGGCCTTCATTAATTTTACGATTTCATATTTATTTATAAAGGTGAAGTTTTTATAATATTCAGGGTCCAAAGAATATTCCGAGGAATAATAATACGTTTTGGTTCCAAAATTGTCCGTTATTGTTAATTTGTCACAAACCACCCCTAAAAGTGTGTCTGCTTTTTTTTGTATCACGTAATCAAAATTAGAAGTATGATCTGCCAATGTCGAGCGATAATATAAGGTGTCATTTTTGGGTTGGTTTTTAAAATATATCCGATTGTCGGAATATCGAAACAGTTGGAAATACATAAATTTTGAATCTGTCAATTCTTTATAAAACCCATTTTTGAAAAAAGTTTTTACATTTTTTCCCAATTCTTTCTCCAAAAAATCAATACTGTACTTATCTGATTTTAAAGTATAGCTCATTTTGTATTCGATTATTCCTTCAAAATCCTGGGAATAGCTATTTAAACTTAAAAAAAACAGCGATATGACAAACCATTTATTCATTGCTTTTGTTTTTGATTGATTTTTTAAATAGGCAATTTAAGGTGTATCTGTGGAAAGAATTGTTTTCACAAGTTCGATAATCTCCTCCATGCCCGTTTCATTGGTGTTTATTCCCAAACTTTTATTTCCGTAGGGTTCGTATTTGTTCATTCGTGTAACTGAAAAAAGCCCAAATGTCGGGGTTTGCGATGCGCTTGCCAAATGCATCATTCCGCTGTCGGCACCAATAAAAACTTCGGTATTCGCGATCACCGAGGTGATTTCCCGAATGTCTTTGCTATAAAATGCGGGTGCTTGGAAGTCTATTTGTGAAATGTTTTCGACCGGTAATATTTCGATGATGTTGTAAGCGTTGAATTCCTTTTTTAATTTTTTGTAGAATTCCGACCACCAGTCTTTGGAATAACATTTGTTTCCGGTGGCGTAGGTAAAAATGGAAAGGGTCCGTTTTTCGTTTTTGACAAGGTCTTGAACTATTTTTTTTCCCTGGGCAATCTCTTGCTCATCGAGTTTCAAGTTCAACGAAGGAATTTCCCCTGCGGGCGTAATTTCCGATTTGGACAAATATTTTCGCAGGTTATAGATGCTGTATTTTGCCAAATGTTCGTGGTCGGTTGGTTTTTCTGAAACCTCCTCTTCTTCGTTCCCGAAAAATTTAAAAGTTCCCCGCGCCAATTTTGTGGAAATCCTTCCCGAAGAAGAATTTTTGTCCACATTGATCACCAGGTCGTATTTCCGTTTTTTGATTTTTGTCCACGCCAAAAGGTACAAAGGAAGTTGTTTGAAATGTTTTTTTGGCAGGCTGATTATTCGATCGACGGTTTCATAATTTTGAAACAAAATGGGGGCCAAGTTCCCTTTTGTGAACAAATCGATTTTACAATTTGGGAAGGTTTCCGAAATTTCCTGCACAAGTGGGGTCAGCAACAATTGATTGCCCAATCGGTGGTTGGGCCTACATATCAAAACCCGTTTCACAAGGCTTCTATCAATAGGTCCTTTTAGGTTTTTTGTGGAGGAACTACCAATGTTTTTGGTCAGCCCGCCCATTAATTTTCTTCGGACGGCATTTGTTTTTTTTAGTAGGGACATATGGTTGTAAAATAATGAGCCAAAAACTCAATCGATTAGTTCTTTGTTGATGTACCTGGAATTCATCACGCGCAATGCGCCCATATAGTTCATTTTGAACGAAATCATATCGCCTACTTTGTAGTCTTTTTTGGTCTTGCTCAAATCGATGACCAGCATATCGGAGCTGGCGCCGATAAATTCTAGGTCTTTTTCCACGGGTTGCAAAAAACTGCTTTTGGAAATATCGAGCAGGCCGATGTCCAAAATCCCCCTTTTTTGGATGTTTCCGTATTCATTTTCATCAATTTCAAAACTTTCGCCCGAAGGATTGGTCTCTAGTTCCCCAAAAGGAATACTGGGTTTGTCGGTTATTTCGATTATTTGGGAATGCAATTTGAAAATATCGTCTTTCATGCCCTCGATGGTCGTGTTTTCAAAAAGGTCGATGCCAAAAAAAAGGGTTTCGCCAACCCGAAAATGGTTGACCCCTTTTGGTACGAAACCTTTCATTAGCAGCGGGACCATTACCGACGACCCTCCGGAAACACCAATTATTTTTTTTCCGAATTTGGCCTCGATCAACTGTTCGTACAAACTGAGTTGTATCAATTTATCTTTGCTGGGCATCACACCGCTCAAACAATTCACATTGGCACCAATGCCGACCACTTCAATGTTGCTGAGTTCAAATATTTTTTTGTAAAAACCCATTAGTGATTCGCCCATAATCCCTTCGCGCAGGTCGCCCAGTTCTATCATGATGATAATCCGGTGGGTTTTTCCCTGCTTTTGCGCTTCTTCCGAAAGCCATTTTATGGTGGTGAATTCCGTGTTGAAACTCACATCGGCATATTTGATGACTTTTGGTATTTGTTTTTTTGCCGGTGGTTTGATGTAGATGGTTTCGGCAGATGGTTTTAATGATTTTATGGTTTTGAGGTTGTTCAAGCGGGAATCCGCAACTTGCTCATCGCCCAGGGACAATACATATTCCAAATAGGTTTTGTTTCCGCAAAGCAATTTCAAAACCGGGGCCCATTCAATATCGTTTTTCTGAAACAATTGGGCCAAGAAATCATAATTGTGTTTGAGGGACGACTTGCTTAAAGTAACGAAAGCCATGAAATCTACGGTTTTGTTTAAAAAAGCTAAAGGTACGAAAATTGTGTAATTTTGCTTTTGAACGTTTCGAAGTTCACGGCAAAATCATTTCAAAATCCTAGGAATATCCTTGTCAATACGGGAAAGCACTTCGTAGTTCAGTTGGGAAGAAAGATTCCCAAAAGAAGAAACCGTGATTTCCAAATCGTCGTTTTCACCGATCAAAATCACTTCGTCACCAATGTTCACAGTTCCGTTCGCTTGGGTAATGTCGATCAGCAACATGTTCATGTTGATGATTCCAATAATGCTCAACCGGTTGTGCTTCACAATAACCCGGCCTTGGTTGCTCAAGCTGCGGCTGTAACCGTAACCGTAACCCACCGGAACGGATGCCACGTTCATATCGGTTTCTGCCAAATAGGAATTTCCGTAGCCGACATAACTCCCTTTTTTTACGGGTTTGATGTCCATGATATACGATTTCCAACTCAAAATGGGATCCAAAGGGTCTTCTTGCTCCTTTTTTTTGCTCAAATGCGAAATGAAGGTTTCGCGACTGGGCCATAGTCCGTATTGCAAAATGCCGATGCGCACCATGTCAAAATTGTTCTCGGGAAAAGTCAAAACCGCGGCACTGCACGAACAGTGTATTTTATCGGGGGAAATAGCATGCTTTTCAAAAAATGCTATCCCTTTTTTGAATACTTTGCGCTGATCTTGCACCCGTTTGTAATTGGAAATACTTTCCGCCCCGGCAAAATGTGTGCACAAACCTTTTAGGTTGATGTGTTCCGAATTTTCCTTCAGAAAATCCACGACTTGTTTCCAATCTTTCTTGTTGAAACCGGTGCGGTTCATTCCTGTTTCCAATTCTATGTGGATGTTGATGGGGGACGACTTCCGTTTGGCTTTTTCGGTCATTGTTTTTAAACGATCAAAATTGAAAACATAAAATTCGATGGAATTTTCGATGATCCAATCTTCATCTTCGGGGTCGATGTCGCCCATGATCATCACCGTAAAATCACCAACGCCCGTATCCAACACCTCTTTTGCTTCGAACGAACTGAAAACCGAAAAGTGATTCACGTCGAGTTTTTGTAGGGCTTCCACCATTTCCGGTGCGCCGTGGCCATAGGCATTTCCTTTCAAAACCGATGAGAAAACGACTTTTTCATCAATGAGCGAACGAATGTAACGAACGTTGTTCGCCAAAGCTTTTTGATCGATTTCGATAATGGAACTGTGCATTTTTTTTCGACTTTAAAAAAACTAATCGTGGCCAATGTTTGTAAAAATAGCATGAAACATTTTCACACCATAGGGGATAAGCTCATCGGGAAAATCGTAATCCGGATTGTGGAGAGCTGGCGTTTTTTCACCGGCTCCCAACCCGAACATTGCGCCTTTGAAATGTTGGGTGAACAACCCAAAATCCTCGCCCCATTTGAAAGGGGTTGCTTTTTCCAAAAAATCAAAATCGTTTTGCAGGGCCGCTTTTTTTATGGTTGAAAAAGCCGTTTCATCATTTTTGTTGGCGCTAAATTCATAAATCCATTCGGTGGAGGGTTTCAAATGGTGTTTTTTGGCGATTTCCCCCACAAGCCGCACAATTTCTTTTTTTACAGCTTCCAACTTATCGGGTGTCCAGCAGCGAACGGTAAAATGCACTTCGCCTTTTCCGGCGGAAATACCGTAGTTTTTAGAGCCCAAATTAGCATAAACCGTGGTTATCACCGTAAAATCATCGCTTTTTTCATCGGGAATAGCGAGGTTTTTTATACTGGAAATAAGTTCGGAAATTGTCCCGTCGGGATTGAACCCGTTTTCAGGCTCCGCAGCGTGGGCCGTTTTTCCTTGCAGTTCAATGGCAATGCTGCTCACCGATGGGGTGAAGGTTCCGGTTTTGCAAACAATTTCACCTTTTTTGAATCCGGGAACATTGTGCAGGGCAAAAATAAAATCCGGTTTTATCTCCGAAAATTTTGGGTCTTCCAACACGGCTTTTGCCCCAGCTCCATTTTCTTCGGCGGGTTGGAAGAGCAGGATCACTTTTCCTTTTTTTATTGGGTTTTCGACAATTTTTTTTGCGAGTCCGATTAAAATAGTAGCATGGCCATCGTGGCCACATTTGTGCGAAACGCCTTTGGTTTTGGATGCGTGTTCAAAAGTATTGGTTTCCTGAATCGGCAACGCGTCCAATTCGGCCCGGAACATAATGGTTTTCCCGTCGGATTTTCCGTTGAAAATTGCCGCAACGCCCGTTCCGCCCAAATTTGTTATTATTTTTGAGGGATGGGTTTTTTTAAGTTCGGAAGTGATTTTTTCAGCGGTGTGTTTTTCCTTTCCCGAAAGTTCGGGCTCGGAGTGCAGTTTTTTTCGGAAAGTTGATAATTCGGACATAAAATTTGCATCTCAAATATCATTCAATCACCAAGTCGCCAAGTCTCCTCGTCGCCAACTCACTTCACATGCCGCATTTCCAAATATTTATTGGTGAAGCCCATTTTTTCGTACAAAAACTTGGCGGGGTTTTCGGGTTCCACATGCAGGGCTACGTCGCCTTCGGCCAAATCCAATGCTTTTTGCATCAGTTTTTTGCCGATTCCCTTTCCGCGTGCGTTTTTATGAACGGCAATATAAACCAGAATGTTTTCCGGAATGTAACCGGACATTCCTGTTTTGTTGACGATCACCACGCCCTGAGTGCCGTCTATGTCTTTGCCCACCAGTGCAAATCCACCGAGTGACGGTGTGGTTTCCATTACCGCAAAATCCAAACATTTTGCTATGGCTTCTTTCGGATCGCCATATTCATCAAGATTTTCAAATAAAAAATCCACAATTTCCCCTTTTTCCGAAGCTTTCGGCTTTAGGTTGGAATTGTAGATGGAATAGGTGAGCATAATTTTAAATTTCCTCCTTGTCACGCAGGGTTTGGATGTATTCTGCTTTTTGCTTTTGTTTTCTTTTTTCGACCGACTTTTTGGTGAATTGTTTTTTGTCGCGCAAATTTTGCAAGACCTTGGTATCGCGATATTTACGTTTCATGCGTTTTAAAGCGCGTTCAATTTTTTCTCCTTCTTTTACTTTTACTATCAGCATATAATTATTTTTTTGCTAAAATACCATTTGTTATCCGCGAAAACTATTTTTTTGACAGGTTTCTTTTGGGATTCGCCCATTTTATTGCAGTTCATTTATGCAATAGGGTTTGGAAGCGTTTTATCCCAAATATTTCCGTAGGAATTTGTTTTTGGAAGCTTGTCGCAACCGCCGGATTCCTTTTTCCCGAATTTGCCGTACGCGTTCGCGGGTCAAATCGAATGTTTCGCCGATTTCCTCGAGTGTCATTGGTTGTTGGCCGCTCAAACCGTAGAACAAACGAATTACATCGGCTTCGCGTTGTGAAAGTGTGTCCAACGCATTGTTTATTTCGATGTTCAAGGAATCTTGCAACAAACCTTCGTCGGGGTTTGGCGATTCCCCGGAACGCACCACGTCGTACAAACTGGAAGTTTCGCCTTCTTTTAGCGGGGCGTCCATGGACATGTGCCTTCCCATGTTTTTCATCGATTGTTGCACCACGTACACGCTCAAATCCAATTCTTTGGCAATTTCTTCGGCCGTCGGGGGCCGTTGGTTGACTTGCTCCAAATGCGAAAATGCCTTGTTGATTTTATTGATAGAACCAATTTTGTTCAATGGCAAGCGCACCACGCGCGATTGTTCCGCCAAAGCTTGTAAAATGGACTGGCGAATCCACCATACTGCATAAGAAATGAACTTAAAACCGCGGGTTTCGTCGAAACGTTTGGCGGCTTTTACCAAACCAACGTTTCCTTCATTGATCAAATCGGGGAGTTTCAGACCTTGATTTTGGTATTGCTTGGCCACCGAAACCACAAAGCGCAAGTTTGCCGTGGTCAGTTTGTCCAATGCCACTTGGTCACCTTCGCGGATGCGCTGGGCAAGCTCCACTTCTTCCTCAGCGGTGATCAAATCTACTTTTCCAATGTCCTGTAAATATTTGTCGAGCGAAACCGATTCACGATTGGTGACCTGTTTGCTGATTTTTAATTGCCTCATGCTTTGTTTTTTGTTTTTGATTTTTTTTCAAACGGTACAATACCATTTTTAATGGTAAAAAGCAAATAAAATTTGAAAAAAATACTTGACCATGTTGTCGTTTTGTTCTAACATAACTTACACCCTATAATTCAAGGCTTTTTTTGAAAAATTAAGGGGTTTCTTTTGTTGCGGTGGAATCTTTTTTATTCCTGCCGAAAAGCCCGCCCAAAATTTCACCGGCGGCGTTTTTTATTTTTTCCTCATTGGAAAGGGAGTCGTTCGCGACTGTGGTGGAATCTCGGGGTTCTTCATTGCCCGTCAAAATATCACCAATCGTTTCCGAGGCTTCTTCTTTCAAATTTTCCTTTTGTTTTTCAATGATTTGTTGGGTCAGGTTTTTCACCGCTTTTTCGGTGTTCAAACTAATTTTTGGATCTGTGAACGAACCGCTTAGCCCAATCGGAAATTTCACTTCCATGGTTTCCAAATCGCTTTCGCTGAGGTTGGCCAACAAACCGCCAACTTTCGATCCTAAATAACGTGCGGGCAAATTCAAGACGAGGTTGTAATCCATATTATTGTCAAAACCATGTTTTCCCGAAACGGCAACTTCAATTCCTTTCACGTTGAACTCGAAAGGTTTTATTTCAACATTTCCGTTGTTGAACTCCAAGTGTGTTTGCAAATTATTCAGGCTTAGGCTGTCCAAATTCAAAAAATCAAGCCTGCCATTTAATTTTGAAAGCAAAGGCATTTGTTCGGGGTTCACCTTCGCGGTCAAAATTTGGGCCAAAGCATCGCCTGCGATACTTTTCAGAATTGGCGTGAGGTCATTGTTCAGTTGCCCGTTGAGTTTGATGGTGGTGTTCAACGAACCATCCAGCGCTTTAGCAATCGGCGCCAGGTTTTGCAACAGTTCCAAACCGTTGAACGATCGGGCAATATTGATGCTGGAAAGTGCCAAATCCATTTGAAAGGTAGGGGTTTCCGTTTTGGTGGAAACAGTTCCGTCCAGGCCTATTTTTCCGTTGAAAATGGAAGCCGAGACATTTTGCAATGCTGCGGTTTCATCTTTTAAATTCAATTTTCCGCTGACATTTTCCAGTACTAAATTGTCGTAAAAAACCTGCCCGGCATTAAAACTAAGCCCCACATCCAAAAACGAAGGGATTTTAATTGCTTCTTCGCCGGTTTTGTTGGTTGTTTCCGTACCAGCGGTTTTCCCTTCCGAAGAAGTTTCGGTTTGAGCCACCATAAAATCATTGATGTCAAAAGTGTTGGAGGTTAGGTTGAAATTTCCTTTCAAATCTTGATCTGCAAAAAGGAAACCCATCAAATTCACCAAAGTGCCCGAAATTTTAGCATCGGTACGCCCACTGGTGGCTTCCAAATTTTTCAATTCGATTTTTGAAGGGGAGAAGCTCAAATTTGCCGTGGCAATGTTCACTTGGTTCGGAATTTCGGGCGAATTGTACGCGAAGTTAGAAATGCTTGCCGTTCCGTTGGTGCGGATGTTTTGGTAATATTCGTTTTCCAACGAAACCATATCGAACTGCGTGGTCATATCGGCTTTTAAAATTCCGTTCAAATCCTGTTCCAGTTCCAAAGGATAGGCTTTTTCCAAATTGGCGAGGTTCATGGTTCCTTTTACCGCCATGTCCACTTGCATATTGTTGGTGAGGTTTTTTAGGGTTCCGTGGGCGGTGAACACATCTTCATCGATTTGGAATGTCAACAGATCGATGCTCAGGTAAGTGTCTTTTGCCAAACCGGTTTCGTTTATTAAATTAGCGTCGATACTGATATTTTCCACCTTTTTTGGCAGTTCGGGATATTTGAACGCGGCATTTTCACTTTGCACCGAAATGTTCATTTTCGGAATGTGTTGTTCATCAATAATTCCTTGAATGCTTCCATCGACTATAAAATTTCCACTGGTTTCCACGTTTTCGATGTTTTTGGAATATTCTTTCGGAACAACGGCCAAAAAGTTTTTGAAATCTGAAGACGGGGTTTTGAACGTCAAATTGACCTCGTTGTTGTTTTCGTTCACTTTTACGAAGCCTTCGAACTGAAGCGGCAACTGGTTCACCAGGGCCTCGTTTTCCAAAAAGGTATATTTTTGGTTTTCAAAATCCATTTTGAAATCGGCCGTCAATTGCAAAGGGACTTCATTGAAATATTCCACATCGTCCATTGCAAAAGATACCAAAGCCTCGGAAGTGGTTTCCAAAGTGGAAGTTTTGGCGGAAAAATCGCCGGTGCCTTCGTGGTTCAGATTTTTTATTCGAAGGAAGGTATTGGTTTGCTCGTCCAAATAGTTGATGTCCGAGTTGGAAATCTCATAATGTTGAATGTCAAAACTCAAACCGCCCGTGGTATCGGCTGGGGCGGTAGGGGCGGTTTCTTTCACAATATCGTAATTGGCGTTGCCCAATGAATCAATTTTGATGTTCACCCAAGCGTTTTCAATGTCGAGCTCATTGACGGAAAGTGGATCGTCGCCGATGCTGAAAAGTTGCCAAAGCCCCATGTCCAGCGAAACCTTTTCACTTTTGGCCAAAGTATCGCCTACAAAAGGTGCTTGGTTCACGATGCTGAGGTTTTTCAAGGTGAGTTGCGCGTCGGGAAAGCTATTGAACAGGCTTAGGTTCAAATCTTCCCAAGCTACCGTTGCGTTCAAACCTTTGTTGATTTCTTTTTGAACCTTATTTTCGATCGTGCCCGCAAAAAGAAATGGGGCGACCAGCAATAGAACAATGATCGAAAGAAAAACGATTCCTATTATTTTAAGCGCTTTTTTCATACGAATTTTTAAAAGATTGTGTGTGGGTGCGATTTTCTGATTTTGCGGTACAAAAATAACGTTCCCTAATTTTCTTTTGCTTAATTTGCTGTGAAAATACAAGTTGAATTTTTAACTATTCCTTAATTTTTGTTAAAACAAACCACCACATATTTGGCATTGGGCAGCAACCAAGGCGAAAAACTGCAATGGCTGCAAAAAGCCGTTGATCGGATTTTTGAGAAAATCGGAAAGGTCACCGCCATTTCTTCCGTTTACAAAACCCCGGCCCTGGGCTTTGAAGGCGATGATTTTTTGAACGCTTGCGTCGAGGTGAAAACTTGGTATTCCGCAGAAAAAACCTTGGGAAAATTGCTAGAAATTGAAACCAGTCTCGGACGTGTCAGGGATAAAAATGGCTACCAAAACCGCAACATTGATTTGGACCTGATTTTTTTTGGCAACGAATGCCTAAATTCCAAAAAACTGGTCGTTCCACATCCAAAAATGGCCGAAAGGAAATTTGTTTTGGAGCCACTCGCGGAAATTTCAGCAGAGGTTGTCCACCCTTTGAAAAACAAAAGCGTTTCGGAATTGTTGGAACAAACCAGTGATGTTTCTGAAGTCGAGAAAATACCCGAAAGGTTGAAAATGCCACAATTGGATTTTTCAAATTACCATTATATTTCCATCGAAGGCAATATTGGCGCGGGGAAAACAAGTTTCGCACATATGATCGCGGAAGACCTGCCTGCCGGCAAGGCAGGCTTCAATGCAAAACTGCTCTTGGAAGGTTTCAAGAACAACCCGTTTTTGCCGAAATTTTATGAAGAACCGAAACGCTATGCTTTTCCATTGGAAATGTCTTTTTTGGCGGATCGTTATCAACAATTGAGCGATGAAATTGGGCAATACAATTTGTTTCTGGATTTTGTGGTTGCGGATTACGAAGTGTCAAAATCCTTGATTTTTGCCGAAATCACCTTGCAGGAAGAAGAATTCAGTTTGTACAAAAAGCTGTTTGCGTTGATGCACAAAAATTTGACAAAACCCGATTTGTACATTTATTTGTACCAAAACACGGACCGTTTGTTGGAAAACATCAAAACCCGCGGGCGTGATTATGAACAAAATATACAAGCGGATTATTTGGAAAAAATCAATCGGGGTTATTTGAATTTCATCAAAAACCACCCGGAAATGAACATAAAAATCATTGATGTTTCTGAATTGGATTTTGTGAACCGACGGGAGGATTATTTAAAGGTTTTGCGGGAAATTTAAAAAAGGAAAAGATCATGGCAATAAAATCATAGGTTTCGTTCATTTGACGTGAAACGTGTCCCTTTTCCAATTTTTGGGATTGTTTTGGATATAATTGGAAATGTTTTGAAACGATTTTTCATTTCGAATGATATGGTCGTGGTACCGCGACTGCCATGCAAAATCAGGATTGATATTACGTGCATTTTTGGTTACCCCAATTTTAAATCCACGAATGATGGACGCCAAATTTTTCGATTGTGGACCGAATTTGTTTTTTGTGGCCGATGGTAGATCCGCAAAATTTTGCGGCTCTACGTCCGGTTTATCAATTTGAACAATTCCATGTACGTGGTTTGGCATGACAATGTGGGGGTGCAATTTCACAAATGGAAAATGAACAGGTATTTCCAGCCAATATTTTTCCGCCATTACCCCGATTTTGGAAAATTCCATTTTTCCGCGAACCACGTTCCCAAAATAATATCTCCTGTTTTTCAAACAAATCGTAACAAAATACAACGCGTTCCATCCGTAATCCCAGTTTTTTAGACGGGTGGTTTCTATTCTATATTTATTTTTGAATTTTGTCATGTTGTCCCATAAATATACTGTTTTCTATGGAAATATGGTTTTTGGGTGGTGAAGGCGCAAAATCTTGTAAGAGGCACAAAATCTTGTGCCTCTACGATTTACTTAAAAAACCCCAAACCACAACCCCAACACTCACCGAAACGTTCAACGAATGTTTGCTGCCCATTTGTGGGATTTCCAACACCCCATCGCTGGCGTTGATCACTTCTTGTTGCACACCTTTGACCTCGTTGCCAAAAACCAGGGCGTAGGTTTGCCCGGTTTCGGGCGAAAAATCGTTCAACATCGTTGCGTTTTCGGCCTGTTCCACAGAAAGGACGTGGATATTTTGTTGTTGTAATTTTTTCACAACTTCCAATGTGTTTTTCGCATATTCCCAATCCACCGTTTCTGTAGCGCCCAAAGCGGTTTTCCGAATATCTTTGTGCGGGGGCGTCGCCGTGATGCCGCAGAGGTAAATTTTTTTGAGCAAAAATGCATCGGCGGTGCGGAACACCGACCCCACGTTGTGCAAACTACGGATGTTGTCCAGCACTATAATGAGCGGGGTTTTTGGCGCTTCCTTAAAATCTTCGATCGATTTTCGGCCGAGCTCTTCGTTTTTTAACTTGCGGTTTTTCTGCATTTAATTTTTGTAAACCTCAAAATTACAAAAAACAAACATCGACTGCCTTTTTTACGATTCTTTTAGTAATATATAAGCGTCAATCAGCTCGGACATTTTGTCATGTTCAAATTCTTTGTTTTTTATTCTTTTGACAAAACTTTCATTATCAGAAAAATAGATGGACGAATATTTTCTAAACTTCTTTTCTTTTCCAATTATTTTTGCTCCATAAGACAGCGAAGTAATAATGGTCGGGGCAACTTCATTTGGTCGTTTTAGAAGTAAGAATATGTCGGCCCAGGTGCCGGTTCTATCAACTGTTTTTGCGATCATAATTCCTTGTTTGTTGATGATATAGCTTTGTGCGTGGCAGTAAAAATCAATTTTTGGATGGTGATATTTCAACAAAAGCCAAACCTTTTTATCGATTATGTTCTCCCGAACTTTACCAAAAGACCTTAATATTCTTCGGGTTTTTGTCCTCACCAAAAGATATTTGTTCCCACTCTCGGTAATGTAGAGCGCCTTGTCAATTTCTTTGTTTTTTATTTTTTTTGACTTTTGATTTTTAGCACTTTTAAACCTTATCGAGTTGTCCAAAAGTTTGTTTGATGGAAGTTGGGCAAACCCCTCCAAAGTTTCTCCGCTAACCAGTGCTATTTTTGCTTTGTAATAATCATTGGCTTGGGCATTAAAAAAGCATAAAACAAATAATAAAGTAAAAATACATTTCATAATAGATGGTTTTTTAATTGAAAATCGATTTGATTAATTGGTCATAAATGTATTATTTTTTTGAACAACAATTAAAAATGTCTTTGCATATTGAAGAAGCACAAAGATATTTTTTAAAGAAAAATCTTTATTTTAGCATTCGCAAAAAAACACGATTTGTCCACAAAAACTGCCAAAAAAACCACGCCTTTGATGAAGCAGTACAATGCCATCAAAGGGAAATATCCCGATGCGCTGTTGCTGTTCCGTGTAGGCGATTTTTATGAAACCTTTGGGGAAGACGCGGTGCGTGCCGCCCGGATTTTGAATATCGTGCTTACCAACCGGAACAACGGCGGTGAACGTACCGAATTGGCAGGTTTTCCGCATCATTCCTTGAACTCCTATTTGCCCAAATTGGTCAAGGCGGGTGAGCGCGTTGCGATTTGCGACCAACTCGAAGACCCGAAACAAACCAAAAAAATCGTGAAACGCGGGGTGACCGAATTGGTGACACCCGGCGTGGCGATGAACGATGAAGTGCTGCAAAGCAAATCGAACAATTTTTTGTGCGCCGTCCATTTCGGTGCTTCGACAAGCTCAGCAGCCCCAAAAAATTGTGGCATTGCTTTTTTGGACGTTTCCACTGGCGAGTTTTTGACTGCGGAAGGAAACACCGAATACTTGGACAAACTTTTACAAAATTTTTCCCCGAGCGAAATTTTGGTTTCCAAAAACGATAAAAAACGCTTCGCGGAAATTTTTGGGGAAGATTTTCACTTGTTCTTTTTGGAAGATTGGCTTTTCAAACCCGATTATGCCAATGAAACCTTGAACCGGCATTTTAAAACCAGTTCGTTGAAAGGTTTTGGGGTGGAAAATTTGGAGGAAGGAAAAATTGCTTCAGGCGCGGTTTTGTACTATCTGAATGAAACCCAGCATCACAAATTGCAGCACATCACCCGGATTTCGAGAATTTCGCAAGAAGAATATGTGTGGATGGACCGGTTCACCGTTCGCAATTTGGAACTCTATCGTTCGACCGCGCAAAATGCGGTGACTTTGTTGGATGTCATCGATAAAACCATTTCACCGATGGGCGGAAGAATGCTGAAGCGTTGGTTGGCTTTGCCGTTGAAAAATTCAGAAAAAATAGAACAACGCCACGAAGCGGTGGGGTTTTTCCTGAAAAGCACCGCAATTCAACAAAAAATACAAGGGCAAATAAAAAAAATCGGTGATTTGGAACGATTGATATCCAAAGTGGCCACCCAAAAAATCAGTCCGCGCGAAACGGTGCAGTTGAAGAATTCAATGGAAGCCATCGTTCCTATCAAAACCCAAACTTCGAAATGCGACAATGAAGCCCTGAAACTGATTTCCGAAAAATTGCAATCCTGTGAATTGCTGCGTACAAAAATCAAAGAATGTCTTCGTGAGGAAGCGCCTGTGAACATTTTAAAAGGAAATTCCATAGCCGAAGGTTTTTCCGAAGAACTGGACGAACTGCGGGAAATTGCATTTTCGGGGAAAGATTATTTGGACAATATGTTGAAACGCGAAATTGAGGCCACGGGAATTTCCAGCTTAAAAATCGCCAGCAACAACGTGTTCGGATATTATATTGAAGTGCGAAATGTCCATAAAAACAAAGTCCCGGATACCTGGATACGAAAACAAACTTTGGTGAACGCCGAACGCTACATCACCGAGGAATTGAAAGAATACGAGGCAAAAATATTGGGCGCCGAAGAAAAAATCTTACAACTGGAGCAGGATATTTTTCAAAAATTGGTGGTTTGGATGCGGGATTATATTGAACCGGTGCAACAAAATGCTTTGCTCATTGCTCGGTTGGATTGTCTTTGTGGATTTGCACAATTGGCACGGGAAGAAAATTATTGCCGCCCCAAAATCACCAGTGGTTTTGAGCTGAACATAACCGAAGGCCGTCATCCGGTCATCGAAAAACAATTACCACCCGGCGAAGCCTATATTTCCAACGATGTTTTTTTGGATCGGGAAGAGCAACAAATAATGATGATCACCGGGCCGAATATGAGCGGGAAATCGGCACTTTTACGGCAAACCGCCTTGATTGTTTTGTTGGCGCAAATGGGAAGTTTCGTTCCCGCAAAAGCAGCTGAAATCGGTTTGGTCGATAAAATTTTCACACGGGTGGGTGCGAGCGACAACATTTCGATGGGCGAGTCCACCTTTATGGTCGAGATGAACGAAACGGCCAATATTTTGAACAATTTGTCCGAACGAAGTTTGGTGTTGCTGGACGAAATCGGCCGTGGCACGAGCACCTATGATGGTATTTCCATTGCTTGGGCCATCAGCGAATATTTGCACGAGCATCCAAGCAAAGCAAAAACCCTGTTCGCCACGCATTATCACGAGTTGAACGAAATGTCGGAAACTTTTCCACGGATAAAAAATTATAACGTTTCGGTGAAGGAATTGAAGGACAACGTGCTTTTTTTGCGGAAACTGCAGCCTGGCGGCAGTGAACACAGTTTTGGTATCCACGTGGCAAAAATGGCCGGAATGCCCCAGCACGTTTTGCACCGCGCGAACAAAATTTTGAAAAAACTCGAAAAATCGCACGGAAGCGAAGAGTTGAGCGGTCAGTTGAAATCGGCAGCGGAACAAGAACATCAATTAAGTTTTTTCAAATTGGACGATCCTTTGCTGGAGGAGATAAAGGAAGAAATCGCAAACCTTGATATTGACACACTGACCCCGGTCGAAGCCTTGATGAAACTCAACGAACTAAAAAGAATGCTGTTTTCAAAGAAGGAATGAACTGTGGGTATGAGTGATTTTAAAGATGAAATTTTTTTCAGCGGGCATCCTATTTTGTCCATAATCCAACGCTTAATATTTCCCCAAATAATGTTTGGACAAAAGGGGAAAAAGATTAAATTTGCATCCGCAATAAAGTTCTTGCATATAAAAAACGCGAAAATAGCTCAGTTGGTAGAGCGCCACCTTGCCAAGGTGGAGGTCGCGGGTTCGAATCCCGTTTTTCGCTCATTGCGAAAGCGAATTTCTGAGGTCGCGGGTTCCCCCGAGGCTTCGGGGCCGTTTTTCTCTAAAATTCCCGTTAAGGGATTTTTTTTTCGGTAAATTTACCGAATCGGCTCGGGTGGTGGAATTGGTAGACACGTTGGACTTAAAATCCAATGGCCATCATGGCCTTACGGGTTCAAGTCCCGTCCCGAGTACATAAGCCCTTTTGATCCTATGGATTTGGAGGGTTTTTTGTTTCCATTGCACAAAAAAAGCCTTCAAACGGAAGGCCTTTTTAAAATTGAAAAAACAAGGGTTTACATTTGGTTGTTCTCCATTTGTTCTTCTACTTTTTCCTCTGCGCGCTCTTCTTCCAACTCTTGGTCAATTTCGTCCACGCCTTCTTCAATGGTTTCCGCTGTTGCTTCCGCGGCATTTTCAATATCTTCGCCAACGGCCTCTGCTGCGTCCCCCACTTTTTCGCCGGTGGTTTCGCGACAGGAGGCAATGGAAAGGACAAATGAAAGCGCCATTAAACTCATTACTATTTTTTTCATGTTTTTGGTTTTTTGATTAGAAAGTAAATGTAGTTATTTTGTTTTTTCAATGCACTTTAAAACTAAAAAAAAATCTTTTTTGTTTTAAAAATGGGAAATAATCCTTTTTAAAAAGGGAATATTTCCATAAAAATGAATATCTTTGGAATATGCAATCAAACTTGCCCATAGAAATAAAGCGGTTTAAGGAGGTTAGGGAAAATAATCATTTCACCCAGTCGGAATTTGCGGAGGTGTTGGGGATCAAAAACACCACTGCGGATATTGAACGCGGAAAAACCAAGCTTTCGGGAAAAGTGGTTGCCGAATTGTTGAGGCAATTTGAAATAAACCCTTTGTGGTTGTTTGGGGAAAGTTCGCTCCAATATTTAAAAACCACAAAAACGGAGGTGTTGCCAAAATTGGTGAGCGTAAATTCAGTTGGTTCTGAAAATATTTTGTTGGTCAACCAAAAAGCGGCTGCGGGCTACCCACAAAATATTCAAGATGTGGAATGGTACGCGCAACTTCCCGCATTTGACATTCCTTTGCCGCAATATCGCAATGC
>DASSWG010000071.1:0-2231 GCA_035705295.1 Flavobacteriaceae bacterium
TGCTTCTTCCATATACACATCTTTGCTGAGGCTTTCGTGCCACCTTCTTCTTTTTTCGGCCAGGGTGGAGTCTTTTTCGAACATTTTCAGTTCGTAGGGAAGCGAAGTAAAAGTCATGTCGGTTTGGTATTCGGAAATTGCCTCGAAGCGGTCGGCCTCGTTTTCTTGTTGTTCCACTTGAAGGGCATATTTTGAATATTGCAACGAGTATTTTTCCATGTCTTGTTGTGCCTTGATCCATTTTGCGTTTTGGTCGATGAGGTGCAACAATTCACTTTTAGCCATTCGTTCTTTGCTGTTTTGGATGGTTTCTTTGTAATCGATGTACCCGTTCCAAACTTCATAATCGGCCGGTTCGATCTGGTCCCAAGGAAGTGGGTTTTCCATTTCGCGCTCGCCAATTTCGATGTAGCTGTAACGGTCGGGCACCACCACGTCGCTGGTGACGCCCCGCAATTGTGTGGAACCGCCATCGATTCTGTAAAATTTTTGCGTGGTCAGTTTCAATGCGCCCATATCGCCAAGTTTGCTGTTGCGCATCCAACGGTTGAGGTCGATCAAATTTTGAACGGTTCCTTTTCCATAGGTTTGTTCGCTTCCGATAATGATGGCGCGTTTGTAATCCTGCATTGCGGCAGCCAAAATTTCGGAGGCCGAAGCGGAAAGTTCGTTCACCAAAATTACCAATGGGCCGTCCCATAAAATGGCGTCGTTTCGGTCTTTTAGGACCTCGATGTTCCCATCGCCGGCTTTTACCTGTACGATCGGCCCTTCTTCGATGAACATTCCTGCAATGTCAACAACCGTAGCCAATGAGCCGCCGCCATTTCCACGAAGGTCGATCACCAAGCCGTCCATTCCTTGTTCTTTCAAACGGATGATTTCCTTTTTCACATCGGAAGCAGCATTGCGTTTGTCATAATCTTGCATATCAAAATAGAACCTTGGCAGGTCAATGATGCCATAAACATTTTCATTTTTTTCGAGCATGGTGGATTTTGCATACGTATCTTGGATAACCACCACATCGCGGGTAATTTTGATATCTTCAATGGTCCCGTCCACTTTTTTTACGGTCAAGGTAACGACGGTTCCTTTTGGGCCTTTGATGAGATCGACAGCGTCTTCCAAACGCATTCCCACAATACTGACGGGTTCTTTTTCGTCTTCTTGTTTCACTTTCCAAATTTCGTCGCCCACTTCCAGTTCTTGGCCTTTCCAAGCCGGTCCGCCGGAAATGATACCGACCACGGTGATTTTGTCGCTTTTTTTCTGCAAACGCGCGCCGATTCCTTCCAAACTGCCCGACATTTGAATGTCGAAACGTTCTTTGTCCTGCGGCGCAAAATAATAGGTATGCGGGTCAAATTCTTCCACAATGGCGTTCAAATACAATGAAAACCAGTCTTTTCGCAACAAATCGTCGCTGTAACTGAAATATTCTTCCAACGAATTGCGGGTAACTTCCCGTGCTTCGGCTTCCAGTTCCGCAGCTGTATTTTTGGTGAAATTTTCCGCAATTTTCAAGCTGTCTTCTTCATTTTCTGGTTTTTGCAGTTTTTTCAAGATGGCTTTTTGCTCTTCCTGTTTTTCATAATAGGTCGAAAGGGCCGAAAATTTCAACTGTTTTTGCCAACGTTCTTTCAATGCTTTTTTGTTGGCCGCATAATCGAGTTTTTCATAATCGGTTAGGATAAATTCTTCCTTGGAATAATCGAAAGGTTTCGACAAAATTTCCTTGTAAAAACTTTCGGCTTCTGCGGTGCGTTGTTGCAATCGGTTGTAGGTCAGATTGAAAAAATCCACTTTTCCGTTTTTGATCTGGTCGTCGATTTTGGTCTTGAACTGTGAAAATTCTTGAATGTCGCTGGCCAAAAAATAGCGTTTCAGCGGGTCCAGGGCCAAAATATAATCTTCGTAAACTTCTTTCGAAAATTCGTCGTTGATGGTTTTTGGGTCGTAATGTCCGCGCTGAAGCACAAACGAAATCAGTTCCAACAACACTTTGTCTTTCTCCGAATCGGGGTCCGGGTCAAATTTTTTGGTGGTGAAACTGCAAGATGCCGTTGCCAAAAGCAACAAAAGCATCAAAATTTTAAAATTCCTTTTCATATCAAATAAATTCATCGGGGTATTTTTCCTGCCAAAATACATTAAAAACTGTGCCAAGCGGGTATAATATTACTAATAGTTTGTTAAACAAAAAAATAAACCCATTGTGTTTTTCAAGC
>DASSWG010000072.1:0-25310 GCA_035705295.1 Flavobacteriaceae bacterium
ATTGTTTTCGTGTTTTTCGGGAAATTCATCAAAAATATTTGCCGTAAGCTGTTCCGGAAAATCACGGACAACGAGGGGCTCAGAAAACTTGCCGCCACCTTCGTTTATGTGGTCGTGGTTTGTGTGGGCGCTTTTATCGCCCTTTCTGTGTTGAACCTCGATGGCACGGTCACTTCATTGCTCGCCGGGGCCGGGATTGTGGGTTTGGCATTGGCTTTTGCTTTTCAGGAAATCGCCTCCAATTATATGGCCGGAACAATGATGAGCATTCAGAAACCCTTTAAAGTAGGCGACCTCATTGAGTCGAACGATTATTTTGGAAAAGTCTTGCACATTCATCTCCGAACCACGGAAATGATGACCCTGCAAGGGCAAATTGTCCTAATTCCCAATGCCGATGTTTTTAAAAAACCCATTGTGAACTATTCAAAATCTGGCAGAAGAAGGGTCGATTTGAAAGTTGGGGTTTCCTATTCCCAAGACCTTGCGCTTGCCAAAGAAGTTGCCCTCAAGGCCATTAAAAATATTGAAGGAATCAAAGAAGAAGAGGTTACGCTATTTTACGAAGAATTCGACGACAGTTCCATCAATTTCAGCATACGTTATTGGATGCCGTTCACGAACAAAAATTTTGAGTACAAAGCCAAAGTGGATGAAGGGGTGATGGCCATCAAAGCTGCTTTTGACCAAGCCGGAATCAACATTCCGTTTCCAATCCGAACATTGGATTTTGGAAGTTCGGATCTTAAAAAAACTTTGGGTAGCGAACCTGCTAAAAGGGAATAGGAGGGTTTTTGGAAGATGATGAAAAAGTTTTATTTGGGACGCTCGGATTTGTAAGGTTACTTATTCATTTATCAGTTCTTGAACCTCTCTTAATGTTAAGCCTTTTTCGTTCACCCACTCAACGGTTCCATTTGAATTTCTTCCCAAAACCATATTTGAAGCTGCACTTGGGCTATTGAAAACGGCATCTTCAACAAACACCAATTTACCGTTATTGGCATCGACCATAATTTTGGTTTCCAATAATTTCCTGCGCAAATTTCTATAAGTTTCGGTACAAGAATTTGACAGGGTTCTTTTGGCTTCGCTGCCTTTTGTAACAATATATCCTTGATCGGTTTCCTTCATAACCGCATTGAAAGTTCTAGTTTTTATGTGATAGGTTTCGTGAACCTGATTCGTTTTTTCTTCTTCATTTTTAAAATCTTGTCTTGCGGTTGATGAAATTAAAAAATTAAATCCCATTACAGGAAGGATCAGTTTAATTTGGCTAAGAAAATATTCCATATCGGAAATGTCCGCTTCGTGAAGCGTAGGTAGACCGGGGGAATTTCCATTATCAATTTGAGCGGTTTTTGCCTCAATGGCTAATTGTACCAATCTCGATTCTAAATATCTAATTTGGGTTTTTGTTAAAAGCTCATCTTTGCTCACAAAGAAAATAAGTTCTTTGAAATCTTTATTTGAATCGCTTAAATGTTGTTTTAACCTTGCTTTTATGTTTTCGGCTTCCCCAATGTATATTTTCTCATCAAAAGCATCATCGGTTGGGTCCCCTTTTAAACAGTAGATTCCGGGATTATCAAATTCACTTCTGTTCATAATTTTATTGATCGAAGCCCTAGGACTGTAAATTGCTTTTCCAACCCAATTTCCAATTTCGCTCAATCTAGGGCCATAAGCAGTTCCGTCAATCATAAACACGGTTAATTTTTTCCCCATCCAATTTCTTCTTTTGTAAATTAATTCAAAATTCACTAGCAAGATACACAAAAAAGACCGACAAAAGCCGGTCTTTCATTTTTCGGTAAATCAGTCCTAAGTCAAAAAGTCTTACGTCCTAAGTCCTTTTTCATTCCAACTCCACCAACTTTTCTTCTTCTTTCCGCATTTCCTTTCGAAATTTTTCGCGGTAATATTTGATGTATTTCCTTCGGGCGAAAAAGCCCAAAACAAGCCAAACGAACAAGGAACCAAAAATGAATTTATAACTGATGATCTGGTCGCCGCTGGCGTAGGAATGCAACCCGGTAAGGTAGAAGTTCACCCCGAAGTAGGTCATCAAAATAGAGCTGTACGCGAACACCGCGGCCCAGTTGAAGGCAAATCTACCTTTCATTCCGGGGATCAACCGCATATGGATCACGAACGCATAAACCATAATACTGATGAGCGCCCAAGTTTCTTTTGGGTCCCAGCCCCAATAACGGCCCCAACTTTCGTTGGCCCATTGTCCGCCCAAGAAATTCCCGATGGTGAGCATCACCAAACCAATGGTTAGCGCCATTTCGTTGACAATGGTGATTTCCTTGAGGTTGAAACGCATTTTTTTCTTGTTGTTTTCATTGGTCAAAATAATGAGCAGCAAAGCCACCAACCCGAGTATCATTCCCAATGTGAACGGCCCATAGCTCGCCACGATCACCGCCACGTGGATCATCAACCAATACGAATCCAGAACGGGCACCAAATTGCCAATTGCCGGATCGAGCCAGCTCCAATGTGCGACCATCAAAATCATTGCCGTAACGAAAGAAGTCGCAGCGATGGTCAAATCACTTTTTCGTCCAAAAAGTATCCCAAAAAGCATCGTTGCCCACGCCACGTAGATCATACTTTCGTACGCGTTGGTCCATGGTGCATGGCCGGCAATGTACCAACGCGCGATCAAGCCAACAGTATGCAAAAGGAAGAACAACAAAATGGCGATTTTGAACACATTCACGGTGGTGTTCACGAATTTGTTCCTTTTGAAAATTTGTACGATCACAAAAATCAACATAAAAATCCCAGCCAACAGGTACATCAAAAACAAGTTGTTGAACACATTGTATTTGTTGTACAAAATTTCGGTGCTTATTTTTTCTTCGGAAGGCATCACTTCGCTGCCGTATTTCTTTTGGAAACCCTTCAAACTCTCCAACAGTTTGTTGGCTTGTTCATAATCGCCCGTGGCTTCGGCCTGTCGCAAAGCCCCAAAATACAAAGGCAATATTTGCGTGGTGTACAAGGAATCCATTCCTTCAAAACCACTTTCTTTCAACTCCGGATAGGAAACCCATTTGTTGTTTTCGGAATTCGGGAGTGGAAATATACGCAACAATTTTCCCTGCAAGGCGCTGTACAGCAAATTGACTTTTTGATCGGCTTTTTTGAAATCTTTTTGGAATTGGTTCGGCACTTTTGCGCGGTAGGCCGCTTCCAAATAGGGCGAAAGTTTATAGTTTCCGCGGGCATCGAAAAATTCGGCCAAGGGAACCAATTGTTTCCCTTTTTCAATTTTCAAAATTTTGTGGAGGCTATCGTTTTTACGTTCTACTTTTATGAGCGGCACGTTGTACCAAAGCGTGGGCATTTGCATCATGGAAAGCAGCACTTGGTCGCTGTTCAAACCTTCGTATTCATTGTTGCTGCTCACTTTTCGTAGCAATTGTGAAGAATACGTGTTCGCAGGTTTCATTCTTCCACCAATATCTTGGATGACCAACCGCCCAAATTTTGCCGCGTGCTCGGGTTTTACAGCCAAAGTTTTGATAATGGAATCGACCATGGTTTTTGGCAAAACCTGCACCTCGGCTTGTTCTTGACCTATTGTTGAAGTCGAAGTGGAATCTTGTGCGTGCACGTGGTTTTCTTCCGAATGATTATGTTCCGTTTGAACCAAGGTATCATTTTGCGAAAATGCCGAAACCGAAAACAACACCAACAACACGCTGAGCATTTTCTTTTTGCGGGCTTTCACTTTTTTCAAGGCTTTTTCCAATTCTTTGAACCGCGAACCCGGCACGAACAAAATGAGCAACATGCCGATGTACAACAAGGTATATCCGATGTAGGTGATCCAAGTGCCCCACCAATCGTGGTTCACGGAAAGTATGGTCCCTTTTTCGTCACGGTCGAACGAGGCCTGAAAAAATCGGTACCCTTCATAATCCAGTACATGGTTCATATAAATTTTGTGCGGCACGGTTTTTCCATCGTCGATCAATTCCACTTTACTTTTAAAAGCCGAATAACTCGGAGTGGGGTTGTCTTCGGTTCCGGGATATTTGGAGGCGATAAAATCGTTCAGTTTTATGGAAAATGGTAGCTTGTATTCTTTGCTTCCGTAGCGTACATGAAAATCCAATCCGCCCAGGCTGAATTTTTCAAAATTGTTGACAATTCCTTTTCCGCCCAACATTTTTATGATTTCCGATTCGCCGTTGGTGGTAACTTTCATCACCACGCCATCGGGCAGGCCGTCCACTATTTCTTCATCCGGAATGGGCACCAAATCGAATTCACCTTTCACCACCGGATCGGGAAAAACAAATTGCATGCCCGCCATGCTGTACAACGAGCGCATCATCAACGGCTGTAAACTGTCTTTTGCGACCGCCCCTTTTTTCATGTCGGCCATGCGCATGTAATTTCCTTCGAACGGGGTTTTTATGGAATATCCGGTCGAGTCCGCCAAAATATTGATGGCGCCATTGGTTGGTTTGTTGTAGGCAAACAACACGTTGTGAATGCTTGTCACCTGGCCTTCTTGCAAATAATGATCGTGCCGCGATCCGCCACCGGCTTCCACAATTTTCAAGTAATTTTTTCCTTCTGGAGATGGAGCCAATCCTTTTTTTGCGTCAGCGATGAATTTCAGGACTTCAAATTTCACTTCTTGTCCTTTAAAATCGGTGGTTCTCGTTTTTTGGTTGTCAATTCCCGGGGCGAGCAACAATTCTTTGGTGACGATACGCCGCCGCGGTTCACCATCTATTTCACCATCGATGTAGGCGGTCAGAAAAGTTTTTGCGGAAAGCACCGTGTTCGAAATTTTGCCTTCGCGAATGGGCATCACGCCTTCGTAGCTGATGTAGCGTGTAATTCCCGCACCAATGATTATCAGAATGAACGACAAATGGAGCAACAAGGTGGGAAGTTTTGCGCGGGTGTACATTTTGTACCGAAAAATATTCCCGAGAAAATTGATCACGAACAACACCATAATGGCCTCGAACCAATGTGTGTTGTAAATCCAAGCGCGTGCCGTGGCGGTGGTATAGGAGTTTTCGACAAAAGTCCCGACCGCCATGGCGATGGCAAAAACAATAAACAAAACGGCCATTAATCGGGTGGAGAACAGAATGCTAACAATTTTTTTTTGCAACATGGGAAAGACGTTTTAAAAACGCTGCAAATTTACTGATTAGTGAAAGATTAATCGGTATTTTTAATGGGTAATATTCAAGAATTTAAATCGTTCAATTTTTGGTAAATTTGCAGGATGCTGCGTATTGTGATTTTAGGCGCCGGAAATGTCGCCACCCATTTGTTCCAGGCTTTTTTCAAGGCCGAAAATGTGGTGGTCGCACAAGTTTACAACCGAAGTGAAACCGCGTTGAAACCGTTTTCGGAAAAGACGAAAACCGTCGTTTCGCTGGACGAACTTGAAGAAGCCGATGTGTATTTGGTTTGTGCCAAAGACGACGCGGTGAAAAGTTTAGCGGAAAAGATTCCATTCAAAAACAAATTGATCGCACATACTTCCGGAAGTGTCCCGTTGTTGGATGTTTCGAAAAAAAACGGCGTGTTTTATCCCTTGCAAACTTTTTCAAAAGAGGTGCCGGTCGATTTTTCAAAAATTCCGATTTGTTTGGAAGCTTCCGATGAAAACAGCTTTAAAATACTGCAAAATTTGGCAGGAAGTATTTCGGAAAGAAATTACCGCATTTCCACCGAACAACGAAAATCGCTACATTTGGCGGCGGTTTTTGTGTGCAATTTCACCAATTATTTATATCGCGTCGGAGAAGAAATTTGCGAAGAAAACAAAGTTCCTTTTGAAATTTTATATGCCTTGATGGAAGAAACGGCGCGCAAAGCCACGGAAAAATCGCCCAAAGAAACACAAACCGGCCCGGCGGCACGCGGCGACCAAAAAACGATCGATCAACATTTGGAACAATTGAAAAACCCTGTTTTTAAAGAAATTTATACCTTGCTTTCGCAAAAGATAGCGACAACCTAAAAGACGTTACAAGGAATATTGAATATTAAAAGGAGAAAAATATGCCTGTTGGAGATAAACAAAAATTAATAACAGAAATAGTTAGTAGAGTACTTAATGAACCCGCGCAAATAAACAAAAGGTTGGAATGGTTTATTAACAAGCATACAGAAAAAAATTTTGGAAATAATTACGCTTCAATTTGCCGAATTTTCACGACGTTAAATGGGGACTTTACTAAAAATCAATCCAAACGCTCAATGCTGCTAAACTGCGATGCATATTTTGGTGGTGAATACAATTTTATATTTGAATTTGATGAATTTCAACATTTCAATTCATCAAGACAAAAAACCTTTGAACATTATCCAGAGAACATAAAACTAAATTTTGACGTAAATGAATGGAAAAAACTTTGCACAAATCATAAAGAAAAAGCAGATAAATACAGAAAAAACAAAACAACAATTGACTTTAATTTTTTAGGAGGGCGTACCGCTCAAAGGGCATATCTCGATTGCTTTAGGGATTTACTGCCCGAAATTCAAGGTTTGAACCCAACATTAAGAATAAATGAATTTGAAGTTTCAGGCATTTATTACAACGATAAAGAAGCTTGTAAAAGAATTGAAAAACTACTCAAAACCAAGCTCTCTTAAAATATGGTGGCATTTCATTACATTGTAAAAGCAAAAATCATTCGAAAAATCAAAGAAAATAATGAAATTGATTTTTTGGAATTTGAAGAAAAATTTGAAAATGAAAATCCCATAATTGCAAGAAAATCTGCATTTGAACTTTATCAAAATTACATTGATGTTCTTTTAGAAGCTAAAGGCAAAAAATATTTATCGGATAAACAAGCAAAAAAAGAACTGACCTCATTTGTGGACTTGGAAACTAAGTCTAAAATAAAACTAGGAGAAGAGGAAATCGAATGGAGCGATTCATTTGCTTATGGGCTTGGGGTATTTCTCATCATCGATATACCAAAACCGGACAAAATTTATGAGGATAAAAAAGGAGACGAATTTTTCATACACGGTCTTGGAAATATTAGCAGATTAAATCATCCTGATTCTTTAATCAGCGAACTTGAAAAAGAATTTGAATATTACAAATTTAACAAATACGAAACTGAAAACAATCAAACAGAAATCGTTTTTTGTCATAGCGAAGAATGGGCAGAAGGATATTTGGGCAATGGAGAATGGTTGGAAGGTTATAGTGAGCCTAATACATATCTGATGTTACAAACCCCTTTTGATTGGTCAGGTTTGGACAAACCTTATTGGTGGGGAAACCCAGGAGATGAAGAATTCGATGAAAATCAACAAGTCCCTACAACTTTAGAAGAAATTATTAAAAATGGGGAAAGCAATCAAGTGGAATTTAAACCAGCGCTTTTGTATAATTTCTCTACGGGCAAAGCAGGAATTGGAGTAAAGGGAATTATTGCAAAAGCTATTTGTGCATTTTTAAATTCAAGAGGAGGATTTCTAATAATTGGTATTACGGATAATGGTGAAACCCAAGGACTTTCTTATGACTTTTCACTTTCAGGAGATAAAAATGAGAAAGATTACTTTATGTTGGAATTTGACCAGATGTTAGAGTATTTCTTGTCATTTTCCGTTAAGAACAATGTGTCAAGTGAGTTTTGCAAACGAGAAGAAAAAGATATTTTCGTAGTAACAGTAAGTCCGAGTATACGTAGGCCCATTTTTCTAAATGGAAAATATGGGAAAGAGTTTTATATAAGAGGCGAAGCATCTTCAAGACAACTTACAGACATTGAGGAGTTAGCAAATTATTGTATCGACAAATGGGGGACAAAATAACAAAAAAATGAAAGAAAAACCGACTCTCGAAACGCAAACCAACTACAAAGAACTGCTCAACCACATCACCACGTTTGTGCTCGATGTGGACGGCGTGCTTACCGACGGCTCCATTCAGGTTTCCACCAACGGCGATTTGTTGCGCACGATGAACATCAAGGACGGCTACGCGATGAAAAAGGCGGTGAAAGCGGGTTATACGGTTTGCATCATTTCGGGCGGAAAAAACGAGGGCGTGCGCAAACGTTTGCAGGGTTTGGGAATCACCGACATTCATTTGGGCGTGGAGGACAAAACCGAAAACTTGGACGAATTTTTTGATGTCTATTCCATTGATCCGCAAACCGTGGCGTATATGGGCGACGATATCCCCGATATTTATCCGATGCAGATGATTGGTTTGCCGTGTTGCCCGCAAGATGCGGTTTCGGAAGTAAAAGCGATTTCGAAATACGTTTCGCACAAAAACGGCGGAAAAGGCTGCGTGCGCGACATCATCGAACAAGTGATGAAAGTACAGGGAAAATGGACGATTTGATTTTCCTGCTATGACCGTAAAAAATGAACTTTTGTATTTTTGGTGAATACGATCACCAATTAACCAATCCCCGATTAACCAATTAACCAACAAATGGACTACCTAAAACTCATCGGCTACAAAACCCTGTTGATGATCGCCGCAACCCAAATCCTCATCAAGTATTTTTTGTTCGAACCCTTTGATATTGCCGTTTCTTTGAACGAAATTGGTTTTTTTCTCCTGTTGTTTGCCTCGCTTTGCTTGGCCGCGGCCGGGAATTGTATTTTGGAAATTTCCAATCGCGAAGCTGATTTAGTGAACCAACCTGAAAAAGTCATCGTTGGAAATTCCATATCCGAAAAATTTGCTTTCAACATGTTTATCGGCCTAAACATTGTCGCCGTAGTCATCGGTTTTTTTCTCTCCAACGCCATTGGGCATCCCGGGTTTTCCGCTTTGTTCATCATCGTTTCGGCCTTGCTGTATTTGTACCCCACGTTCCTTAAAAAACAATTAATCATGGGAAATATGTTCGTGGGTATTTTGGCGGCTTTGACCATAATTCTCTTGGGTTTGTACGATTTGTTGCCCGCAATTACCCCCGAAAACCAAAACACGCAGCACACCGTTTTTTCCATTTTGTTGGATTATGCCGTTTTTGCATTTTTGGTGGTTTGGCTCCGTGAAATGGTGAACGATCAAAAAAACATGGACGGCGACCACAAAGCCGGCAATGCCAGTTTGACGCTTTCCTTTGGAAAGGAACGAACCAACACCATCATTTTTATATTCACATTGGTTCCCTTGGCGAGTTTGCTTTATTATATGTACTCTTATTTGTACGGAAACCAAACTTTGCTCATTTATTTGTTGGCGTTTTTGGTCGGTCCGTTGCTTTATTTTTTGATCAAAATCCTCTCCGCAAAACATGCCAAACACTATGTGCATTTGCGCAGGGTGTTGAGTTTTGTTATGTGGGCAGGTATTGTTTCCTTTGCTTTGTATAAATTTTTGTTGATGTGAACATGCTTCGCGAAAAATTAAAAAACCATCACCTGATCCTTGCTTCCGCTTCACCAAGAAGGCAACAATTTTTGAAAGAATTGGGGCTAGATTTTGAAATCCGGTTGAAACCCGTGGAAGAAATTTATCCCGATGGATTGAAACCTTCCGAAATCGCCGAATATTTGGCAAAATTGAAAGCCGAAGCTTTTCCCGATTTAAAACCCAACGAAATCCTGATCACGGGCGACACGATTGTGGTTTTTGAAAATAAAATCTTGGGGAAGCCAAAAAATGAAGAAGAAGCTTTCGAAATGCTTCGCATGCTTTCCGGGAAAAAGCACAAGGTAATATCATCGGTTTGTTTGAAATCCACAGAAAAAACTTCCATCGCGCACGATGTGACCAAGGTTTGGTTCAAGGAACTTTCAGCAGAAGAAATCCGGTATTACATCGACAATTTTCAACCTTTCGACAAAGCGGGCGCTTATGGAATCCAAGAATGGATCGGGCAGATCGGCGTTGAAAAAATAGAAGGATCCTATTTCACCGTGATGGGAATGCCCGTACATTTGCTCTACGAAATGTTGAAAAATCACGCGTGATTTTTTTCAAAAAAACAATTGGCCACTTTTCATAGCAAAAAGAAGAAACACTTACCTTTGTTGTGGTTTGGCGGAAAAAACCGGCAAACAAGGTATGTCAAAAAATATGGAGGATTTTTTTTTCAACTACAAAAACGAACTGGGCTACACGCTCATCATCATCATTGTTTTGTTGGTGGTGCAATACGTCTTGAAAAAAACCGCCAATCGTGTGGGGAAGCGGCAAGATATGAATATTGCCCGGACCCGTTTGATGTTTCGCTACATTAATTTTTTGATGCTTTTTATTGCTATTTTTTTGCTGATGATTGCGTGGGGGTTTAAATTCAGAGAGCTTGCACTGGTGTTTTCCTCGGTTTTTGCGGTCATCGGAATTGGGCTTTTTGCGATCTGGTCCATTTTGAGCAACGTCACTTCTGGCGTGATTATGTTTTTTTCTTTTCCTTATAAAATCGGTGACAAAATCCGCATTCACGACGACAAAGACGAATCTTTGGAGGGAATAATTGAAGACATCAAGGTGTTCCACCTTCATTTGCGAACCATGGAAGGTGAATTGATCACTTACCCCAACAACCTTATTTTACAAAAAGCCGTTTCCCTGATCGAAAAAAACGCTCGCATCGACGAAGGGAAAGATGCTCTTTGATTTAGGGGGCAGTTTGCAGTAAACTCCAACAAAATCTTTACTTTTGATTTTCCTTTTCAAAAAATCCCAAATGAAAAAACACTTTTTCTTTTTATTAGCCTTCTTTTTATTTCAAAATGGTTTTTCCCAACAACCCGAAAAATGGAACAGTTCCGAAATATACCAAGCCATCGAAAAACTGAACTTTTTGGGTTCGGTTTTATACATCGCCGCACATCCCGATGACGAAAACACGCAGCTGATCTCCTATTTTTCCAACGAAGTCAATGCGCGAACAGCATATCTTTCTTTGACGCGCGGTGATGGCGGTCAAAATTTGATCGGACCGGAAATTCGCGAATTACTGGGCGTCATCCGAACGCAAGAACTGCTTTCTGCCCGAAATATCGATGGTGGAATTCAGTTTTTCACCCGAGCCAATGATTTTGGCTATTCCAAAACCCCAAAAGAAACCTTGGAAATATGGAATGAAAACGAAGTGTTGAGCGACGTGGTTTGGACAATCCGAAATTTTCGCCCCGATGTCATCATCAACCGGTTCGATTTGGAAAGCGCCGGCGAAACCCACGGGCACCACACTTCTTCCGCGATTTTGAGCGCAAAATCATTTGATTTGGCGGGAGAAAAAAACGAATTTCCGGAACAACTTCGATTTGTGGAAACTTGGCAGCCCAAGCGTTTGTTCTTCAATACGTCATGGTGGTTTTATGGCAGTCGGGAAAAATTTAAAAAAGCGATGGAACGTTCTGATTTTTTGAGTTTGGACGTCGGGGTTTACTATCCGTTGCAAGGACTTTCCAACACCGAGATTTCGGCCTTGAGCCGAAGCCAACACCGCAGTCAAGGTTTTGGTGTTGCGGGAAGCCGTGGAAGTGAAATGGAATATTTGGAACTTGTCAAAGGTCAATTCCCCGAAAATGAAAAAAACGTTTTCGCGGGAATAAACACCACTTGGAGCCGGTTGAAAAACGGGGAACCCATTGGAAAGATGCTGTCGGAAGTGCAAAAAAATTATAATTTCAAAAACCCCGCGGCCAGTGTCCCAAAATTGATGGAAGCTTATGAACTGATCCAAAATTTGGAAAACGAACATTGGAAAAAAATCAAATCCCGGGCCATCGAAAAAATCGTGTTGGCGGCAATGGGGGTTTATTTGGAAGTAGCTGCGGAGAACGAAACCGCAGTTCCGGGTGAAAAAATCAAAATATCCATTGAGGCCATCAATCGAAGTGAAATTCCGGTGCGTTTGGAAAAAGTTCGTTTTTCAAGTCTGGGAACCAATATTTCGCCACAGAAAAAACTGATGAACAATCAAGGTTTTGTGGAAGAAAAGCAACTACAACTTCCGAAAACGATACCGCCAACCAGTCCATACTGGTTGAATGAAAAAGCCAGTTTGGGAATGTACCATGTGGAAAAACAAAAACTGATCGGTTTACCGGAGACCCCGTCGGTATTGACTGCAACTTTTGATTTATCCATCGATGGAATTCCAATGAACATTGAAAAACCCATTGTTTACAAAACCACCGAGCCCGCAAAAGGCGAGGTTTACAAAACCTTTTCCATTGTGCCGAAAGTTGCTGTTTCTGTTGAAGAAGAGGTGATCATATTCAAAGACGGAACGCCAAAAAATATTGGAGTCGCGGTCAAAGCTTTTCAAGATGGGTTTTCAGGGGACTTGTCACTGTTGGTACCTGAAAATTGGAAAGTTTCACCAAAATCAAAGAAAATCCGGATTTCGTCAAAAAACGCGGAAAAAACAGTTTTTTTTCAAGTAACCCCGCCAAAAAATCAAGCGGAAGGCTTTATTTCGCCAACAGTGGTTTCCGAGGGGGAAAAATATTCCAAGGAATTGATCTCGTTCGATTATCCACATATTCCAAAACAAAGTATTTTGAGGCCTGCAAAAGCCAAAGTTGTTCGCTTGGATATTCGGAGAAAAGGAAATAGAATTGCTTATATCGAAGGTGCTGGGGATGTAGTGGCGGAAAGCTTGCGACAAATCGGTTATTCGGTCGAAGTGTTTTCACCTGCGGAAATCACCACCGAAAAACTTTCAAATTTTGATGCGGTCGTGATCGGGATCCGCGCTTACAACACGGAACCCACCTTGGATTCCAAACAAGAAATTTTGTTCGATTTTGTGAAAAATGGCGGGAACATGATCGTGCAATACAACACAAGCCACCGTTTGAAAACCGATAATTTGGCGCCTTACGAACTGCAACTTTCACGCGATAGGGTCACTGATGAACATTCGGAAGTGGTTTTTCTGGCCGAAAATCACCCCGTGTTGAATACGCCGAACAAAATCACCAAAAACGATTTTCAAGGCTGGGTGCAAGAACGTGGCCTCTATTTTCCCGATAACTGGGGAAAAGAATTTACTCCAATTTTGGGAATGAAAGATAACGGTGAACCCTTGCGAAAAGGAAGTTTATTGGTGGCGAAATATGGTGAAGGATACTATATTTATACCGGATTGAGTTTTTTCCGCGAATTTCCAGCGGGCGTTTCCGGGGCTTATCGATTGTTCGCGAATTTGTTATCTTTGGGAAAATAGTTGTTCACCCAAGACAAACCTTTAGCACAACTCTAATGGAACCAGAAAAATATAGTTGGAAAAAATCGTACACCTTCGTACTGTTGGCCAACCTCTTTTATGTCTTCTTGTTTGCTTTGTTCATGATTCTTTTTTCATGACACCCACGCATTATTTATATTTAAGCTTTATTTCAACCCTAAATTAAAAAAAAGAAGGGGTGGTTTCTACTTTTAATAACTTTTTTATAAGTAAGCTTTGAAAAAATAGGGGGTGTATTTCAAAAAGATATATATTTGCGCCAAATAAAAACCAAAAGCAACATGGCCATCTTACGATTTCAAGCACTACAAGAAACCCTTCACCGAACTCCTGTTGAGATAGATGAAAAAATTCGACGGTCAGAACTGTTCGGAAAAAACGTTTTCAACGAAAAAGCGATGCACCAATACCTGACCAAAGATTCTTATCAAGGGGTGATGGATGCCATTCAACGAGGTACAAAAATAAAACGCGATTTGGCCGACCACATTTCCACCGGAATGAAGGAATGGGCCATTTCCAAAGGAGCCACGCACTACACGCACTGGTTTCAGCCCTTAACGGGAAGCACGGCCGAAAAACACGATGCGTTTTTTGAAACCGTCGGCAATGGGGCTTCCATCGAAAAGTTTGGCGGCGGACAATTGGTACAACAAGAACCCGACGCATCCAGCTTTCCGAGCGGAGGAATTCGAAATACCTTTGAGGCACGTGGTTACACTGCTTGGGATCCCACTTCGCCCGCATTTATTTTGGGAACCACTTTGTGCATTCCCACGGTTTTTGTTTCCTACACCGGCGAAGCTTTGGACTACAAAACCCCGCTGTTGCGTTCACTCGCCGCTTTGGACGATGCCGCGACCGCCGTTTGTAGGTATTTTGACAAAAAAGTAACCAAAGTGAACGCCACTTTGGGTTGGGAACAGGAATATTTTTTGGTCGATTCCGCATTGGCATCGTCGCGCCCCGACATCACTTTGGCGGGACGAACTGTTTTGGGCCACGCCCCAGCAAAGGGGCAACAATTGGACGATCACTATTTTGGGGCGATTCCGTCACGTGTGTTGAACTATATGCGCGACCTGGAAACCGAATGTATGTATTTGGGCGTTCCGGTAAAAACCCGTCACAACGAAGTAGCACCCAATCAATATGAATTGGCGCCTATTTTTGAAGAAACAAATCTTGCGGTGGACCACAATTTGCTGTTGATGGATTTGATGGAAAAAGTAGCCGAACGGCACCATTTTCGAGTGTTGTTCCATGAAAAACCTTTTGCGGGGGTCAACGGAAGCGGAAAACACAACAACTGGTCGTTGAGTTCCGATACCGGTGTGAACTTGTTGGGGCCGGGCACGACCCCAATGAAAAACCTCCAATTTTTGACCTTTTTCGTAAACACGATCAAAGCGGTTTACGACCACGAAGAATTGATACGCGCGTCGATTGCAACCGCTTCCAATGACCATCGTTTGGGGGCGAACGAAGCCCCGCCGGCGATCATTTCGGTATTTATCGGAACGCAATTGACCGAAGTGTTGAACGAACTGGAAAAAGTGACCGACGGAAAACTTTCCCCGCAGGAAAAAACCGAACTGAAATTGAACGTGGTTGGGAAAATACCGGAAATTTTATTGGACAACACCGATCGCAACCGAACTTCCCCATTTGCGTTTACAGGGAACAAATTTGAATTTAGGGCCGTGGGCTCCGATGCCAACTGTTCCAATCCGATGATGGTTTTGAACGCAATTGTGGCAAAACAGTTGAAAGAATTTAAAATCGCCGTGGACAAGCTCATCAAGGACAAAAAGATGAAAAAGGACGATGCCATTTTCAACGTGTTGCGTGATTATATCAAAAAATCGAAAAAAATCCGTTTTGAAGGCGATGGATACAGCGAAGCTTGGGAAAAAGAAGCTAAAAAACGCGGGTTGAGCAATCACCGGACCACTCCTGAAGCTTTGAGCGCCAAAATTTCGAAAAACGCCATCAAGCTATACGAAGATCTTGGAATCATGAGCAAACGGGAAGTGGAGGCACGTTACGAGATCGATATTGAGGAATATGCCATGCATATCCAGATCGAAGGCCGTATTTTGGGGGATATCGCCCGGAACCACGTGATCCCAACAGCGATCCGCTATCAAAACATCCTTATTGAAAACGTCACAGGATTGAAAGAAATTTTTGGGCAGGGCTATAAAAAACACGCCAAAGAGCAAATGAACATTATCGAAGAGATTTCCGTGCACCTCGAAAAAATAAACAAGGGCATCACCGATATGGTCGAAGAGCGTAAAAAAGCCAACAAAATTGATGATGCCACCAAAAAAGCATTTGCCTATTGTGACAAGGTGAAGCCCTATTTCGATATCATCCGTTATCATTGTGATAAATTGGAAATCTTGGTCGATGACGAATTGTGGCCACTCACCAAATACAGGGAATTGTTGTTCACAAAGTAAAAAGCTTTTTGCATATTATTTCAAACCCGATGGATTTTTTCGAAATTTGTCGGGTTTTTTATTTTTTAAGTTGAACCTTCTTCAACCCCGCACTTATTTCTATCTTTACGCCTCAAATTTTAACTATGGAAAATCTGTTGGTCGCGGAAAATATTTCCAAGTCTTTTGGCAATTCTACCGCATTGGACCAAGTGAGCATACAAATTCCAACAGGAAGCATTTTTGGGCTTTTGGGCCCAAACGGTGCCGGAAAAACCACTTTGCTCCGTATCATCAACCAAATCACCATGCCCGACAACGGCCGTGTTTTGCTGAACGGCAAGCCTTTGCAACAAACCGATATTCAACACATTGGATATATGCCCGAAGAGCGTGGACTTTACAAATCCATGAAAGTGGGCGAGCAGGTTTTGTACTTGGCACAGCTGAAAGGGCTTTCAAAAGCAGAAGCAAAAAAACGCTTGTGGCATTGGTTCGAGAAATTGCAGATCGAAACTTGGTGGGACAAAAAAATCCAAGAACTTTCCAAAGGAATGGCCCAAAAAGTACAATTTGTGGTCACGGTGCTGCACCGTCCAAAATTGCTTATTTTCGACGAACCCTTTAGTGGTTTTGACCCGGTGAACGCCGCAATTATCAAAGATGAAATTTTGCAGTTGCGCTCCGAAGGGGCGACCGTTCTTTTTTCCACCCATCGGATGGAAAGTGTGGAAGAGCTTTGCGAACACATTGTTTTGTTGGACAAGGCGGAAAAAATTTTGGAAGGAAGGGTTTCCGATATTAAAAAGCAATATAAATCCAATAAATACCAAATTGGTTTGGAAACCACCGATCGGATGTTGGTCAAGGAAAACTTGGAAAAACATTTTTCGGTTTTGCCCGCAACTTTTTCCAGTATCCACGATAATTTAAAATTGACGGTTCAATTGGGGCCAAATGATTCACCAAACGACCTGTTGGCACTATTGACCAGTTTGGGCACCGTCAACCATTTTGTGGAACTTGTTCCTTCGGTAAACGATATTTTCATTAAAGCAGTCACCAACTAATGCGCAATTTAAAACTCATTGTAAAACGGGAATATTTGGCAAAGGTCAAAAACAAAACCTTTGTTGTGATGACTTTTTTGAGCCCGCTGATCATGGTCGGAATGATTGCCTTGATCGCTTACTTGACAACGCTCAACAATGATGTTCAGCGCACGGTGGCCGTTCACGATCAAGGAGAAGTGCTCGAGACTTTCCAATCTTCAAAAAGCACAAAATTCATCGATTATTCCAATATGTCAATTAAAGCCGCGAAAGATTCGGTGGCTTCCAATGAATTTGACGGCCTGCTTTTCATTCCGAAAAATTTAATGGAAAATCGTGAAGTGGATGTTGAAAAAATTGTCTTTTTCACCAAAAATTCCCCCGATAATTCATTATTGGAACAGCTCGAAACCAAGATTTCCACCGAAATCACCAACCAACGATTGTTGCAAAACGGTGTCAATTTGAAAAAACTGGCTCAATCGGAAACCCGGGTTTCCATTAAAATCGAAAATTTTTCAGGCCAGCGAAGTTCCAAAATAAGTTTGTACCTAAAAATGTTTTTTGGGGGCGCGGCCGGGTATTTATTGATGATGTTCATCATTATTTACGGAAACATGGTAATGCGTAGCGTAATCGAAGAAAAAACCAACCGCATTGTGGAAATCATCGTTTCTTCGGTAAAACCCATACAATTGATGTTGGGAAAAATCATCGGCACCACCCTTGCGGGCATTTCTCAATTTATGATTTGGGTGATTTTGGGCGGCGCGTTGATGCTTGTATTTTCGATGGTTTTTGGAATCGATATGTCGCAAACACCGCAATCACAAGCGGTGCAAACCGTTTCCGATGCCGAATTGCAACAATTGCTGCTCGATGTTTCCCGCTTGCCATTTTTGAAATTGATCGGGTATTTCATTGTGTATTTTATAGGCGGCTATTTTCTGTACAGCAGCATTTATGCGGCCATCGGCGCCGCCGTTGACAACGAAACCGATACCCAACAATTTATGTTTCCAATCATAATCCCGTTGATGCTGGGTATTTATGTGGGGTTTTTTGCGGTGATCGAAAACCCGCACGGAACGGTTTCCACCATCTTTTCAATGATTCCGTTGACCTCGCCCGTGGTGATGCTGATGCGGATTCCGTTTGGGGTGCCGTGGTGGGAAATTGTTGTTTCCATTGGTATTTTGATACTGAGTATTTTGGGAACCGTTTGGTTGGCAGCAAAAATATACAAAATCGGTATTTTGATGTACGGCAAAAAACCCACCTATAAAGATTTGTATAAATGGATACGGTACTGAAACCGTTAAATAATGCCTAAATCGAAAGTAAAACCCATAAAAAAACAATACATTCGATCGTAGCTATTCCGTTTTTGTTTTTTCTTTACGGGATGTTTTCCTTAATTTAAAATAGGCAATATGACCAATTATTTCAAAACAGCCCTTTTGCTTTTGGCAATGGGAACTTCAGGACTCATTCACTCCCAAGAATCCGATTTGTCCACTAAAGTAGAATACACATATTTCCCACAAACCAATTCCGACAATTCATTCCGCAGGTTCCGTGCGCGGGTAAACTACCCGTTCAAACTTGCCGAGCGCGCCTATCTCATTCCTGGAATCGAATACCGGAACGTCAATTTAAAATATGGCGACGATGCTCCATTTTTGGCCAATAATTTGGAAAGGTTCGAGTCGTTCACCACTCGGTTGACCTATACATTCGGATTAAAAAAAGACTGGCGTTTTGCGGTACGGGGCGGAATTATGGTCGCTTCGAATTTCGGCAGGTCCGATATTATTTCCGATGACGTAATCTATACCGGCGGGGTTTACCTTATAAAAGACCGCGGTCCAAATGAAGTGGATTTGCCGTGGCGAATTGTTTTTGGAATCCGTTATTCTACAAAATCAGGCCGGCCATTTCCATTGCCGGTGATCAATTATTTCAAAACCATCAATGAAAAGTGGGAATACACCTTGGGCGTCCCAAAAACGAAATTGAGCTACCTTTTCAACAAAAAAAACCGGTTGACCGCCTTTGCGGAACTGGATGGTTTTTATGCCAATATTCAAGAACCCATCGGTTTTCAAAATGTGAACGGTGAAATGAAATATGCCGACGACATTACCATGACCGTTGTGCTCGGCGGCTTCGGATACGAACATTATTTCACCAAGCATTTGCTGATTTTTGGATATGCCGGTTATACAATTTTAAACGATATTCGTTTGCGCAACGCAGATAAAGACGATATTTATACCATTAACGATTCCAATTCGTTCTACAGTCGTGTTGGAATTGAGTTTAAATTATAATTATGCCGAAAATATTAGTGATTGAAGACGAGTCGGCCATCCGGCGCGTCCTTGTGAAAATACTTACCGAAGAAAACAACAACTATCAAGTTGAAGAAGCCGAAGATGGCTTGAAGGGGATCGAAAAAATCAAAAATGAAGATTACGACTTGGTTTTGTGCGATATTAAAATGCCCAAAATGGACGGTGTGGAAGTGTTGGAAGCCTCCAAAAAAATAAAGCCCGAAATTCCGTTGGTGATGATTTCCGGCCATGGCGATTTGGAAACCGCCGTGAACACCATGAAATTGGGCGCGTTTGACTATATTTCAAAACCGCCCGATTTGAACCGTTTGCTGAACACGGTTCGAATTGCGCTGGATCGGAAAGAACTCGTGGTCGAAAATACCCGGTTGAAGAAAAAAGTGGGCAAAAACCACCAAATGATCGGTGAATCGAAAGCAATTCACAACATCAAAGAAATGATCGAGAAAGTGGCACCGACCGATGCCCGGGTATTGATCACCGGCGAAAACGGAACCGGAAAAGAACTTGTGGCACATTGGATACATCAAAAAAGCGAACGTTCAAAAGGGCCGATGATCGAGGTGAATTGTGCGGCGATTCCTTCGGAACTGATCGAAAGCGAGTTGTTCGGCCACGTGAAAGGGGCGTTTACCTCGGCGAATAAAGACCGCGCGGGAAAATTCGAAACTGCCAATGGCGGCATCATTTTTTTGGACGAGGTGGGCGATATGAGCTTATCGGCACAAGCAAAAGTTTTGCGCGCGCTGCAAGAGAAAAAAATCAGTCGCGTTGGAAGCGGAAAAGACATCAAAGTCGATGTTCGCGTGATCGCGGCCACCAACAAAGATTTGGAGGCCGAAATAAAAGCAAAGAATTTTCGGGAAGATCTTTATCATCGTTTGGCGGTGATTTTGATCAAAGTCCCGCCTTTGAACGAACGCCGCGAAGACATCCCTTTGTTGGTGGAATATTTTTCCAAAAAAATTGCAGAAGAACAAGGAACCAACCAAAAAAATTTCCACAAAAACGCCATCAAACTCCTGCAAGAATATGATTGGACAGGAAACATCCGTGAACTCCGAAACGTGGTCGAGCGGTTGATTATTTTGGGCAGCAAAGAAATTAGCGAAGACGATGTGAAATTGTTTGCTAGTAAGTAATTTTGTTCAGGGTTCAATTATTCAATATTCAATGAAAAAATACCTGTTGCTTTTTGGTTTTTGTGTTTTTTTCTTTGAAAACTCCATCGCCCAACGCGCTTTTGATTTTGGTGGTGGCGCATTGATCAGCGTGGGTTTTCAAGAAGAATGGGGCGTAGATGTCCGTGCGCATTACCACACCAATGAAAAATGGGGTTTTTCCGGCGAATACAACCTCTTTTTTCGAAGGGACGTTACTTCTCAAAATACCGAAACTTTTTCAGAAATCACGTTGAACGTCAATTATAAGCTAATGGAAATTGTGGGAATTTCAGTTTTTGGCGGTTTGGGTTATACCGGAAACAATTTTGATATGAACCAACGCGATCCCGATTCCTCAAATATTTATTTCGAAACCGGAAATTTCAACCATGGAGCACAAATCAAATTTTTAGGCAATTTGCCCTTGGGAAAAAGCGTGAAACTTTTCGCGGAACTGAATTTAAAAAGTTTTGGAAGGCGCTACGACACGTTCGTTTTTGGATTGTTGTACAGCATTCCAATGTATTAGTGGCCAATTATCTTTTCTTCGGCATATACCGCAAAAACCACATGCTGTTCCCATCGGGTCGTTCCCAAGTATGAAACAGGTCGAAGCCGAATTTTCGATAGACCAACACGTTCCGTTTCGTGCGGGTTTCGGCATACAATGGAAGTTGCAGTTCGTCCGATAAGCGCAAAAACTCGTCTTTCATTTCTTTGCCAACTTGGGTGTCCGCGCCGCGCTGGTCGGGCACGATTCCCCAAAACCAACAATATAAATAATCGCCGTTTTGCGGGCGTTGGGCTTTGATGTATTTTTGGTTTTTGATGATTTTGAACGCGTTTTTGATACCGGTAACGTTGAGCACCAGCCCGATTTCTTCTCGAATATCCTTGAAAAAACTGCTGTCTTTTTTGTTCGTCCGGAACAAAATGGCGATTCCTTTTCCGTTTTTGGAAAGGATCAGCGCATCTTTTTTGATGGCTTTTTCAACCATATGCACCGCCAAGTAGCGAAAGCGTTTGTCGCGGTCGCCCCCTTTTTTCACAATATCTTGTGCAGAAGGGGTTTCTTTTAGGATTTCCGCGACGTGGCCAATGATTTCTTCTTTGTTCAACTTCGTTCGTTTTGGAAAGGCGAAGATAAAAAAACCGCTTCAAATGGAACTCTTTTTTATGGGTTTTGAATGGAATAAATTCTATTGTTTTTTTTGAACCGATTATGCCTTAACAAACATTTATGGGCGCGTTTTTCCGTACGTTTTCATTTCAAACTATCTTTGGTTTTCATTTTAAGTTTCCCAAAAATGCCGCTAAAAGGTGCCATTATCAAAAACCTGCTCGATTTTCGCGATACGTTCGTTTCGCCGCCCGATCACATTGAAGCACAAAAAAATGGATTGAAAGAATTGTTGGAAACAGCAAAAAACACGGCTTTTGGAAAATATTACAATTTTGCGGAAATATTGGAGGATGATGTGCAACAAACTTTTGCCAAACAAATCCCTTGTTTCAATTATGAAAAAATGAAAAAGCGATGGTGGTGCAAAACCCAAGAAGGAACGCCGGACGTTGCCTGGCCGGGAAAACCGTCGTATTTTGCCCTTAGTTCCGGCACCACGGGAAAAACCAGCAAACGCATTCCGGTCACGGACGAAATGATCGACGCCATTCGCCAAGCAGGGATCAAACAAGTGGGCGCGCTTTCCAATTTTGATCTTCCTTCCGATTTTTTTGAAAAGGAAATTTTGATGTTGGGCAGTTCCACCAATTTGCACAAAAAGAAAGATCATTTGGAAGGCGAAATCAGCGGCATCAGTGCTAGCAATATCCCGTTTTGGTTTCAAGGATATTACAAACCCGGCAAAGAAATCGCAAAAATCGACGACTGGAACGAACGTGTAAAACACATTGCCCAAAACGCCAAAGAATGGGATATTGGGGCGTTGAGCGGAATTCCGTCGTGGATCGAATTGATGTTGAAAGAAGTAATAAATTATCACGGGGCAGAAAACATTCACGAAATCTGGCCCAATTTACAAGTTTACGCTTCGGGTGGTGTGGCTTTTCAGCCCTACGAAAAAAGTTTCCGCTCGTTAATGGGGAAACCAATCACAATAATCGATACTTATTTGGCTTCCGAAGGATTTTTGGCCTGCCAAACCCGACCGGGGACTTCAGCAATGCAATTGCTCACCGACAACGGCATTTATTTTGAATTTGTCCCTTTCCGGCAAGAATACATCAACCCCGATGGTTCTTTGGTCGAAAAAGCGCCTTCCAAAACCTTGGCGGAAGTTGAAACCGGAAAAGAATATGTGTTGGTGGTCAGTACGGTTTCCGGGGCTTGGCGTTACTTGATCGGTGATACGATCGAATTCACCGATGTGGAAAAAGCGGAAATTAAAATCACCGGACGCACAAAATTTTTCTTGAACGTGGTCGGTTCGCAACTTTCGGTGAACAAAATGAACGATGCCGTGCGGGTGCTCGAAGATAAATTCGATCTCGAAATTCCTGAATTCACGGTTTCTGCAGTGAAAATAGGAGGGGAGTTTTACCATCAGTGGTATTTGGGGGTTCAAAACCCATCAAAAACAACCCATAAAAAACTTGCGGAAAGTTTGGACGAAACCTTGAAAGAGTCGAACAAAAACTATAAAATAGCCCGTTCCAAAGCCTTGAAAGGAGTAAAATTGAAAACCATTCCAATAGCTGTTTTTTATGAATGGAGCGCTTTCAACAAAAAAAAAGGCGGACAGGTGAAAATGGAAAAAGTGATGGACGAAGAAAAGTTCGCGGAGTGGGAGGCTTTTGTGAAAAACACAATGGCTTAACTCAATTCTTTCTTTTCATCAATTTCTTCTTTTTCTACTTCTTTTTCCAAACTTTTGTTTTTCGAGTTCACAATTTCCATGATTTCTTCGGGCGACATGTACAAACGTTCGATCCGGGCTTTGTATTCATCGGAAATGTGCACATTGTTCAAAATAAAATTTTTGGTGGCCAAAATATAATCGGACATTCCGTGATTCACTGCGATTGTGTCCGCAGTGCGTTCCACTTCTTTCAAATGTGCTTTTGAGAACAAATATTTCAACCCAAAAATGATCATTCCCAAGGTGGAACGATCGCGATAGTCCATCACGTGGCCCAATTCGTGGCCAAACCAACCAATCAGCACATCGCTTTCCACATCCTCAATATCAAATTCTTTTTTTTCAATATGGAATTTTTCGCTGATCAAAATTTTATAGCCCCGGTTTTCTTTGCTTTTGAAGATACTGGCAAAATCGGGCTGCGCCTGCATGGTCGATTTTTTGATGTGCTTTTTGAACTTGAATTCGATGGGTGTGTTTTTTAATTCCGGATAAAAAGAAAGCGCTGCAAGCACTTCTTTTTCTATACTTTCGGGGATTATTTTGTGGGTGAACGAAATTTCGTTGGGCGAATTCATTGATTGGTTTTGAGAAAAAATTGAACAGGAAAAAGCGATCGACAACAGAAAAAAATAAAATTGTTTGGACCGCAAAGCCATCATTTGGTTTTTTTAAAGATACAAAAAAGTTGCTTTAAAATAATCACAAACCGTTCCAAAGCAATTCAGCGCAACAAAGTATCTTTGCCTGTTCTAAAAAAACACAAAATTGAAACTTTTCGATTACACCCGCGAATTCAAAACCAATTTCAACCTTGCCTTTCCGGTGATGTTGGGTGAGTTGGGGCACGTGATCGTGGGCTTGGCCGACAATATTATGGTGGGTCAATTGGGCGCCGCGCCGCTTGCCGCTGTTTCATTGGGCAACAGTTTGGTGTTCATCGCCTTGTCGGTCGGGGTTGGCTTTAGTTTTGCCATCACCCCGTTGATCGCCGAAGCCGATGGTGCCGCGGATATTGAAAAAGGGAAATCGGTCTATCAGCACGGAATGATTTTATGCGCCGTTGCCGGAACTTTGTTGTTCTTGTTTTTATTGATCGCCAAACCCGTTTTGTATTATTTGGACCAACCGCCCGAAGTGGTGGAATTGGCCATTCCCTATTTGGAAATTGTGGCGTTTTCCATGATCCCGCTGATGGTTTTTCAGGGCTTCAAACAATTTGCCGACGGTTTGTCGCAAACCAAATATGCGATGTACGCGATTGTTTTGGCGAACGCCGTCAATATTTTGTTCAATTACTTTTTGATTTATGGAATATGGTTTTTTCCGCGTTTGGAAGTCGAAGGCGCAGCGTGGGGAACTTTGATTTCCCGTTTTTTTATGCTGGGGTTTATCTTTTTTATTTTACGGTCAAAACAAAAATTCAAACCCTATTTTGTTCGGGTTACGAAAAAGTTTCAAAAAAATATTTTCAAACGTTTGTTCCAACTGGGTTTTCCTACGGCTTTGCAAATGTTGTTCGAGGTGGGCATTTTCACGGCCTCCGTTTTTTTGGCCGGTACCTTGGGAACCGTTCCGCAAGCTGCCAACCAAATCGCCTTGAACTTGTCTTCAATGACCTATATGATTGCCGTGGGATTGGGCGTTACCTCAACCATTCGTGTGGCCAACCAAAAGGGAAAAAAGAACTTTCGCGAATTGAGAAGGGTCGCGGTTTCCATTTTTTTATTGGTATTTTTGATCGAAACCGTTTTTGCGCTCGGGTTCATTTTGTTGAACGATTTGCTCCCCACTTTTTACATCGATAACACCGAAGTAATCCTCTTGGCCGCACAATTGTTGGTCGTCGCCGCTTTGTTTCAATTGAGCGACGGGCTGCAAGTGACTATTTTGGGCGCACTTCGGGGGTTGCAAGATGTCAAAATCCCCACGCTTATTGTTTTTGTGGCGTATTGGGCCATTGGGTTTCCGCTTTCTTATTTTTTGGGAAAAGCAAACGCGTTGGGTAGCTTCGGAATTTGGATCGGGCTTTTTGCCGGTTTGTCCGCTTCGGCGATAATGTTGTATTTTCGCTTTACCTTTTTGAGCAAAAAATTAATCCATAAAAGTGAACCAATTTCACTTGAAAAAAGCAAAACAAATGGAATTCCCTAAATTTTTGTTGGGCGACAACACCGATTTCCCGGAAGCGGTTTTTGTGGTGCATACCGAAT
>DASSWG010000073.1:0-6955 GCA_035705295.1 Flavobacteriaceae bacterium
ATTGTCGTACCAAGCGATGAGTTTAAAAAAATTATCGTTCAACGCGATTCCGGCTTCCGCATCGAAATTGCATGTGTGCGGGGCCGAGACAAAATCTTGGGAAACCACTGCTTCTTCGGTGTAGGAAACGATGCCTTTGTAGTCACTTTCCGCAGCGTCTTTAAAAACTTTTTTGATGGCATCGTACGAAGTGCTTTTTTCGGTGCGCACGGTCAAATCCACCACGGAAACATCGGTAACCGGCACGCGAAAAGCCATTCCCGTGAGTTTTCCTTTTAAATCCGGAATTACTTTTGTCACCGCAACCGCAGCTCCGGTGGTGCTCGGAATGATGTTTGCCATCGCGCTCCTTCCCAAACGATAATTCTTTTGAGCGGGAGAATCTACTGTAAATTGGGAGGTTGTCGTGGCGTGAACGGTGGTCATCAAGGCTTCGACGATGCCAAAATTTTCGTGTACGATTTTGGCCATCGGCGCCAGGCAATTGGTGGTACACGAAGCATTGGAAATCATTGTTTGAGCCGAAGAAATTTCCCGATGGTTTACCCCCATCACGAACATGGGCAAGTCTTTTGAAGGCGCGGAAACCACGACTTTTTTTGCACCGCCTTTCAAATGTTTTTCGGCGCCGTCTTTGTTGGTAAAAATTCCGGTGCAGTCCAAAATTAGTTCAGCACCAGCATCGTTCCATTTTAAATCTTCGGGATTTTTTTCGGAAGTGACACGTATTGTTTTTCCATTAACGATTAAATTGCCGTTTTCCACTTTCACTTCCCCATCAAACCTACCGTGAACGGAATCGTATTTCAGCAAATACGCCAAATGTTCCACTTCCAACAAATCGTTGATGGCGGTAATTTCCATGTCCGCTCGTTTGGCAGCAATTCTAAAAGCGATCCTGCCAATTCTTCCAAAACCGTTGATTCCTATTTTTGTCATTTTTTTGTTGATGGTTGTTGATGGTTTTTTATATCAAAAATTGTTGCTTGTTAATCGCTTTTTGTTATTTGCTGTTTTACATTTTTAAACCAAAGAATTTTCCCTACTACCTAAAACCTAAAACCTCACACCTCATCCCTCACCCCTACTAAATCGACGTAATGTTCAACACCCTTCGCAATTCTTTGTTCAACGGTTTTTTCCCTTTGATGGCCTTTTCAAAATCCATCAATTTGATTTCGTTGTTGTGAATGCCGATCATCCCATTGTTTTTGCCTTTCAAAAGTGCTTCTACCGCGCCAACCCCTATTCTGCTTGCCAACACACGATCGTAACAACTCGGTGCGCCACCCCGTTGAATATGGCCCAAAACCGAAACCCGGATTTCATAACCTTCGGTGTTTTCGTCGATAAATTCTGCCAATTCAAAAATATTTTTCCCGCTTTTTTCGCCTTCGGCCACAATGATGATGCTCGAGGTTTTTCCGGATTTTTTACTTCGTTCCAAGGATTCCAACAAATTTTCCACGCCCTTGTTTTCCTCGGGGATCAAAATTTCTTCCGCGCCCGCTCCCACTCCGCTGTTCAATGCAATGTCGCCGGAATCCCGGCCCATCACTTCCACCAAAAACAAACGGTTGTGCGAACTCGCCGTGTCCCGGATTTTATCGATAGCCTCCACCGCTGTGTTCAAAGCTGTGTCGTACCCAATGGTGTAATCCGTGCCGTTGATGTCGTTGTCGATGGTCGCGGGAATTCCGACAACGGGAAAACCATGCTCTTTGCTCAACAACATTGCGCCGGTAAACGTGCCATCGCCACCGATAACGATCAGCGCGTCGATTTTTTCTTTTTTTAAATTTTGAAAAGCCTTTGCCCGACCTGTCTTCGAACGAAATTCTTCCGACCGTGTCGATTTCAAAAATGTACCGCCTTTGTTCACAATGTTCCGTACGGAACGCGCGGTCAAGGTTTCAAAATCGCTTTCGAGCAAACCTTCAAAACCGCGGTAAATTCCGATGCACGTTATTTTATGATAAGCACAACAACGCGCCACTGCACGGATCGCAGCGTTCATTCCGGGCGCGTCACCACCGGAAGTCAATACGCCTATTTTTTTGATTCTTGTTGCCATTGGAAACCAAAGCTATTTTATTTCAACCGAATAACCTAATTTGAAAAAAGGCGAAAACGTTTTCGGTTGATAAGTTAAATTTGGGTTGTTCGAGATGAATTCCCCTGGGAACAGCATTGGCGCAAACCTTTGGGAAGAATGTTTTGTTTTTAATGATTGGTGCTATCACGAATTCTGTGGGTCGGAAGACGGGGGACGGAAGACCGAAGTTGCAGGTTTTCTTCGAGTTTATAGGGAAACAACCAAAAATGTCGTGATAAATAGCACTATCAAAGTGATTCTTGTTTCCGTCTTCGGTCTTCCGTCTCCCAGCCTTTAAAACCAAAGTGTTTTACAAATTGAGGTTTTATATTGCTTCCACAAGGTTCGTGGTAGAACCTAATGATTGAATCTATCTTGCAATAAAACCCACTTATTTGTGCCATAAGCTGTTACGGAATGTCTATCTTTGCCGCTAATTTTAATAATTTATATGAACAAATTCGAAGAATTGGGCTTGAATGCCGAACTGATGGACGCCGTGAAGGATTTGGGGTTTGAAACCCCGAGCGAAGTACAGGAAAAAGCCATTCCGATTTTACTGCAAGAAGAAACCGATTTGGTTGCTTTGGCACAAACAGGGACCGGAAAAACCGCCGCGTTTGGTTTTCCGCTGATCCAAAAACTGAACGCGGACAGCAAAACCACGCAAGCGCTTATTTTATCGCCCACGCGCGAATTGTGCCTGCAGATCACCAACGAACTTAAAAACTATTCGAAATATACGAAAGGCTTGAATACGGTTGCCATTTATGGAGGTGCGAGCATCACCGATCAAGCAAAACAGATCAAACGCGGTGCGCAAATAATCGTTGCCACCCCGGGCCGGATGAAAGATATGGTGGGACGGAAAATGATCGACATTTCAAAAATCGAATATTGCATTTTGGACGAGGCCGACGAAATGTTGAACATGGGTTTTTACGAAGACATCACCGACATTCTGTCGCACACCCCACAAGATAAAAACACATGGCTTTTCAGCGCCACTATGCCCAAAGAAGTGGCGGTGATCGCAAAAAAGTTTATGCACCACCCACATGAAATCACTGTGGGAAGCAAAAATGCGGGTATAAAAAATGTAAGCCACGAATTTTACCTTGTGGGCGCCCGCGATCGGTACAGCGCGTTGAAACGTTTGGCCGATGCCAACCCCGATATTTTTTCGGTGGTTTTTTGCCGAACCAAGCGCGACACCCAAAAAGTGGCCGAACAGCTTATTTCCGATGGTTATAATGCGGCAGCTTTGCACGGTGACCTGAGCCAAAACCAACGCGATTTGGTGATGAAAAGTTTCCGCACCCGACAAATACAAATGCTGGTGGCCACCGATGTTGCCGCTCGAGGGATCGATGTGGACGACATTACGCACGTCATCAATTATCAACTTCCGGACGAAATTGAAACCTACACGCACCGAAGTGGGCGAACCGGGCGCGCCGGAAAAAATGGGGTTTCAATGGTAATCGTCACCAAAAGCGAACTGCGCAAAATAAAAAGCATTGAGCGCATCGTGAAACAACCTTTTGTCCAGAAAGAAATTCCAAGCGGAACGGAAATTTGCCAAGTGCAATTGTTCCACTTGGCAAACAGCATAAAAAACACCGAAATCAACCACGATATTGATACTTTTCTTCCCGCTTTGGGCGAAATTTTGGAAGGTTATTCCAAGGAAGAATTGATCAAAAAATTCTTTTCGGTGGAATTTACCCGATTTTACAATTATTACAAAGATGCCCCAAAAATCGATGCGAAAAATTCCAATTACCGTGAAGGCGAAGATACGGGCGAGAGTACGCGCTACTTCATCAACATGGGCGGAAAAGATGGTTTCGATTGGATGTCGTTGAAAGATTTCTTGAAAGAAAACCTCGATTTGGACCGCGATGGGGTTTCCAGGGTCGATGTGAAAGACAGTTTTTCCTTTTTCAACACCGACACTTCCGAAGTGGACAAGGTATTGAAAACCTTCGAAAATTTTGAATACGATGGCCGAACGGTGAGTGTTGAAATCACGGAAGAAAAAAGCTCAAAACGACACCGGGGAAAAGGTGGAGGAAGAAAAGGAAAACCCGGTGGGTTCAAAGGAAAAAATTTCGGCGGAAAAGAACGTGGAAAAGGAAAAAGACGAAGTGAAAAACCAGCTTTTTCCAGGCGGTCGGAAAGTTCGGGCGGAAGGCAAGAAAATGCCGGTGGCGGAAAAAAAGGATCCAGATCATCGAATATAAAAAGTTCCATCAACCGTCGAAAATCCAAAAAATAATTATCGGAAAAACCCGTTTTCATTTTTCACTTTTTAATGCGATGAAGTTCAAAAAATCCGTATTCTTAATTTTATGCCTAATAGGATTGTGCGCCTCGGCGCAAGAAACCCAACTTATCAAAGGAGTGGTTTTGAACGCCGCCAACGATGCGCCGTTGGAAAATGTGAACATCATCAATTTGAACAAAGTGATCGGAACTTCCACCAATGAAAAAGGCGAGTTTAGCATCAAAGCTTCGATCAACGACACCTTATTTTTTTCGCGCCTGGCATTTGAAACCATTGAAGTTCGGGTTACCGAAGACTGGACCAAATTTGGCGAAGTGACCGTAAAAATGACCGAAGTGGGAATCGCCTTGGAGCGGGTGATTATCAAACCCGTCAAACTCACGGGTTTTATAGAAATCGATGCCAAAAACATTCCCATTTATGAAAACACGCGCTATAGCATTTCTGGGCTAAGTTCCGGTTATGAAGCTGGCGACTCGCAACCCGGAACGGTTTCGAAAGTCTTGGGTGCCATTTTCAATCCGGCCGATTTGTTGTACCATATTTTCGGCAACCGCCCACAACAAATGCGCAAACTGGAAAAAATGCGCGAAAACGATGAAATTCGAAGCCTGCTGCAACAAAAATTCGACCGTGAAACCTTGATGGCCGTACTGCAGATCAGCAAAGTGGACATCAACGAAATTTTGCGTCGCTGCAATTATTCCAAAGATTTTATCAGAAACGCGAACGATCTGCAAATCCTCGATGCCATCAGTGGTTGTTACGAGGAATATAAAGTGTTGCAACGGGAGTAATTAATCTTCCTATATGCACGTGTCACTCTTTAAAATAAAACACGTATCTTTACCAAAAAAAATGAATACCAAACTCACATTGACCATAGAGGAAGAGGTAATAAAAACCGCAAAGGAATATGCCAAAAAACAAGGGCAAAGCCTTTCCGGAATGGTTGAAAATTATTTCAAATTAATTTCTGAAAGTAGAAATAAGAAAGTTCCAGCAGACCAACTATCTCCCAAAATACAAAAATTGAGGGGAATAATAAAAATAGATAGTCAATTGGATTACAGAAAAATATTGACGGAAGAATTGTCCAAAAAATATGACATCTAAACTTTTCATAGATTCCGATGTGGTAATTGATTTTTTCACGGATAGGAAACCTTTCGCAAATTCTGCAAGTGAATTGTTCGAATTGAACGAGAAAGGGAAAGTTCAACTGTATCTTTCAGCGGTGAGCATAAACAATATTTATTACATCGTGAGGAAATATTTGGGGCACAAGCAAGCGATTAAAATTATAGAGGAACTAACCGAAATGACAAAAATCGCGGGAACGACCCGAAAAGAAATAATCCAAGGTTTAAAAAGTGGTTTTAAAGATTTCGAAGATTCCATTCAGTATTCAACAGCACTGGCAATAGGAGGTATCGAGGCAATCATCACCCGAAATACAAAAGATTATATCAATTCGCAAATAGCTGTTCTCACACCTACCGATTTTTTAAAAGCACAAAACAAGAAAATTAATTGAAATACTTTTTTTGGTGTGATTTTAAGTTTTTTTGATATGAGTGTTTTGCGTTAAATTATCGTATTTTTACCGCTTCAAAAAAACACTTCGAATGATCCTTTTTTTCGGCGCGCAACCCAACAAAGTCTATGCGGTGCAAACGCACACCAATCTTTCCGCGGCAAATCTTTCAAAGCTCAACTGGCTTTTCGGCAATGCCCAATACTTGAACAAACCTGAACTATCCGGTTTTTTTGTGGGCCCACGCGCGGCAATGGTCACGCCTTGGAGCACCAATGCGGTGGAAATCACCCAAAACATGAACATCGACGGCATTTTGCGCATCGAAGAATTTATGGAAGTGGATTCCGAATACCACGGTTTCGACCCGATGCTTTCCGAAAAATATGAAGGTTTAAATCAGGATATATTCAACGTAAATGTGCTCCCACAAGGAATTGAAGAAGTTGCCGACATTGAGCAATTCAACCGAACTGAAGGTTTGGCATTGAACTCCGAAGAAGTGGAATATTTGGAAAATCTTTCCAAAAAACTGGGGCGTAAACTGACCGATTCGGAAGTGTTCGGATTTTCACAAGTCAATTCCGAACATTGTCGTCACAAAATTTTCAACGGCACATTCATCGTTGATGGTGAGGAAAAACCGGCTTCGCTTTTCAAACTCATCAAAAAAACCTCCGAAATCAACCCCAACGGAATTGTTTCGGCCTACAAAGACAACGTGGCTTTTCTGAAAGGCCCGAAAATCGAACAATGGGCGCCAAAAAACGCCGATATTCCCGATTGGTATGAAGCTAAAAATTTCGATTCGGTGATTTCCCTAAAAGCCGAAACCCATAATTTTCCCACTACCGTTGAACCTTTTAACGGTGCGGCGACCGGAAGCGGTGGCGAAATCCGCGACCGTTTGGCCGGCGGAAAAGGCTCTTTGCCCCTTGCGGGAACGGCGGTTTACATGACTTCCTATTCGAGGCTTGAAAAGGGAAATCCAAATTCCAATCGAAATTGGGAAAGCGGAAAAGAACGCGAATGG
>DASSWG010000074.1:0-8513 GCA_035705295.1 Flavobacteriaceae bacterium
AGCTGCTCTACACTCAAAAGTTTTGTGTTTTTTACATGGTTATTCCATTTTGACGGGCACTTCCTTGGTCAAATAAATCGGTTCGCCGTTTTCATCTTCGCCCTGCCAAAACTTAAAGATATAAAAATCGTCACGCAAAACCTCAAAATTCAATTCTGCGGTAGCCAAAGAATCTTCGGGAGCTTGGCAATTCGGATTATTGTAAACGTCATTAATGACGCCTATTATTCGCTCATTTTCATTTTTCTCGTACCAAAACCCCCTAAAAGCGTGGCAGTTGGAAGGGCGGTCGTAGGTGATTTCAAAAGTATAGTCTTCTCGAAAAACCAAGGTGTCGGGCACCGAAACCGAAACGATCGGCACCAATTCTTGGGTGAAGGTGGTGTGTTCATCATTGGGTAAGCAACCAAGCAAACTCAAGAAAACCACGGATATGAGCACTACTTTTTTCATTTGGGGACTTTTTTCTCTTTTAGGGTTTTGTTTTTTAGATGCTTAAACCGGAAAAAGGTTGCGTTGGGATTCAAAAAATATACAGTTGAAATTCCTTTTATTTTTAAGTTTAAAGGGCTGCAAAAAAAAAGCCGTGCAAAAAAATAAAAATCCTGCACGGCCTTTTCAATAAAATTAAAACGATCACCCTTTCGCAATTTTTATTGCTTCGATAATTTTACCCTCTATTTCGTCCATTAAATCCGGGTTGTCCAAAAATAGCGCCTTGACCGCGTCGCGGCCTTGGCCCAATTTGGTGTCTTCATAGCTGAACCACGAACCCGATTTTTTGATGATTTCGTAATCCGCGCCAATATCGATGATTTCACCGACTTTGGAAATCCCCTCGCCGTACATAATGTCGAATTCAGCCATTTTGAACGGGGGCGCCACTTTATTTTTCACCACTTTCACGCGGGTTTTGTTCCCTTTCACATCGCTATTACTGTCTTTGATTTGTGTAGAGCGCCGAATGTCCAAGCGCACGGAAGCGTAAAATTTCAACGCATTTCCACCCGTGGTGGTTTCCGGGTTTCCGAACATCACGCCGATTTTTTCACGCAATTGGTTGATGAACATCACGGTACATTTTGTTTTGCTGATGGAAGCGGTCAGTTTTCGCAAGGCTTGTGACATCAATCGTGCGTGCAAACCCATTTTGGAGTCGCCCATTTCGCCTTCGATTTCGCTTTTTGGGGTCAAGGCCGCGACCGAATCGATCACCACTATGTCAATGGCGCCGGATCGGATCAAATTATCGGTGATTTCCAAGGCCTGTTCGCCGTTGTCGGGCTGCGAAATGATCAAATTTTCAATGTCAACCCCAAGGTTTTCTGCATACGTACGGTCAAAAGCATGTTCCGCGTCGATAAAAGCCGCGATTCCGCCCGCTTTTTGTGCTTCGGCAATGGCATGCAAGGTCAAGGTGGTTTTCCCGGAAGATTCAGGACCGTAGATTTCCACCACCCTTCCGCGTGGGTAACCGCCAACGCCCAACGCCAAATTAAGCCCCAACGAACCCGACGAAATGGCATCCACATCGACGACCGATTGATCGCTCATTTTCATCACCGTTCCCTTTCCATAGGTCTTGTCCATTTTGTCCAAGGTGAGTTTCAAGGCTTTTAGTTTTGCTTCTTTTTCCTTTTCTTTATCGGCGCTCATAGTATGTTGGGTTTATTAGGTTCTGAAAAAATTTTTGTAAATATAAGCCAAATTTTTCCGTTTTCTGCTTTCAGAAAGGTTCTGTGCAAACCTTTTTTACTGCCAACTGCGAACTCCCGATGGCTATCGGGACTGAACACTGAATTCGCACGCAACCTTTTTTGATTTTTTGCATCTACCTTAAAAGCAAGAGAACAAATTTTATGCGATTTCTCAAAAGGAACATTGTTTTAAATTTATCAGCCGGCTTTGCAACCATTGGTTTTATCAGTAATTGCAAAGTCGACGGAGGTTAACGTTGTTCGATTTTTTAAAAGATGATTTTAAATTATTGAATAACGAATTAGCCCTTCGAAAAAAATGTTCCGGGAAAATTATTTTCGGGGCATTTTTTTATTTAAAAACTTTTCCAAAGTTCCAAACTTGGAAAAGTTGGAGGATCCGATCAACGAAAATCTTAAAACCATACTTTTTGTACCTTTGCAACTCGATTTTTTTGAACTTATAAAATTGGTATAGCATGCAACTGTACAATAAACTAAGCGCAAAAGAACGTGCTGCGCTCATCGACGAGGCCGGCGAAGACCGTTTGACGCTTTCTTTTTATCAATATGCCCACATTGGCAATCCCGAATTGTTCCGCAATCATTTGTTCCTCGCTTGGGACGAACTCCAGGTTTTGGGCCGAATTTATGTCGCCCGTGAAGGAATAAATGCCCAACTTTCCGTGCCTGCGCAAAATTTCGGCACTTTCAAAAATTTTTTGGACGGCATTTATTTTTTGGAAAATGTTCGGCTGAACATTGCGATCGAACACGACGCGAAATCTTTTTTAAAGCTCAAAGTAAAAGTGCGAAACAAAATCGTCGCTGACGGTTTGAACGACGAAACCTTCGACGTCACCAAAAAAGGCGTGCATGTGAACGCCGAAAAATTCAACCAACTTATTGACGATCCGGACACCATTTTGGTGGATATGCGCAACCATTACGAAAGCGAAATCGGCCATTTCAAAAACGCCATCACGCCCGATGTGGACACGTTTCGCGATTCGTTGGACATTATCGAAAACGATTTAAAAGATCATAAAGAAGATAAAAAACTGGTAATGTACTGCACCGGCGGAATCCGTTGCGAAAAAGCCAGCGCCTACTACAAACACAAAGGTTTTAAAAACGTTTTTCAGTTGGAAGGGGGCATCATCGAATATGCGCGCCAAGTGGAAAACCTGAAATTGGAAAACAAATTTTTGGGAAAGAATTTTGTCTTCGACCACCGGCGTGGCGAGCGCATTTCGGATGATGTGGTTTCCAATTGCCACCAATGCGGAAAACCTTGCGACAACCATGTGAATTGCGCCAACGAAGCTTGTCATTTATTGTTCATTCAATGCGAAGAATGTGCAAAAAAAATGGACAGTTGTTGCTCCGACGATTGCCAAAAAATAGCCGCATTGCCCTATGAAGAGCAGAAAAAATTGCGCAAAGGAAAGGGCAATAGCAACAAAATTTTTAAAAAGGGAAGGTCGGAAGTGCTGCGGTTTAAGCGCTGAAGAATCTTTCCGAGGTTCTTTTTTTACAAAGCGATTCTTGCAGCATCTTCATTTCCCACAAAACTTGCCAATAATAATCGTTATCTTTACGTTTTGAAAACAAGTATTAATTTTCAATAGCATTGATCTGCAAACCAGTGAAATGCTGTTTCAAGATATAAAGAATTATGGCGTGCGCAAGCTGCTCGACCGGAAAAGACGGTCAGCCAAAAGGATGTAAAAACAACGGCACCTGCGGAACTGACGGGTGCAATAAACTCACCGTTTTCGATTGGTTGTCGAACATGTCGCTTCCCAACGGCGAAGCACCTTTCAATTTTGTGGAAGTGCGTTTTAAAAACGGTCGGAAAGAGTTTTTCAAAAACACGGAAAACCTAAGTTTGTCCATTGGCGATGTGGTGGCCACGGAAGCCCCTTCTGGCCACGATGTGGGAATGGTTTCATTGACCGGTGAATTGGTCAAGGTGCAAATGAAAAAGAAAAAAATCAATCCCGACAACCCCGAGATTTTTAAAATTTACAGAAAAGCCAATCAACACGACATCGATGTTTGGCAAGAAGCCCGTAGCCGCGAAGAAACAATGAAAGTCCGCGCGCGGGAAATCGCCATTCGGTTGCAATTGCAAATGAAAATCAGCGACATCGAGTTTCAAGGCGACGCTTCCAAAGCCACTTTTTACTACACTGCCGAAAGTCGCGTGGATTTTCGCCAACTCATCAAAGAATTTGCCCATGAATTCCGTACGCGCATTGAAATGCGCCAAATTGGTTTTCGACAAGAAGCAGGTCGTTTGGGCGGTATCGGCTCTTGCGGAAGGGAACTTTGCTGCTCCACTTGGCTCACCGATTTCCGATCGGTGACCACTTCGGCGGCGCGCTACCAACAACTTTCCTTGAACCCGCAAAAATTGGCGGGGCAATGCGGAAAGCTCAAATGTTGTTTGAACTATGAATTGGACACTTATTTGGATGCTTTGAAGCATTTTCCGAAGCAAGACGCCAAATTGCACACCCAAAAAGGAACGGCGGTTTGCCAAAAAACCGATATTTTCAAAGGGCTTTTGTGGTACGCCTACGAAGGTGAATGGGCAAATTGGCACCAACTCACCGCGCAACAAGCCAAAGAAATTATCCAAGCGGCAAAAGATAAAAAATTGGTGGCAAGTTTGGAAGAATTTGCGATCGATTTGCCCCCCGATCCCAAACCCGATTTCGGGAACGTGGTGGGGCAAGATAGTTTGACACGTTTCGACCAACCCAAAAATCGGCGCAAAAAACGAAAAAAACAGCACAATAAACGAAGGAGAAAACCCCAAAACAATGCGTAGAAAATTTTTAGGTTGCCTTTTGTTCGTTTCTTTTTTGGCTACTTCTTGCGATTCAAAAAGGGTTTTTGACGAATACAAATCCCTGCCGGGCCATTGGCACAAAGATTCGGCGGTCACGTTCACCTTTCAAGGTTTGGACACTGCCAGCACTTATAATTTGTTCATCAACATTCGCAATAACAACGCATACAAATACAGCAATTTGTTCTTGGTCACCAAAATGAATTTCCCAAATGGCAAGGTAATTGCCGACACCTTGGAATATGAAATGGCCTACCCAAATGGTGAATGGATGGGCACCGGGTTCACCGACCTGAAAGAAAACAAATTGTGGTACAAGGAAAATGTAAGGTTCCCCGAAATAGGCGCCTATACCATAAAAATCAGGCATGCCATGCGCCAAAATGGAAAAGTGGAAGGGATCGAAAAATTGCAAGGCATCACCGAAGTAGGGTTTAGAATAGAAAAAGGCAACGAATAAACCTGTTGTACATTTGGGATAAAATTTAAATTTGTTTATAAAGAATTCTCGTTTTTTACCCTAAACCCTAAAGGGAGAACGAGAATTTTTCCTGATTCACCCTTTAGGGAGGGGCAAAAATCAGGAAAAAGTCGTCTAAATGCACAATAGGGAACGAATAAATATTTTTTCAATGGCGAAAAAAACAGCAAAAAACACCAATTCCCGAAAAAAAGGGGGCGAAAAAGAAAACTTCAAAAAATACATTCTTTGGTTTTGGGGAATATTTTTTGGCGGAGTGGTTTTGTTTGGCTTTTTGTTCCTATTGGCAAGTTGGGGCGCTTTTGGTGAAATGCCCGAGTTTGAAGAATTGGAAAATCCCGAATTGAACGTGGCCACCGAAATTTTTTCGGCCGACGGAAAAACCTTGGGGAAATATTACAAAGACAACCGAACCCCGGTAAAATATGAAGAACTTCCCAAAAACTTGATCAACGCCCTCGTTGCGACCGAAGATGTTCGGTATTACAACCACTCTGGAATCGATCCGTGGGGAACTTTGCGCGCAATTGTTTTCTTGGGAACCGACGGGGGTGCCAGTACCATCACCCAACAACTTGCCAAATTGTTGTTCACGGACAAGTACGCATCGAACCCTGTCGAGCGAATTTTTCAAAAAGTAAAAGAATGGGTCATCGCGGTCCAATTGGAACGTCAATACACCAAAAAGGAAATCATCACCATGTATTTGAACAAATTCGATTTTGTTTACAATGCCGATGGTATCCGTTCCGCTTCCCGAATCTATTTTGGAAAAGAACCCCACGAACTGAAAACCGAAGAAGCAGCCGTTTTGGTGGCCATGCTGAAAAACCCCGTGCTTTTTAACCCCCGGATGGAAGAATTTAAGGACAATTCGCTGCGCCGCAGGAACATTGTGCTGATGCAAATGGAAAAAAGTGAGCTTATTACAGCAACCGAAAAAGATTCGCTCCAAGCTTTGCCCATCGAATTGGAATTTTCACCCGAAAGCCACGACGATGGAATAGCGACCTATTTCAGGGCTTACCTCAGGGGTTTTATGAAAGATTGGATCGAAAAAAACCCAAAACCAAATGGAGAGGAATACAACCTTTACCGTGATGGGCTAAAAGTGTACACCAGTATCGATTCCAGAATGCAAAAATATGCCGAAGCGGCCGTGGACAAACACATGGCGAATTTGCAAAAAGAATTCAACCGCCAAAACGAAAACAATTCAACGGCCCCGTTCCGCGGAATCAATAAAAAAGAAATTGAACGCATCATCGAACGCGCGATGCACAACAGTGCGCGTTGGAAAAAAATGGAGGCCAATGGAAAATCGGAAAAAGAAATCATTGCTTCTTTCGACAAAGAACGGGAAATGAATATTTTTTCATGGCAAGGAACCATCGATACGGTAATGACCCCGCGCGACTCCATTTTTTATTACAAATCTTTTCTAAATGCAGGCTTGATGTCCATGGAACCCCAAACCGGATTGGTGCGCGCATGGGTTGGCGGAATCAATTTCAAATATTTCAAATACGACCATGTAAAACAAGGGAAACGACAAGTCGGCTCCACGTTCAAACCCTTTGTGTATGCCACAGCCATTGACCAATTGCATTTGTCGCCTTGTTACGAATTGCCCAACACCAAATACACCATTCCCGCTGGAAGGCATGGCGTTTCCAAAGATTGGACCCCGAGCAATGCCGGTGATGAATACGGCGGAATGCTCAACTTAAAAGAAGCCTTGGCAAAATCGGTCAACGTCGTCACCGCTCGTTTAATGGACAAAACCGGCCCCGAATTGGTGCTCGAATTGGTGCACGACTTGGGCGTTGATACCAGCGAGATGCCCGCAGTGGCAGCAATCGCTTTGGGATCGGTCGATATCAGCGTGTACGATATGGTGGCGGCTTACAGCACTTTTGCCAACAAAGGGGTTTACATTGAACCCGTGATGATCACCCGGATCGAGGATAAAAATGGAACCTTGCTCTATCAAAATACGCCTGTGAGCCGGGATGTGCTCAGTGAAGAATCGGCTTATGTTACTTTGAATTTGATGGAAGGGGTCGTGCAAGCCGGATCGGGAGTTCGGCTGCAAACCACCGGTGCAAACTCAGCGGCATACAGGCGCGGAGTTGTAACCGGATATCCGTATGACTTTCAAAACCCCATCGCTGGAAAAACCGGAACCACCCAAAACCAAAGCGACGGTTGGTTTATGGGCATCGTGCCCAATTTGGTCACCGGTGTTTGGGTGGGCGGCGAAAACCGGGCCGTGCATTTTCCGACGATCACTTACGGCCAAGGCGCCACGATGGCCTTGCCAATTTGGGCGGTGTACATGAAAGATGTGTACGCAAACGATAGTTTGAAAATTTCCAAAGAAGCTTTTGAAAAACCGGAAATCCTTACGATCGATATCAATTGTAAGGACAATGAGGAAGATGTTGTGCAGGAAGAGGAAAATGTTTCCGGGCAACTCGATTTTTAGGGATATTGCACGGATTTCACTGATTTAAAGGATTTGCACGAATTAATTCACCACTTCGGTAGAAATTTTACGGGAACAATCACCACGTCGTATATTTTCCAGTCGAACTCGCGGATTTTTTCGACCCCCTCTTCCACAGCTTCTGAAATATCGGTGTTTGGTTTGAAAATTACCGCGACTTCTCCAAAATAAACTTGTCCGTGCTCGCGAAAGCGAACGTTTGCATCGGTTACATTTGGCCAGGTTTTTACAAAATTTTTGATGTTCTGCACCAATTCGTCCTTTTTGGTCTCGCTAATGTGTTGCGGATAACGGTCCATCAAGTCCAAAATGGCAATTTTTGAACGTTGAAAGCCGTCTTTCAAAATAGAAAGAGAAATCACAATGGCAGCCGCCGCATCGGCCCACCAAAATCCGAACCCGATTCCGATAATCCCCAAAATTGCCGCAAATGCCGTCATGTAATCCGCCTTTTGTGCCGCGGCATCGGTATAGAGGATTTTATTGTGCAATTTGCTGGTCAAGGGCAATTTTTTGTGGCCCAAAATCATTGCGGGGATTGCGCTGTACAACAATGCCAAAATCATGATCCACCCGAACCAAATTTGATTGCCAAAAAGATAAATACTTCCGATCGTGGGATGATCGCCAGAGGCCAACGCAAAGATGGAATCAACGAGCAAAAAAAGCCCCATTCCGAATAAGGCGACCGATCCCGCCAAAAAAACAATACTGAAAACCCGATGGTAACCATAGGGGAAATCCGGATTTGGATTTTTGTCGTAAAACCGGGTGGCGACCAAAAAAAGCACGGCAGGGATCATGCTAAGTACATCTTCCAACCACGCTGCTTTCATCGCTTGTGAAGCTCCTAAAACGGTGTACATCACAACAATCACGCTCACCAAATAAGCCACGGTGATCCATTCCAATTTCTTGGCTTTTTGCATGACTTTTTTTAGCGTGTCCGGCAATTCAAAAACAGTG
>DASSWG010000075.1:0-8845 GCA_035705295.1 Flavobacteriaceae bacterium
CGTGATTGGTTTCGGAAGTTATTTTGCTTTTTTCAACCCCACCGAAACCCAGGTGGAAAGTCTTGTCGGAACCACCGAAAACATTGTGCTTCCCGATGGTTCAAGCGTGGTTTTGAACGCCGTTTCCTCCTTGCGCTACGACCCCGAAAACTGGGAACAAAACCGCGAAGTGCATCTCACGGGCGAAGCTTTTTTCCATGTGGCGAAAGGCGAACAGTTCAATGTGGTCACCGATGCCGGAACCATCAGCGTTTTGGGAACTCAATTCAACGTAAAACAACGGCCAGGATATTTTGAAGTAAGCTGCTATGAAGGTTTGGTTTCCGTGAAAACCTCGAAAGATTCCTTGCTGCTTCCCGCCGGAAAAAGTGTTCGGATCGTAAATGGAACCGCACAAAAAAATACCACCAAACGACCCTCGCCAAGTTGGACCAAAGGAATCAGTTCTTTTCAAAGTGTTCCGTTCAGCCAAGTCATTGCCGAATTGGAACGCCAGTACCAACTCGAAATTCACCTAAAAACCCGTACTTTTGATGTCGATCAGTTGTTCACCGGAAGTTTTGCGCACAATAATTTGGAAACGGCTTTGAAATCCGTTACCGTGCCGTTCAACTTGGTGTACCAACTGAAAAACGACGCTGTAATTTTAAAAGTACGTGACTAAAAAACTACTTTTCGTTTTCCTTTTCTTGTTTTCTTTTTCTGTTTTGAACGCTCAAACGACAGAAAAAATCCCTGTGTCGGAAGTTTTGGCGAAATTGGCGGTCCGCTATGACCGCATATTTTCGTATGCCAATCAACTGGTGGCCGGACAAAAATGCGAAATGCCCCCAAAATCGCTTTCTTTTGAAGAAGCGTTGGCTTTTTTGGAAGAACGCACCACCCTCGTTTTTGAAAATATTGGCCAAGGTTTTGTGGCCGTTTATGCCCAAAAAGAAATTTCCAAAACACCCGTCCCACAGGTTTTGAAAGTGGTTGTCATCAACGATTACCTTACCAAAGGGATCACCAAAAAACCCAACGGCGCCGTTGAAATTGATTATGAAGATTTTGGCATCCTGCCCGGATTGATCGAGCCCGATGTGTTGTTGACCTTGCAGGCCTTGCCCGGTGTGCAAAGTGTGGACGAAACCGTTTCGAACATCAACGTTCGCGGCGGAAGCAACGACCAAAATTTGATTTTGTGGGACGGGATCCGCATGTACCAATCCGGACATTTTTTCGGGCTGATTTCCGCTTTCAACCCTTACCAGGCAAACAAAGTGACTTTGTTCAAAAACGGAACCCCCTCCGCTTTTGGCAACAGTGTGTCCAGTGTGATTTCCATGAAAACGGAACGAGAAGTTAACGAAGATTTCGAGGCTGCGCTCGGCGTGAATTTCATCAATCTCGGGGTTTTTTTGGACACTCCTTTTGGCGAAAACGCCTCGTTGCAGGTTTCGGCCAGGCTTTCGCTGACCCCATTTTTCATCACCCCAACCTACGAGCAATATTACGACCGCGTTTTTCAAGGAACGGAAGTTATTCAAGAAAACAACCAAAGCATCAACGACAACGAAGAATTTTCGTTCAACGATTTCAGTTTGCGCTGGTTGTACGACCTGTCGGAAAAAGACCGGTTTCGCATAAATTTCGTCAACATTTCAAATGCCGTTCGTTTTGACGAAAAAGCGGTCATCGACAACGAAATCGAGTCAAAAGAAAGCGAATTGACGCAAAACAGCGTGGCGGCAGGCTTGTTCTACAAAAGAAAATGGAGCCAAAACTGGGAGGTTTCCGCACAAACCTATTTTTCCAATTACCGCTTGCAGGCTACCAATGTCGAACTTTTGAGCTATCAAAGTTTGTTTCAAGAAAACAATGTGGTCGAAACCGGGTTCAAAGCAATTTCTTCTTGGAAGCTCCACAAAAAAATAAAACTGGAAACGGGCTATGAATTTATCGAAACCGAAATCTCCAATACCGAAGACACGGGAAATATGGGTTTTGAAAATTTTGGAAAGGAAGTGGTGAATGCCCATGCTTTTTTTTCGGCGTTGAACTATTCCTCCAAAAACAAATCCACGCATTTGAATGTGGGCGCACGTTTGAACTATTTCAACAAATTCAATCTGTGGCGTTTGGAACCCAGGTTCGGGTTTTACCAAGGGTTTGGAGAAAATTTCAATTTGGAAATTTTGGGCGAACTAAAAAGCCAAACCACCACACAGATCATCGATTTCCAAACCGATTTTTTAGGCATTGAAAAACGTCGATGGCGCTTGGCGAACGGCGAAAACATTCCCGTTTTGAAAAGCAAACAAATTTCACTGGGCGTCAATTTCAACAACAATGGGTGGTTGGCGAGCGTGGAAGGCTACCTCAAAGAAGTGAACGGCATCACTTCACAAAGCCAAGGTTTTCAAAACCAATACCAATTTGCACAAACTTCCGGCAGTTATTTTGTAAAAGGGATCGAATTTTTATTGGACAAAAATTTCGGGAATTTCAGCAGTTGGGTCAGTTATTCATTGACCGACAACAATTATACTTTCCCCGTGCTTCCCGAAAAGCATTTTCCCAATTCGGTGGAAATAGCCCATGCGTTCAATGTCGCAACCTCCTACAATTACAATGATTTTAAAATTTCGTTGGGAATGAAATGGCGCACCGGAAAACCGTTCACCCCGCTGACCGAAGAAGGTTTGCAAAATGGAAATTTGCTCTATGAACCTGCTTTCAGCGACAATTTGGAAAACTATTTCCGGGTCGATCTTTCCGCAAGTCGAACTTTTAAATTGGGAAAAAAAACCGATGCGTATGTGGGAATTTCCATTTGGAACCTGTTGGACCGCGAAAACACGCTCAATTCCTATTATCGGGAAATCGAAAATGAAATTGTAAGGATCGATCAACCCGGACTTGGGCTCACGCCCAATTTTTCTTTTCGGGTGTTTTTTTGAGATAGTTAGCGGATGTTTCCCCGATTGAATTTTTGTATCCTTTTTCTTTCGCCTACGATCCAAACGATGTCGCCCCATTCAAAAACTTCGGTTGGATCGGGGTTCAATATTCGTTCTTGATCACGCTCGATTCCAATAATGATTCCGTTGGTTTTCTTCCGAATTCCGGAATTTTGCAACTCCACACCGTTCAATTGTGTATGCTCGTCCACCACAATTTTTTTAAGGACAATGTCATTGATGTCAATATCAGCAGACCCTCCGTTTTCGGTTGCGGTAAAAATAGGTTTGAACTCTTGCAGTTGTGCATCTGTGGCAATAATTCCCACTTGATCGTACGGAAACAACCTGTTTTTTGGCCCGGGAATATGGATCAATTTATCGCCGCGTTTGATATAGACCACATTGATTCCAAAAGTTTTTCGCCAGTTTAGTTCCGCCAAGGTTTTTCCTGCATATTCCGCTTCTTGAACCACTTCCATTTCGACAATATGCGCGTCCCAGGGCAATAAATAGGATTGAAAATCTTCGTTCTTTTTTCGGAGAATATTTTCCGGTTTCTTTTCCGCTTCGGATTCGCGCTCGTTCAAGTTGCTCATAAACCGGCCTTCGATGCGCTGGTGGAATTTTTGTATGCGTTTTGAAAAAATAAAAAAACCGATAAAAACAATTGGAATCACCACCAAAATGGTGATTTCTATGGAAAATAGCTGAAGTACCAGCAAGCCTATCAGAAGTACGCCCAACAAAATCCGCAATATTTCAACAATTATGAGCGGCCCGCGGTTGTACCTTTTGTCGAGCCACAGTTCTTTGTAGGCCATGTTTCTGGGCCTTTTTGCCATCAACGCCCACAAAAACGGGGTCGCCACCCCCAAGGAAATAACTAAGATCAATACATTTCGCAAGATTTCATTTTCTACTTTTCCCGTTAAAAAAGGCACCAAATACGTCAGTGTCAGTAGGAAAATCGCCAAGAAAACGATTCCGTTGGTGAACACGATGGTTGCATAGGATTTGTAGAGCACTTTCCAATCACTGTCCGCTTGAATCCTATTGGTTCCCGAGGAATAATTGTTGAGGGTTTTCAACCATTTTTCGGGCAACTTTCGTTCCATAAAATCATACAAAGGCCCTGAAAGCTTAATCAGGTAGGGCGTGGTAAAAGTGGTGATTACCGAAGCCCCGACGGCCACAGGAAACAAAAATTCGGAAATAACGCCCAAAGACAATCCCAAGGTGGCGACGATAAAAGCAAATTCGCCGATTTGCGCCATGCTCATCCCCACTTGCATGGATTGTTTCAAAGGTTGCCCGGAAAGCAGCGCGCCAAAAGTGGTGCTGAACAATTTTCCGAACAAGGTGAGCAAAGTAACAATAAGTACCGGCCAACCATATTCCAGAAAGGCCCTGGGCTCGATCATCATTCCGACGGAGATGAAAAACACGGCCCCAAAAAGGTTTTTTACAGGTTTTGTAATATGCTCCACTTTTTCGGCAGAAGTGGTTTCAGCAATGATCGAGCCCATAATAAATGCACCCAATTCAGCTGAAAACCCGACTTGCGTAGCAATGACCACCATTGCCAAACAGAGCCCTATGGAAAGGATGAGCGTGGTTTCCTCGTCCAATAATTTTTTGGCGCGTTTTAAGAAAGTGGGAAGCAGAAATATTCCACCGAGGAACCATAACACTAGGAAAAAGAGAAGTTTCAAAATCGTGAACACAATTTCCCCACCTTCGAATTGTTGAGTAACGGCGATTGTTGAAAGTAGCACCATCAGCAAAATCACCACAATGTCTTCGACTACCAGCACCCCGAAAACAATTTGGGCAAAACGTTGTGTTTTTACGCCCAATTCATCGAAGGCACGGATGATGATGGTGGTGGAAGAACTTGCCAACATTCCCCCCAAAAAAAGACTGTCCATTGTGGACCACCCCATCCATTTTCCGGCGGCATACCCGGCAACGGTGATGAAAATAATTTCCACAAAAGCGGTCACGGAAGCCGATCCGCCCACATTGAGCAACTTTTTAAAACTAAATTCGAGTCCCAAACCGAACAAGAGAAAAATCACCCCGATTTCGGCCCAAGTTTCTATGTTGTCATTGTCAACGACCGTGGGAAGCAGGTCAAAATGCGGGCCTACAATGAACCCGGCGATGATATAACCCAATACCAAAGGCTGCTTGATTTTTCGAAAGATCAAGGTTACGACCGCACCGGCCATTAGGATCAACGCCAAATCTGCAATTAGGTCCGGTAAATGCCCCATAAAAAAAGGTTGGATTAAAATGTTTCGCTTCAAAAATACAAAAATCATGAAGACGTGGCACACAGCGAAACCATTTCGAATTGCTTAAAAAGCACCAAAAAAAGACCCTTAGGGAAAAATAATATCCGCTCCTTTTTTGCGATCAAGCATTATAAAATTTACTGTTCCAAATTTCTTCGTTCACATTTTTTCCTTTTCCGATTCCAACGAGCAAGGTCATTCCGCCGGTCCAATTAAAAATAAACATAAACAGGATGATTCGTTCGCGAACGCCGGGCTCGTCAATGATGAAATGAAGCGGAATTAAAAACGTAAGCAACACACTGAACACAAAAATGGAAAAAACCAGGTTTTCCAAATTTTTGAACGGCCACATTATTAATTTTCGGAGCGGGTGCAAGTCGTTTCCCCATTTGTGCACCAAATAAAAATAGTCGTTTCCTATCGGAGAAAACAACAAGGGGTCATCGGTGTTTTCCAATTTCAACAATTTCGCCGGGGCAACCAACTTGAAATTTTTCAATTCAATTTGGTGTTCTTTTTCCAAGGAACGCACGGCCGTGATCGCTTCTTCGGGAAAATCTCCTTTAAAAAAATGCGCGTCCACAAAACGCAGCCGATAGGTTATGCAAAGTTTTCGAATATCGGACAAGTGAAAAATTTTGTCCGCATCCAGTTTTTCGAATTGAAAATTATTTTTTTCGGCACTGTTCTTCTCCAAAAAATTTTGCCGAATTTGTTGCCGATGGGTTTCATTTTCGGCAAAAACCTGTGCTATTTCAAACAACAACGAAATAGAAGAAATCCGTTTTGCCCGCGATTTGGTAAGCTGGTGTGCGATGTTGGTCTTGACAAACATGGGAAGTAATTTGCCCTAAAATTAAAACACAACTTATAAAAAAGCAATAATTTATTATTAAAAAATAGTCGAAACGGCTACATCCGTTCGGGCACTTGGATACCCAATAATCCAAAAGCAGCTTTGATGATTTTTGCGGTTTCGCTTGAAAGTTGCACCCGAAATGCTTTTTCCGTTTCGGTTTCCGCGCCCAAAATGGAAATATTTTGATAAAACGAATTGAAGGATTTCACCAATTCGTACACATAATTGGCGATTAGCGCCGGACTGTGTTGTTCGGCCGCTTGTTGCACGATTTCTGGATAATTTTGCAATTGTTTCAACAATTCTTTTTCCTTTTCGTGCAGTTCATAATCCGAGATTTCTTCAGAAATTTCCAAACTTGCTTTTCGCAAAATCGATTGGATGCGCGCGTAGGTATATTGAATGAACGGCCCGGTATTCCCCTGAAAATCCACCGATTCTTTCGGGTCGAACAAAATGCGTTTTTTCGGATCGACTTTCAAAATGTAATATTTCAACGCACCGAGGCCAATAATTTTGTACAATTCCGCTTTTTCTTCGGCAGAATAGCCGTCCAATTTTCCCAATTCCTCGGAAATGGTTTTTGCGGTTTGGGTCATTTCCCGCATCAAATCATCGGCATCGACCACAGTTCCTTCGCGGCTTTTCATTTTTCCGGTGGGCAAATCCACCATTCCGTAACTTAAATGGTACAAATTTTCGGCCCAGGAAAAACCTAATTTTTTTAAGATCAGGAACAAAACTTTAAAGTGATAATCCTGTTCGTTTCCAACGGTATACACCATTCCGTCGATGTGAAAATCTTTTACGCGCTGGATTGCCGTGCCAATGTCCTGGGTCATATACACCGCGGTGCCGTCGGCGCGGAGCACGATTTTTTCGTCTAAACCTTCATCGGTCAAATCAATCCAGACGCTGCCGTCTTCCTTTTTGTAGAAAACCCCTTTTTTCAATCCATCGGCAACCACATCTTTTCCCAACAAATACGTGTCGCTTTCGTAATAATTTTTGTCGAAATCGACGCCGAGTTCGTTATAGGTTTCTTCAAAACCTTTATAGACCCAGTCGTTCATTTTCTTCCACAAAGCAACAGTTTCAGTATCGCCGGCTTCCCATTTTCGAAGCATTTCTTTGGCTTCCAACAAAATCGGCGCTTCTTGTTTTGCTTCTTCTTCTGTTTTTCCTTGATTTTTTAAGGTTTCAATTTCTTTTTTATATTCCTGGTCGAATTTTACATAGTAATTTCCCACCAGTTTGTCGCCTTTCAACCCAGTGGATTCCGGGGTTTCGTTGTCTCCAAATTTTTTCCACGCCAACATCGATTTACAAATATGAATGCCGCGATCGTTGATAATCTGGGTTTTATACACAGTATTTCCTGCGGCTTTTAAAATTTCAGCCACGGAATATCCCAACAAATTATTTCGAATATGGCCCAAATGCAAAGGTTTGTTGGTATTTGGTGAAGAATATTCCACCATAATCGACTTGCTTTTTTCGGTGGGAATTATTTTTCCAAAATGCTCATTTTCTTTAATTTCTTGAAAAGTTTTCAGAAAATAAGTATCGCTGAGCACAATGTTCAAAAATCCTTTGACCACATTGAATTTGGAAACTTCCGCTACATTTTCCACCAAATAATCCCCGATAGCTTCGCCCAATGCAACCGGATTGGTTTTCACTTGCCGCAACATCGGAAAAACCACCACGGTCAAATCGCCTTCAAAATCTTTTCGCGTGGGTTGAAATTCCACATTTTCCAGTTCGACATGGTGCGTGTTTTTCACCGCATCTTTTACGGCTTTTTCGATCGTTGTTTGAATGTTCATCGTTCCAAATTTGGATGCAAAGATATTTAATTTTAGCTCTCTATTATTTTGTGTGGGGAACATATATTATTTGAGAGAATAAGGCATCAATTCTTTTTCACGCGGCGGACGCTAAGGATATCGCAGCGTGCGCTACGCGTTTGCCTTATATCACTGCGATACGCTGCGCCTACTTCGCGACCCCAGCGTGAACTTTTTGCACAATAGTTGTGTTTTTCTGTTTGAATTTGTCAGTCTATATCACCCATAGTATTCCATATAGAGGCTTAATTTTTGATACATGAAACATATTTTCCCGCTGATTTACTTCGCAGATAGCCGCAGAAAAACGTTACCTTGACATAACTACTTTTTCTGTCATTTGAATTTGTGGAAAGACACTAGAAAAAAGCAAAACGTATCCAGACCTTAACGTTCATTTAATAATATAAGCCATTTTTCAAGGAATATTTAGGAGTATCTTTGCCGAAAAAAACGAATGGATTTGTTCATCTATGCTTTTGCCGCCTTGTTTTCGGTAATGAACCCATTGGGAACCGTCCCCATTTTTGTGGGCCTTACGCAAGAAGGCACTGTAAAAGAACGTTCGCGCACTTCTTTGCTCACTGCGGTGAACATTTTTGTGATTTTGACAATTTCTTTTTTCACCGGAAAATACTTGCTGGCATTTTTCGGAATCAGCATTGAATCGCTTCGAATTGCCGGCGGATTGATCATCGTTTCCTCAGGTTTTGCTTTGCTGACCGGCTCTTTTCACAAACACAAGGGAATGGACAAAGAAAAGGTGAAACACGATGTGCAGCAGCGAGAAGGGGTTTCGCTAACACCATTGGCAATTCCGATGTTGGCGGGCCCGGGCTCTATTTCATTGCTCATCGGAATGCAGGAACAATACGGAAAAGTACCCGACCG
>DASSWG010000076.1:0-2390 GCA_035705295.1 Flavobacteriaceae bacterium
ATAATCAGGGACATCACACAAATGTATTTCCATTGACTGTTCGCAAACAATACTGACAAATCGAGCCCCAAATGTAAATCCCCCGCCGCCAAAGGATTCCAAAAAAGGCTCATAATAAACGTAAAAAGCAATGCCCCGGCCTTGATGCACAAGCCGATAAAGGCTATCCACGTAAGCACTTCCATAACGGATAAAATGGTTTTGGTATTTGTTTTCATACTGAGTTGAGATTAAATGACGCTGTAAATATCAATAAAAATTTATTGATAAACAATAAATATCTATTTTAAAATTTTCAATAAGCCCTAAAAAGAAAAAAGTTTGCTTTAAGATTCATGAATAACCAGATTAGTTTTTCCATAGTTTCAAACTTTGGAAAAGCTGTCAAGTTCTATATAGTAAAACCCCCTTCAATCCCGAGGTTTCGGGATTGAAGGGGGTTTGAAAATCCTACGTCATACGTCCTATTTGTCCTACGTCTTTTCCACCCCACCGATCTCCGCCCCTCGTAACCTCAAGGAATTCGCGATCACCGAAACCGAACTGAAACTCATTGCCAAAGCCGCGATCATCGGCGAGAGCAACAACCCGAACACCGGATACAAAACCCCGGCAGCAATCGGAATTCCCAATACATTGTAGCCCAAAGCAAAAAACAGGTTTTGTTTGATGTTTTGCATCGTTTTATGGCTCAAGCGGTAGGCTTTCACGATTCCCTGCAAATCGCCTTTTACCAAAGTGATTTCCGCGCTTTCAATGGCCACGTCGGTGCCGGTTCCCATGGCGATCCCGATGTCAGCCTGTGCCAATGCCGGGGCGTCGTTGATTCCATCGCCGGCCATCGCGACCTTTTTTCCGTCTTTTTGAAGGCGTTTTATTTCTTTTTGTTTGTCTTCGGGAAGCATGGAAGCTCTATATCCGCCCAAGCCCAAAGTTTGGCTCACGGCTTTGGCGGTAGCTTCGTTATCGCCGGTAAACATCCATACTTCAATTCCTTCCTCTTGTAATTGTTGAATGGCTTTTTGGCTCGACTTTTTTATTTTATCGGAAATCACTACAAAACCAATCGCCTCGTTTCCTTCCGATAAATAGGAAACGGTTTTTCCCTTTTCCCGTTCCGTAGCTGCTTGTTTTTCCAATTCTTGGGGAATACTTGCTGCCACTTGCTCCATCAATTTTTCATTGCCAAGGGCCAAGGTTTTCCCATCCAATTTTCCGGTCACTCCTTTTCCGGTAACCGCTTCAAAATTGGAAACGGGTTGGGATTCCACGTTTTTTTCTTCCGCATATCTCAATGTCGCTTGCGCCAAGGGATGTTCGCTATGGGTGTTCAGTGACGCAATATTTTGAAGAACATTTTCTTCGGAAAAACTCTTCGAACCCACCACTTTTTCAACGGAAGGTTTTCCTTCGGTAAGCGTTCCGGTTTTATCGACAATGACCACATCGGTTTTGTTCATCGTTTCCAAAGCCTCCGCATTTTTGATCAACACGCCGTTTTTTGCTCCTTTCCCCACACCTACCATTACGGACATGGGCGTGGCCAAGCCCAAGGCGCACGGACAGGCGATGATGAGCACCGCAATGGCGTTTACAAACCCAAAAACTAGAGCGGGATCGGGGCCGAAAAGTGCCCAAACGATGAAAGTCAGCACGGCAATCCCAACCACAATCGGCACAAACCAACCTGAAATTTTATCAGCCAGATTCTGAATGGGCGCACGACTGCGGCTGGCGGAATTCACCATTTCAATAATTTGTGAAAGCAGGGTTTCGGCGCCCACTTTTTCTGCGGTCATGGTAAATGTTTTATTGCCGTTGATGGTTCCGGCGCTCACGTTGTCACCTTCGGTTTTGTCCACCGGAATAGGTTCGCCAGAAATCATGGATTCATCAATGGAAGTTTCGCCTTCTTTTATTTTTCCGTCCACGGGAATTTTTTCGCCGGGTTTCACACGCAGCAAATCCCCTTTCTCAATGGCATCAATCGCCACAACTTGTTCTTTTCCGTCCACGACTTTCACGGCTTGGTTGGGTGCCAGCTTCAGCAATTCTTTGATGGCGGAATTGGTTTTTCCATGTGCACGGGCTTCCAATAATTGCCCCAATAACACCAAGGTCAAAATAACCGTTGCGGCTTCAAAATAGACATGCACCGTTCCCATTTCGGTTTTGAATTCCGCGGGAAAAAAGTCAGGCACCAACAACGCAAAAACACTAAAAAGCCACGCCGCGCCGGCTCCAATACCAATTAAAGTGAACATGTTCAAGTTCCAGGTTTTGATGGAACGCCAAGCCCGCTCAAAAAACATCCATGTGGCGTAAAACACCACGGGAAGCGAAAGTCCCAATTGAATCCAATTCCAGTATTCCATACCCATTATATCGTA
>DASSWG010000077.1:0-18024 GCA_035705295.1 Flavobacteriaceae bacterium
AAAACCGCTTTTGGGCAACGCCGAAAAACCTTGCGCAACAGTTTAAAAAGTTTCAATTTGCCGGAAGATTTAAAAGAAGAAACTATATTTGCCAAACGCCCCGAACAACTGGGCGTCGATCAATTTCTAACCTTGGCCCAAAAAATAGAACGCCATGCAATTTCAGATAAGTAGCGAGCTTATTGAAGAAATCAAAACCCTGATCGCGGAAAACAACAACAAAGATTTGTTGCCGCATTTGGAGGAATTGCACCATGCCGATATTGCCGAAATTTTGGGCGAGCTCGATTTGGACGAGGCAACCTATATCATCAAATTACTGGGAAGCGACAAAACCGCCGAGGTGTTGATGGAGCTCGACGAAACCGATCGGGAAAAAATTCTGGACAACCTCACGCCAAAGGAAATCGCCAACGAAATCGAGGAAATGGACACCGATGATGCCGCCGATATCGTTGCAGAGCTTTCGCAGGAAATAAAAGACCGGGTAATTGCCGAAATCCAGGACGAGGAACACGCGGAAAACATCGTGGAATTGTTGCGCTATGCCGAAGATTCCGCGGGCGGGCTGATGGCAAAAGAATTGGTGAAAGTGAACGAAAACTGGAACGTCACCGGTTGCATGGAAGAAATGCGCGCACAAGCAGAAAACGTTACCCGCGTGCATTCCATTTATGTGGTGGACAACAAAGAAAAGTTGAAAGGAAGGCTTTCCTTGAAAGATTTGCTCACGGCACCCAAAAAAGCGCATATCCACGATGTTTATATCAAAAATGTGGATTTTGTGAACGTGCACACCGAAGGCGAAGAAGTAGCGCGGATCATGCAAAAATACGACTTGGAAGCCATTCCGGTCGTCGATGATTTGAAAAGGCTTGTGGGGCGGATCACCATTGATGATATTGTCGATTTCATCAAAGAAGAAGCAAAAGAAGATTACCAAATGGCGGCGGGTATTTCGGAAAATGTGGAGGCCGACGACAGCATTTGGCAATTGACACGAGCGCGTTTACCTTGGCTCATTTTGGCTTTGTTGGGCGGATTTGTCAGTGTGAGCGTGCTGGACACTTTCAGCGGCGCCATAGAAAAACACGCGGAATTGTTCTTTTTTGTGCCGCTGATCGCCGCTATGGCGGGAAATGTTGGCGTGCAATCTTCGGCGATCGTTTTGCAGGGTTTGGCCAACAAAAGTTTAAAAGGTTCGCTTTTCAACCGTTTGCTGAAAGAAATTTCCTTGAGTTTATTGAACGGATCGGCACTGGCCCTTTTGTTGGTATTGGGCGGTGTGTTTTTGTTGGGTCTCGATATGCTTTTTGGGCTCACCGTAGCAATTTCACTGGTTTCGGTCATTATCATCGCTTCGCTGATCGGCACGTTCGTTCCTATTATTTTGGACTCCCAAGGTATTGATCCGGCTATGGCCACAGGGCCGTTCATCACCACGAGCAACGATATTTTCGGGATTTTAATCTACTTCACCATTGCCAAATTGATGTTGGGGTTTTGATGTAGGGATCGCAAGATTTTGCGGATCAACCAATGAAAAACAAAAGAAAATGAAACCAATTCCTTTTCAATATGAAATAAGCGTTCCGCGGAGCGCGATCGATCATTTTGAACATGTGAACAATGTGTTTTATTTGAATTGGGTGCAAGAAGTGGCCGAAAAACATTGGAAAGCAAAAACGCCAAAAGCCGTTCGCGAAAAACTCGGTTGGGTGGTGTTGGATCATTTCATCAAGTACAAACACCCGGGTTTTGAAAACGAAGAGTTGATTTTAAAAACCTGGATCGAAAGCTATGGGAACGTGAAAAGCGTTCGCCGAACAGAAATTATCCGAAAACACGACCAAGTGTTGATCGCCGAAGCAAAAACCACCTGGTGTTTGATGGATTTGAAAACGTTCAAACCCACGCGCATTTCCCCCGAAATCACCGCGCCCTATTTTGAACCCTAATTTTTTCCGACATGAAAATCCTTCATTTAGATTCCAATCATCCGTTGTTGATCCAACAATTGAACGACCACGGATTTCGAAATGAAGAAGACTATGTTTCCGATAAACTTTCTGTGGAAAAAAAGATCAATGCATACGACGGAATTGTCATTCGAAGTCGATTCACAATCGATAAAACATTTCTCGAAGCCGCAAAAAACCTGAAATTTATTGCAAGAGTGGGCGCCGGTTTGGAAAACATCGATGTAGAAACCGCGGAAAAATTGGGGATCAAATTATTTTCCGCACCGGAAGGAAACCGCAACGCTGTGGGAGAACACACCTTGGCGATGCTGTTGTCCTTGTTCAACAAACTCAACAAAGCCGACCGCGAAATCCGTAACGGAATTTGGGAACGCGAAAAAAATCGCGGGCTGGAACTTGAGGGAAAAACCGTGGGGATTATCGGTTACGGGAATATGGGGAAAGCTTTTGCGAAAAAATTACGCGGGTTCGAGTGTGAGGTTTTGTGTTACGACATCAAAAAAAATGTCGGCAACCAAGATGCTCACCAAGTTGAATTGGAGGAATTGCAACAAAAATCCGAAGTGTTGAGTTTGCATGTTCCGCAAACTCCATTGACCATTGGAATGGTAAATTCCGCTTTCATCAATGCCTTTAAAAACCAGTTTTGGTTGCTCAATACCGCGCGGGGAAAAAATGTGGTCACCAAAGATTTGGTTCTGGCCTTAAAATCGAAAAAAATTTTGGGCGCGGGCTTGGACGTGTTGGAATATGAGAAAACTTCTTTTGAAAACCTGTTCCATTCCGATGAAATACCTGCCCGTCCGGCAGGCGGGCCCGAAGCTTTTCAATATTTGATCGAAGCCGAAAATGTGTTGCTTTCACCACATGTGGCGGGTTGGACGGTGGAAAGCAAGGAAAAATTGGCGCAAACCATCGTTGATAAAATTATTGCCGAATTTGGAAAAAAGTAAACCCGAAAAAATCATTTCTGAAAACCATTTATATGATTTCGAACGAAAAAACACCAACCGCCTATATTGAAAGTTTGTCAGAAGAGCGAAAAACGGTAATGCAAAAACTTCGAGAAACAATTTTGACGAATTTGCCCAATGGTTTTTCGGAAGAAATGAGCTATGGAATGATCGGTTACGTCGTTCCAAAAAGTATTTATCCAAATGGATACCACTGCGATCCAAAACTTCCGTTGCCTTTTATGAACATTGCTTCGCAAAAAAACTTTGTGGCGGTTTACCATATGGGAATTTATGCCGATAAAAAACTGCACGATTGGTTTTTACGCGAATATCCAAAACATGTAAAAACAAAAATTGACATGGGAAAAAGTTGCCTTCGGTTTAAAAAAATGGAACACATTCCCTATGAATTGATCGGCGAACTGGTTTCCAAAATGACCGCTGAAAAATGGATCGAAATTTATGAACAAAACATAAAACGATGAACATGAAAAATAGGGTCACTGGAATTGGCGGATTTTTTTTCAAAAGCAAAAACCCCAAAGCAACCAAAAACTGGTACCGTGAACATTTGGGACTGAACACCGATGAGTACGGCTGCACCTTTTGGTGGAAAGGCAAAGAAGGAAACGATTGTTCCACGCAATGGTCGCCTTTCAAAGAAAACACAGAATATTTCAAACCTTCCGAAAAAGAATTTATGATGAATTTTCGGGTAGAAAATTTAGAAGAATTACTGGAAATTTTAAAAAAAGAAGGAGTTCAAGTGATCGGTGAAATCGAAAAATTCGAATACGGAAAATTTGGTTGGGTCATGGATCCGGAAGGAAACAAAATTGAACTTTGGGAACCCCAAGATGATGCTTTTTTAAAATAATCTCATATTTTTCCTTTGAAAATAAGTTAAAAGAAGCTCGAAAATTTGTTTTCAAGATTATTATCACGATTTTTGGTAGCTAAAATTTAACTGATTTTTAAAACTTAACTGATGAAAACAAATTTACAGTGTTTGTTTTACCTCTTAATCTTTTTTGCTTCGTTCTCAATGATGGGGCAAACAGATTATTGGACAAAAACGACCCAAGAAAAAGTCTCGAAAAAAGAAAAAGTTCGACGGGCCGTACAGCCTGAAAAATTCCAGCTCTATCGGTTGAATTTGAACCAATTCAAAAACATCTTGCAAAATGCACCTTTGCAGGGAAATCTCACCGGAAAATCCAATTTTATACTGTCTTTTCCCATGCCAAAAGGGAATTTCGAGCGTTTTCGCGTGGTGGAATCCCCGATTATGGCGGCCGAATTGGCAGCAAAATTCCCAATGATCAAAACTTACAAAGCCGTGGGAATTGACGACCCGACCGCCACCATGCGTTTTAGTGTTACCCAATATGGTTTGCACAGCATGCTATTGTCGGGCAAAAGAAGTTCGGTCTATATCGACCCTTACACCACAGACGCCAAAGCATATATTGTATATGACAAAGCTTCGATGGGTGCACAAAAACAAGCTTTTGTTTGCTATACCGATCAAGAAGCGGAATTGCCCTCATTGGAAAACAAAATTGCCTCGCCAATGAACGACACCGACGACCAAATTTTGCGCACCTATCGCTTGGCGCTTTCCTGTACTGCGGAATATGGGAATTATTTTGGAACAAACCCAGGAACAGAATTGGCCGACATACAAGCGGCCATGGTCATTGCAATCAACAGGGTCAACGAAGTTTATGAACGCGATTTGGCCATTACCTTGGAATTTGTAGCCAACAACGATCAAATTATTTACTTTGGAAGTACCTTTGCCGATCCTTGGAATGGGGAATGGAACAATACCACCCAAACGGTAATTGACAACATCATCGGTTCTGCCAATTATGACATTGGCCACAATTTCAACAGAACTGGTGGCGGAAACGCGGGTTGTATTGCCTGTGTTTGTATCAACGGTCAAAAAGGAAGTGGATTTACGGGATTGCCAAATCCTGTTGGCGACCCTTTTTACATCGATTATGTAGCACATGAAATGGGCCACCAATTTGGAGGCTACCATACCATGAATGTTTGCAGCAGAAGTGGAAATGGAATGACCGAAGTGGAACCGGGGAGCGCAAGCACCATTATGGGATATGCCGGAATTTGCGCACCAAACGTACAGCCCAATAGCGATGCCTATTTCCACTATGTTAACATTCGGGATATTTCCGCAAACATTCAACCCGGCGGAAACAGTACTTGTGGGGCACAAACAAATTTGACCAATCAACCACCGGTGGCCAATGCAGGTAGTGATTATACCATCCCAAAATCCACTGCATATGTTTTGAAAGGAACCGCAACCGATCCCGATGGCTTAGGCACATTGACCTATACTTGGGAACAAAACGACCCGGAACAAGCCCCAAATGGAGGGACCCCAAATCCAAATTGGACGGTTGGCCCACTTTATCGTTCCGTTATACCCGACCCATCCCCTAACCGATACATGCCCAAATTGAGCTTTGTACTCTTAAATAATCTAACGCCCACTTGGGAAGTGACCCCCGCAGTGGCACGAACCATGGAATTTGCATTTTTGGCGCGTGACAATGGAAGTGGTCTCCCCTTGGCAATTGGACAAACCGATTCTGATTTGATGGAAGTGACCGTTGCAGGAAATGCAGGTCCTTTTGCCGTAACATCACAAAACACCTCTGGAGTTGTTTGGGATGTAGGCTCTAACCAAACCATTACTTGGGATGTTGCCAACACCGATATTGCCCCTGTGAGCACTTCAAATGTGAATATTTTGTTGTCGACCGATGGAGGCGCGACCTTTGCAACAACTTTGGCCTCAAACGTTCCCAACGATGGCTCGGAAACAATAACGGTGCCTTCGGTTGGAACCATTAGCAACGCACGTATTATGGTCGAAGCGGCCGGAAATTTATTTTATGCCGTCAACACCAATGAATTTACTGTTCAAGAAGCCGAGTTTGTAATGAATTTTTCTGAATTGGAAGAAAGCACTTGCCAACCCAACGACATTGTGTTCAATTTTACCTACAATACGTTCAATAGCTTTTCCGAAACCACTACTTTTTCCACCATAAACCTTCCCGCGGGACTCACTGCAACGTTCAATCCCGCAACTGCAACAGCAAATGCAACGGCGGTTCAATTGACCATTTCCAATACGGGGGCCGTGGCGGTTGGGGATTATCCAATCAGTGTTGTTGGAACCGCCACTTCGGTGACAAAATCCGTGGACGTCACCTTGAATATAAGAAACAGCACAATTGCTCCTGTGGTTTTGTCCACTCCGATTGATGGCGCCACAACTGTTCCATTGATACCGCCTTACACTTGGCAAGAAAACCCAAATGCCGCCACTTATGACATTGAAATCGCAACGGATGTTGCTTTTGCTAATATTGTTGAAACGGCTTCCGTGGCAACTGCTTCCTATTTGAGTACAACTAGTTTGAACCAAACCACTACCTATTATTGGAGGGTTCGTGCAGTAAATGAATGTGGGACGGGAAATTATTCATCCATATTTTCATTTACCACTTCAAATTGTTCGAATTGTGCTTCTTCAGGAACCACGGAGTACCAGACAAGTACTACTTTGGTAAAGTTCAACACCATCAATAATTCCTCTGGGAAACCTTCCGGCTACAGTGATTACACAAATATTTCAACAGAAGTGAAAATTTCCCAAAGTTATGATCTGACGGTCAATGTGAACACCGACGGGCCTTTTCCCGTGAGGACAAAAGTCTGGATCGACTGGAACCAAAATTGCAGTTTTAACGACCCCGGCGAAGAATACAATTTGGGAACAGCTACCAACACTTCAAACGGACCAACATCTGCCTCTCCATTGTCGATCACCGTTCCTGCTGATGCAATAGAGGGAACTACCACAATGCGGGTCTCTACAAAGTTCAATGGCATGGCGACTTCTTGCGAGACCAATTTCGATGGTGAAGTGGAAGATTACACCTTGGATGTCGGTATATTCAGCGTTGCCGAAAATTCGTTCGAAAGTTTCAAAGTTTGGCCAAATCCGAACAATGGTGAATTTTCCATTGAGTTGATATCATCTTCCAGCGAACCGGTTCAAGTAAGCGTTTATGATATTCGTGGAAGAAAAGTTTACCATCAGGAATATGAAAACACGATCCATTTCAACCAACAAATCAATTTGAACAAGATCCAATCCGGCTTATACATTTTGAAAGTTAACGACGGCAAAAGCAACGCCGTTAAAAAATTGGTTGTGAAATAAACCGTGGCAATCATTCATCAAAAAAGGGAAGCTGATTTTTGGCTTCCCTTTTTTTGATTTTTGCGCCCTGCACCTATTATATTCTTAAAACCTCCGTGCCCTATTTGCCGTAGATAAACACGTGAAAAAACTATTGCTGGGAATAGTATTGTTGTCCGTTCTGCCAAATTGTTTGTTTGGTCAGAAAATTGGCCATATGGGGTCCTTTCGGGATATCAATAGCGCTACTTATTTTAGGCTCAATTATGAGAACGATTATTTTTCTTCTTCGGATAAAAACTATACCCAAGGCTATAATTTTGAATTGGTGCTGCCAAGTTTGAAAAAGAACCCTGTCAATTTCCTGTTTTTTAAACATAAAACCCAGGAAATTAAATATGGTTTGGCCTTGGAACATATCGGCTTTACGCCAGAAAATTATAAAAGTCCCGAAATACAATTTGGCGACAGGCCTTTTGCTGCAGCTATCATGCTCAAAAGCTTTATGATTGCGGTGGATACCGTTCGAAAGTCCAGGCTTGTTTCTTCGTTCAGCTTTGGGATAATTGGCCCTGGTGCTTTTGGGAAAGAGATGCAGGTGGGTATTCATAAAATTACGGGAAACGCAATCCCGCAGGGTTGGCAAAACCAAATTAAAAATGATATTGTTCTAAATTATTCCTTTGGCCATGAAAAACTACTTTTCCGGTATCGTAATTTGTTCTCCTTGCAATTCAATTCGATTTTGCGAGTTGGGACTTTGTTCACCAACGCCTCCGCCGGGTTCAATACGGCGGTTGGAATTATCAACAAACCGTTTTCCTCAGTGGCGAAGAAAGCCTCGTTTAAAATTTATTTTTATTCCCAACCATTGATCAATTTCATTGGATACGATGCCACTTTACAAGGGGGCTTGTTCAACGATAAAAGCCCCTATGTTGTTCCTTCCGATAAAATAGAACGATTTACGGCACAATACAACTATGGGGTCGTTTTGCAAACCAAAAGCCTATATTTTGAATATTCCCGTACCCTTCTTACGCGAGAGTTTGAATCGGGCACCTCCGCCAGATGGGGCGGCTTTAAAATCGGGTTTACATTTTGAATGGTTTTTCCACGCTCGCATTGGGTTTTTTATGCCAACCACTTCTTAAAGCCAACTTCTTCGACGATAAACTGTTTCAAATCCGAGATCGGTACACGCTTCTGCTCCATGGTGTCGCGGTCGCGAACGGTGACACAATTGTCTTCTTTTGTGTCGTGATCGACCGTGATACAAAATGGTGTTCCTGCAGCATCTTGGCGACGGTACCTTCTTCCTACCGCATCTTTTTCGTCGTACAAAACATTGAAATCCCATTTTAGTTCATCGACGATTTTATTTGCAATTTCAGGCAAACCATCTTTTTTCACCAATGGGAAAACGGCCGCTTTTACCGGTGCCAAAACAGCCGGAAGTTTCAAAACCGTTCTTGTGGAACCATCGGGCAAGGTTTCATCTTTTAGCGAGCTCGAAAAAACCGCCAAAAACATCCGGTCCAAACCAATGGAGGTTTCGATGACATACGGCACATAATTTTCGTTCATTTCCGGGTCAAAAAACCGCAATTTTTTACCCGAATGTTTTTCGTGCGCTTTCAAATCGAAATCAGTGCGCGAATGGATTCCTTCCAATTCCTTGAAGCCAAACGGAAAGTCGAATTCGATATCGGTGGCGGCGTTGGCGTAGTGCGCCAGTTTTTCATGGTCGTGGAAACGATAATTTTCTTCGCCCAAACCAAGGGAATTGTGCCAGTTGATACGCGTTTCTTTCCAATGTTCGAACCATTTCAACTCTTCCCCGGGGCGAACGAAAAACTGCATTTCCATTTGTTCGAATTCCCGTTGGCGGAAAATGAATTGCCGCGCGACAATTTCATTTCGAAACGCTTTTCCAATTTGGGCGATCCCAAACGGAATTTTCATTCGGCTGGTTTTTTGGACGTTCGCAAAATTCACAAAAATCCCTTGCGCGGTTTCCGGGCGCAAATACAAATCGGTGGCACTTTCCGCCGAAGCCCCCAATTTTGTGCCGAACATCAAGTTGAATTGTTTCACGTCCGTCCAATTTTTGGAACCCGTTTCCGGGCAGGAAATTTCCAATTCTTCGATCAAGGCTTTTATATCGGCCAAATTTTCTTCGGAAAGCGATTTGGCCATGCGTTCCATAATTTCTTTTTCTTCTTTTTGGTAACGGACCACACGCGGATTGGTGGAAATGAATTCCGCTTCGTCAAAGGCTTCGCCGAAACGCTTTTTGGCTTTGGTAATTTCCTTTTGTGCTTTTTGCCGGATTTTTTCCACAAAATCCTCGATCAGCACATCGGCGCGATATCGTTTTTTGGAATCTTTGTTGTCGATCAACGGATCGTTGAACGCATCTACGTGGCCCGAAGCTTTCCATGTTGCCGGATGCATCAAAATCGCGGCGTCCAGGCCCACGATATTTTGATGCAAATGCACCATGCTTTTCCACCAATATTCTTTGATGTTGTTTTTCAGCTCGGTGCCATTTGGGCCATAATCATAGACCGCGCTCAAACCGTCGTAAATTTCGCTGGAAGAATAAACGTACCCATACTCTTTTGCATGAGAAATCACTTGTTTAAAGGTATCTTGCTGTTTTGCCATGGCGCAAAAATAAGCAAACCCGCTTAAATTTCACCACACTGTGATTTTAATTTGAGGAAAGGTTCATTCCAATTCAAAATAATCGGAAGCGAGGAGTTCGGCCCCGAGAAAAACGTTAACAAGGTACCGCCCTTCCAATAAATCTTCCTTTTGGGCGGACACCAAATTACAAACAGTGATTGCTTTGTTTTCATAAAAAACCTCCACGATTTTGCTGTAGGCCAAAACCGCTTCGCCAAAAGAAATGGTGGATTTTTCGCCCAATAAATTATTTTCGGGATTGATAATTTGCACAAAAAGCCGTTTTTTTCCGGGAAGGGCAAGTTCGTTTTTGGCAAGTGTAAAGCAAACCTGAATTTTCTCAATCCTATTGGCTTGGTTTGTTGGTCGGGGTTCATTTCTTCCCAAAACCACCCCTTTCGAACTGAGTTGAACAATTTTCAATTGGGAGGCTTTTGAAACTTTTTTGGCCAATTTTTTATTTTGAAGCGTCAACGAATCGGTTCGTTTTTGGGTTTGCGCCAGTTGTATTTTCGTACTGTCCACTTGGTTTTTCAAACGTTCATTTTGGTTGGAAAGACTGTCGATCGTTAAGAACAAGCGTTCTTTTTCTTTTTTCAACAAATTTACCCGTTGCTTGTATTTTCGCATAAAAACATAGGTCGCATCCCTTTTTTCCAACGAATCGAGCAAGCCTTCGATTTTTTGTTCGGCTTTGGCAAAATCGGCTTTCAACTGATTGTTTTCGGTTTTTACTTGTTCATATTTTGAAAGCAAATTTTGAAGTTCCGTTTTCAAGTCTGCTTTTTCTTGTTCCAAAATATGCTGGTGTGATCGGTTTTCATTGTAAAATTGAACCGTGTAGATTCCAAGTCCGCACAAGCACACCGCCAAAATTACAATGGCGGTTTTCAAAAGGATATTGCTTTTTTTCTCGTCCATAGCCAAGCTTTTCCAAAAATCTTTGGTAAATTTAAACGATTGTGCGGTAATGCAAAATAAATTGACCCATGTTTCAAGATTTATTGGATTTTTTCTTTCCGAAAATTTGCGCTTCTTGCGACCGCGCACTAGTAACAAACGAACGGGTGATTTGCACCAATTGTCGAAACAATTTGCCATTGGCCAACATCCATTTGCAAAAAAGGAACGAAATCGAAAAACTATTTTACGGCAGGACCCGAATCGAAAATGCCACGGCTTTGTTGATTTTTGAAAAAAAAGGAACCACCCAACGCTTGATGCACGATTTGAAATATCGGGGGAACAAAGCCATTAGCGCCGAGTTGGGAAAATGGTCGGCAAAAAACCTGCAGGAAACCTCGTGGCATTCACAAATCGATGCGGTAGTTCCGGTTCCTTTGCACAAAACCCGATTGCGAAAACGCGGTTACAACCAAGTGGAAGGATTTGGAAAAACCATTGCCGCGGCGTTGAACATTCCGTACGACGATACGTGCCTGATCAAAACCCACGGTGTCAAAACGCAGGTTTTCAAAAATTTGGCCGCGCGGTTCAAAAATGTGGAGCACAGTTTTGAAATTGACCTTAAAACCACAAAAGCCTTGGAAAACAAGCATATTCTATTGGTGGACGACATCGTTACCACAGGTGCAACTTTGGAAACTTGTGCAGAAAAATTGTTGGGAATTCCGGGAACAAAAATCAGCATTGCCACAATGGCGATCACACGAAGGATGAGGTGAAACAACACTTTTTTAAAAAAAATAACCGTTTCTTTGTGTATCTTTTTTAACGGAGAAAAATGATCAAAGCTTTTCAATATCTGTTTTTTGTTGCGCTGGTTTCGGGCTGCATTATTGCTTGCGCAAAACAAGGTTCGCCCACCGGAGGCCCTGTGGATGTGGAGCCCCCGGAATTTGTGAACGCTAATCCGGAAAACTTCACTACCAATTTTGACAAGGACGAAATCCGGATTTATTTTGACGAATACATCAAACTCGAAAAACCCCAGCGCCAGATCATCGTTTCGCCGCCAATGGAACCAAAAACAATGATCACGCCTTTGGGAACGCCCAGAAAATACATTAAAATCGAAATTTTGGACACTTTACAGGAAAACACTACCTATACCGTGAATTTTGGGCAAAGTATTGTGGACAACAACGAAGGAAACCCGATGCCGTTTTTCAAATATGTGTTTTCCACCGGAAGTTATATCGATTCGTTGAGCGTTTCCGGAAGCGTGAAAAGCGCGTTGCAAAAAATTCCGGATGATTTTATTTCGGTGATGCTTTACGAAATTGATTCCACTTATTCCGATTCCATCGTTTACAACGAAGTACCGACCTATATTTCGTACACCAACGACAGCTTGAATGTTTTTCAAATCGAAAACATCAAAGAAGGCACTTATAAATTAATCGCCTTGAAAGACCAAAACCGCAATTATAAATTCGACCCCGAGCAAGACAAAATTGCGTTTTTGGAAAAGCCGATCCAAGTTCCGGTCGATACTGTTTTTCGGTTGAAATTGTTCAAGGAAATACTCGATTTTGAAGCCGCTCGGCCCAAGCATGCAACAAAACAACATTTGATTTTCGGCTACCAAGGAATTGCGGACAGTGCCAAAATTGAACTGCTTTCCGAAAAGCCGTCGGATTATGAACACCGTATCATAAAAGATGCTGAAAAAGACACCTTGCATTATTTTTTCAAGCCAGAAATGGAAAGGGACAGCCTTCTTTTTGAAATTTCCAACGAAAATTATCGCGATACGTTGACTGTCTTTTTGCGCGAACTTGAAAAGGATTCGTTGCAATTCAAAGCTTCTTCAACGGGAACCATTGGGTTCGATGAAAATTTTGAACTCAGTGCGAACATTCCCATTGTGGAACAAGATACCAGTTTGATCTCCATTTTGGATCGGGATTCATTGTCGGTGGCTTTCAGTTCGAAAATTCAACCTTATGAAAATGATTTGGTGCTGGAATTCGAAAAAGGAGAAGCGCAAACCTACCAAATCACTATTTTGCCGGGCGCCATCACCGATTTTTTTGGAAAGGTGAACGACACCTTGAGCTATCGTCTGCGAACCAAGAATATTTCCGATTACGGAATCCTTTCGATGAATTTACAAAATGTGAAAAACTTTCCAATCATCGTGCAATTGGTGGATTTGGAAGGCGAAATTGTTCAAGAACTGCAAAGTGGTTCAGAAACGGTTTTTAATTTCACCAACATCGAACCCGGCGAATATTTCGTGCGGATCATTTTTGACAAAAACGAAAACGGATTTTGGGACACCGGAAACTATTTGAAAAACCGCCAACCGGAAACCGTCACCTATTTTCCCGATACACTTCAAGTCCGAGCAAATTGGGATGTTTCGGAAAGGTTTATTTTGAAAGAATGATTTTCAAATCACGTTAAAACAAATTCGTCGCGATCGTTCAAAAAAGCCAATTTTTTCCGGGTTTCGATCAAATTGGATTTGCTCAAAGAAAGGGTGTCCGAAAATTCTTTTTCGAAATCAAGTGTGGAAAGTTGGTCTCCCAAAGGCCCATAAACCGCCGAATGACCAGAATATGGGAGTCCGTTCCCGTCGGTTCCAATGCCATTTACGCCCGCGACATAGCTGATATTTTCCACGGCTCGCGCCTTTAACAAAATATCCCACGCTTGGGTGCGCGGTTTCGGCCAATTGGCAACGTACAACAACAAATCGTAACCTTCCGCATTGCGCGACCAAACCGGAAAACGCAAGTCGTAACAAATCATCGGGCAAATTTTCCAACCCTTGTGTTCGACAATGATTTTTTTGTTGCCGGGCGAATAGGTTTTGTGTTCCTCGGCATAAGAAAACAAGTGTTTTTTGTCGTAAACCTCAAATTTCCCATTTGGAAAAACAAAAAACAAACGGTTGTAGAATTTTCCGTTTTCTACAACGATCACGCTTCCGGTGATTGCCGATTTTTTTTCTTTTGCGGTTTTTTGCATCCAAACCAAACTTTCCCCTTCGGGATTTTCAGCTAGGTTTTTTGCGTTCATACTGAAACCCGTCGGGAACATTTCGGGCAGCACGATCAAATCCGTTTCGGGAAGTTCCGCTATTTTTTTTGAAAAACGTTCGCGGTTTTCCACCGGATTTTCCCAAGCAATTTCAGCTTGTACAATGCTTATGCGAAGATTTGTCAGCTTGTCCATAATTTAAAAGCTTAAAGATAGGAAATACCGAATTGAATTTTGTTATTTTAGTAATTTCCTAACATCAACTAAAAAACCTAAAAACCATGCCCAGCATTTTCACCAAAATCATTCAGGGGGAAATCCCTTCCCATAAAATCGCCGAAGACGATCGGTTCATCGCTTTTTTGAACGTTAACCCAAATACACAAGGCCACACGCTTTGCGTTCCGAAAAAAGAAATTGACAAAATATTTGATTTGGAGGAGGATTTATATGCAGATTTAATGCTTTTTTCCCGAAAAATCGCATTGGCGCTTCGAAAGACCATCACTTGCAAACGCATTGGCATTGCGGTGGTTGGCTTGGAAGTTCCGCATGTGCACGTGCATTTGATTCCGCTGAACACTATGCGCGACATGGATTTTTCGAACAAAGTGAAAATGAACGAAAGTGAGTTTGCGGACTTAGCGCAAGCAATTCGCGAAAATTTGTAGAAATTCGCGAAAATTCGCATTACTCAAGGTTTTCTTCTTTTTCACTGGGGTCGCGCCGCGCTTTTTTTCTTCGGTACAAACTGATGATGTTGAACAAAATGATACAAAACGCCAACCAAATAATCCCCGCGATGAACCCGCCCAACACATCGGTAGGAAAATGCACGCCGAGGTAAATTCGGCTCAAACCAATCAAGAAAATAAACGAAACAAACAATACACAAAGTATTGCACGGAGCCAACGCGCCATTTTTATATGGAAAAACAAATAGGTCAAAAATCCATAATAGGCCATTGCGCACATTGCGTGCCCGCTTGGGTAGCTCAGCGATTCCACAACCACCAAATGCTCGATCGCCGGCCTTGGGCGGTCAATGAACCTTTTCAAAACCACGTTCGAAAGTCCGGCCAAAACCACCACGCCCATCAGTTGCAAAGTGAACTGCCAATGCCGAAATTTCAATATCAGAAAAACCGCTACCAAAACCGTAACGGTCAAATAACCGTTGACCCCGCCAAAAAAAGTGATTATTTTAAAGAAGGAGGTCAACCCGGGCGATCGAAAAGCAATAACGTATTCCGTAACGGCATCGTCGTATATTTTAAGCCCTTCTTCCAACAATTCATCGGTCAGCTCAACGAAAAGGTTGAGCCCGATCACGCAAATCACCAGCGAAAGAAAAATCAAGAAGTAATAGGCGATGTCCGGATGTTTTCGCGAAATATGTTTTCTCAAAAATTGAAGGGCCCTTTTCAAAAATTGATCAATCTTGTCGTTCATACCCTTTTCAATTTAATTTCAAAAACTGTCCCTTTCCCGAGCTCGCTTTTCAAAACCTTTATTTTTCCATTGTGATATTGTTCCACAATACGTTTTGCGAGCGACAACCCGAGCCCCCAACCGCGTTTTTTTGACGTGTTCCCGGGAACGAAGATTTTATGGAATTTGTTGGAAGGAATCCCTTTTCCGGTATCGGAAACCAAAATACGCACCCATTTTTCGCTGCGCAGCATTTCAATTTTCAATTTTCCCTTTCCGCGCATCGCATCGATGGCGTTGCTCACCAAATTTTCGATGGTCCAACTGTACAATTGTTCGTTGAGCAGCACGAAGGTTTCTTCTTTTGGAAGGTCGAGCGAAAATTCGATGAGGTTCGAACTTCGAGCTTTTAAATACTCATACGAATCGCGCGTCGCTTTTACAATATCGGTTTTTTCCAGTTTTGGCATTGAACCGATTTTCGAAAACCGCTCGGTGATCACTTGCAAACGGTCAATGTCTTTTTCAATTTCCTTCAAATAGGAAGGATTGGTGCCTTCTTCTTTTAAAATCTGTGCCCAACCGACCAACGAAGATAGCGGCGTTCCGATTTGGTGCGCGGTTTCTTTGGCCATTCCGGCCCATAATTTGTTTTGTTCGCTCGATTTCGAGGTGGCATAAAAATAATAAACGATCACCACAAACAAACTGATGATCAGCAAAACCACCAGCGGAAAATATTTCAATTTGTTCAAAATGGAAGAATTTCCGTAATATACAATTTGCAAAACCTCGCCTTTGTCGGTGGCTTTGATGGGCGTGTTTTGGGTTTTGAAGTCTTCGACCAAACGTTCGATTTCCTCACGGGTTTCAATTTTTTTCCTCGGAATATTTTTCGAATCATAGGTATCCTCTTTTACGTTGTAGATGATCATCGGCGTGGTACGATTGGTGTTGATGATCGGAATAATCAACGGACTGATGGGCTCGTTGACATCGGTTTTGCTCATTTCAGAAAACGCCCCGACCCAAATTTCCATTTTTGCGCGTTCGTTTTGTTTGATTTGTTCGAAAAAAATCGAGGTGTTCCACAACACCAAAACAATGATCACCAATGAAGAGATGATGATGAACCATCGGGAAAAAGCGCGTTCGTCGGAAAAATGCATACTTCGTGGATTGGTTGCAAATTTTTAAAGATAAACAGTTTCGGTGAAAAATTATTGTTTCGCACAGGTTTTTCATTCCTTTTTGGATTTGGTATCTTTGTGGAAAAATTAACTGTATGCGATCGATTGATCCAAAAAAGGTTTCCACGGCAGAATTGCACGGCTTGATGCTCGGCGCCGTTGGGCCACGGCCAATTTCGTTTGCCAGCACTGTCGATGAAAACGGGAAACCCAATTTATCGCCATTCAGTTTTTTCAATATGTTCAGTGCCAATCCGCCGATTTTGATTTTTTCACCGGCAAGGCGCGTGCGCAATAACACAAATAAGCATACCTTGGAAAATGCGTTGGCGACCAAAGAGGTGGTCATCAACATCGTAAACTACGACATTGTGCAACAAGCTTCGCTTTCCAGCACGGAATATGCCGCAGGGGTCAATGAATTTGAAAAATCGGGTTTGACCATGTTGAAATCGGAGAAAGTGAAACCTTTTCGCGTGGCGGAATCACCGGTGCAATTTGAATGCAAGGTGAATGAAATTGTACATTTGGGAGAAGAAGGCGGTGCCGGAAATTTGATTATTTGCGAAGTCTTGAAAATGCACATCGACGAAAACATTTTAGACGAAAACGGAAAAATCGATCAATACAAAATCGACCAAGTGGCCAGAATGGGCGGAAATTGGTACACCCGCGCCAAGCTGGGGCTTTTTGAAGTGCCAAAACCCCTGAGTTCATTGGGAATCGGTGTGGATAAAATTCCGGAGCACATCAAAAACAGCACGGTTTTAACGGGTAATGATTTGGGGAAATTGGGAAATGTGGAAAACCTGCCCAACGAAACCGAAATTTCCGCTTTTATCGAAAAAAACCAATTGCAAGCTTTTTTGGAGGAAAGCACCCCCGAAAAAATCCATGCGATCGTTCAGGAATATTTGAAAAAAGACGACACGGCCAGTGCATGGAAAATGCTGATGGCCTCTTTTCGACAGGCTCAGGAAAAACCTTAAAATTGAAGTAAAATTTTACAAACAGAAAAAGAAATTAAAAAGCAGTTTATGGAAGTACAGGGAAAAATCAAAAAAATCGAAGACACCAAAGAATATGGAAGCAATGGCTTCAGAAAACGTGAAGTGGTGATCACCACCGAAGAACAATACCCACAATTTTTGAACATTGAATTTGTACAGGACAAATGTGATTTGTTGGACAAATTTCAAGTGGGGCAAGAAGTGAAAATCGGCATCAATTTGCGCGGTCGCGAATGGGTGAGCCCACAGGGGGAAACCAAATATTTCAACTCCATCCAAGGTTGGCGCATCGAAAATTTACAACAATCAACAGCTGGTGGAACTCCAATGCCCCCACCGGAAGACGAAGCTGGCTTTGAGCCCGTAAAAAATTTGAACGAAGACGAACCGGACGATCTGCCTTTTTGATCAACTCAAAAAAACAGTTTATTTCAAAGAAAATCCGACCCAAAAGTCGGATTTTCCATATGTTGATATTGATTAAAGCCTTTTAAACAAACTCAAAAAAGCAATGATGAACAAAATTTATCTCAAAAGGCCGTTTCGAATATCGGTATAAAGATA
>DASSWG010000078.1:0-25604 GCA_035705295.1 Flavobacteriaceae bacterium
TTTACTTCGCCTTCGGGATTTACAGTGCATTTTTGATCGGGGATTTCGGGTTGGTGGTTTTCCACGCAATGTTGTGTTTTGGGTTTGGGTTTGTGGGATGGAAATCCTTAGATGCTATCTTTATCCGGTATTAAATTTTAAAAATGTCCATTTCCTTCCTCAAAACCCATAAATTCTCACTCTTGCTCCTTTTATCGGGCATCGCCTTTTATTGGGCGTTCGCCTACGACCTGCAACGTTGGGATTTCGTAAAACTCATCACGCTTTATGCCGGGTTGTTTTTTGTTTCCTATAAACTCATCCAATTTCATAAAAATCAATTTTGGGTTTTGGCAGGAATCGCTTTACTGTTCCGGCTGGTATTTTTGTTCGCCGTTCCCAATTTATCACAGGATTTTTACCGGTTTATCTGGGACGGAAAGTTGATTTTGGAAGGAATTAATCCGTATTTATCGACGCCGAACGAACTTATAAAAGATTCCTCCTTCGTCGGAATGACATACGACTTCAAAACAACTTTGGTAGAAGGAATGGGCAGCCTCAGCGCGGGGAACTTTACCAATTATCCGCCCATCAGCCAATTTTGTTACGCGATCGCCGCTTGGCTCGGCGGAAAAAGCATTTTGGGGAATATACTCGTGATGCGCATGTTGATCATCGCCGCGGATTTTGGAACGCTTTGGTTTGGTAGAAAAATCTTGCAGAAATTCAAACTCCCCGAACACCGTATTTTTTGGTATGTTTTAAACCCGTTCATCATCATCGAACTCACCGGTAATTTGCATTTTGAAGGGATGATGTTGTTCTTTTTCATTTGGGGGATGTATTTGTTTTTCAACAGAAAATGGATATGGGCCGCAGTGTTGATCGGGCTTTCGGTTTCTGTGAAATTGTTGCCCTTGCTATTTTTACCGTTGTTTGTCAAATGGTGTTTCAACAACAGATCAACTGTTCTAAAAAAGGTGCATAATTTTTCTCCTTTGGGGGGAAATGCCGTAAGCAAAGGGGGATTTTCGGAAAATGTCAGCTTTTGGCAGGGGGGCTTTCCCTTTTCAAAATTGATTTTGTTCTATGTCGTGATTATGGGAACTGTTTTTTTAAGTTTCCTGCCATTTTTATCGGATGAATTCTTTCAAAATTTCATTTCTTCCCTTGCACTCTGGTTTCAAAAATTCGAGTTCAACGCAAGTTTTTATTATCTGATCCGTTGGATTGGTTTCCAAACCGTAGGCTGGAACATCATCAGCACCGTGGGCAAAATACTCCCACTTATCGTACTGTTTTTTGTTTTGAGCCTTGCTTTTTTCAGAAAAAACCCCCGATGGCTATCGGGGCCCGAGCGATTGTTCACCGCCATGCTTTTTGCGGTTTGTGCTTATTTTTTCCTTTCCACCACCGTGCACCCGTGGTACCTTGCCACGCCTTTGTTGTTTTCCGTTTTTACCAAATACCGTTTTGTGCTGGTGTGGTCGTTTGTGGTGTTTTTCAGTTATTCGGCTTACGGGAAAACCGGGTTCGATGAAATTTTGTGGCTGGTTGCTTTGGAATATTTCGTGGTTTTTGGAATTTTGGCAAAAGAACTCTGGAAAGGGAAAAAAGCTTTCCGATGGAATACTAAAAATGCATAAATTTGTCGTGGTAAAAAACTGATCAAACTCCAACAAACAATCAAAAAAATGAAAAACAGCCTCTTTTTGTTCCTCGTCACCGTGGTTTTAATTTCCTGTGGCGAAAACAAGAAAAAAAACCAACCTGAAATAAAAACCGTGGAAACAGTGGTTGAAATTCACAAACCAGCCGAGTTGCAGGCGGAATTCAAGGATAGTTTGATTGGGGAAACCTATAAAAACTACAATGTGCTGAAATCGGCCTTGGTAAATTCCGATGTGGAAAAAACCCAAATCGCGGCAAGGCATTTGGAGGAAAGTTTGAAACGTTTCGAATATTCCGAAGCTTTGAAACAAATGGCCGAAAAAATTGCAAGCGTTTCCGATTTGGAAACCCAACGCGAGGTTTTTCAATACCTTACCGAAGAAATGACCAAATTGGTGGAGGGCAATTTGAAGTCGGGGAATTTGTATGTGCAATATTGCCCAATGGCGTTTCAAGGGAAAGGCGCCTACTGGCTTTCCAACGGAAAAGAAATCCGCAATCCCTATTTTGGCGATCGGATGCTGAAATGTGGCGAGGTGAAACGCGTGATCGAGTAAAACTTGCGGGTTTGTCAAAAAAACCTAAATTTGTACTTTCGTAGTAGTTAAAAATGCAAAAACTTCTCTCCATATTCCTTTCGGTTTTGTTGCTCACCAGCGCAACGAACATCGCCTATGGACAACATTTTTGCGGAGGAAATTTAATGAAATCCATGCTCACGTTCAGCGAAACCACGCTGTCCTGTGGAATGGAACAGATGCCCACGAGTTGCGAAAAAAGTGCTTCGGAACAATCGGTGCACGAAAAATCCTGTTGCGAAAACGAGCTCCACCAAGTGCAAACCGACGAGCATTTCAGCGGCTCCCACTTTCAATTCGACTTCCATAAAAATTTCACTTTCGCTTTTGTGTCCGTTTTTGTCCTCGATGAAATTGGGGAAACCGCACAAAAAGTCGAATTTTTCAATTATTACCCACCGCCCATCGATAAAGACGTTCAAGTGCTTTATCAAGTTTTTCTGATTTGAAATTCCTGCGGAGGCAGGAATCTCAAGCTATTTCCTATAAATTATTTTTACCGCAAGTTCTTTTTTGACCTTGTAGGTATAAAAACAGGATGCAATATCCACCACCTTAAAATCAGAAAAAATGAAATCAAAAACCTGGCTTTTTGCCATCTTATTATCCCTAGTTTTTTTCGGGAACAAAGCTTTTTCCCAAGGCCCGCCGATCACTGCAGATAGTCCAATTATGTTGGGCGGGGGCACTTTTTTAATGAAAACCCTTACCGAAATTCGGTTTACCGATCACGGAACCTTTACCCGAATTCCGTTGATGGCACATTATTTGCCCACTTCGGATATTGTCGTTTCGGTACACTTTCCGCTTGTGTTGTACAATTTCGACAATGGCTTGATGGAAGGAGAAAACGGAACCACTTTTGGCGACCTTGAAATTATGGGGAAATACCAATTTTACCGCAAGGACGGAAAGGGAAAAACTTTCCGAATGGTGGCGAAGACATTGCAAACTTTGCCCACCGGAAAAGAACTCGGTATTGAGGATATGAGCACCGGAAATTACGAAAGTTACCTTTCGATGGTCGCTGGGTACGAAACCTTGAAATACGGCATTTCTTCGGAATTGGGCTACAGTTTGTCCCCCAATGGGAACGACGATAAAGTGAAGTTGGCGTTGGGCTTCGGTTTGCCGTTGTTGAAACCGACCTATCCGGTGAACCAGCTCAATTTGTATTTTGAATACGACAGCGAATGGTATACCGAAACCAGTGGCTACCGGTTGTTGTACGCCCAGGGAATACAATATGCCGTAAACGATTTGACCTTGGAAGCCGCCGTGCAAATTCCGTTGGTCCAAGATGTACACTCGTTTCGGGAGCGGAATTACAGTATTTTTATCGGAACACGGTACAATTTTTAACAATTCAGTAATCTTAAAAAAATAAAATCATGAAATCACTATTTGTAACAGTAATTATCGCATTGTTCACCACGGTCGGCCAAGCGCAGACCGATAAATTCGAAGTGCATGTAAATGGCTTGGGGTGCCCGTATTGTGCATCCGGTTTGGAAGATGCCTTTAAGAAATTCGATGGAATTTCAGATATAAAAATCGACATTCAAAAAGGGTTGTTGACCTTTTCGATGCCCGCCGAAGCGAACCTGAGTACCGAAAAAGTGGCGACAACCGTTGAAAAAGCCAGTTATACCGCCGTGAAAACCAAAGTGGAGCGCGCCAATGGGAAAGTGGAAACTTCCGAAGGAAAATCGGCAGGCACAAAAACCACCGCGACAATGGAAACCAAAACGTTTGAAGTGGCCGGCGAGTGCGGAATGTGCAAAAAGCGCATCGAAACCGCGGCAAAAGGCATTTCCGGCGTATCGAAAGCATCGTGGAAGGTGGAATCGGATATGCTGACCGTTACTTTTAATTCGAAAGAAACTTCCGCAAAAGCGGTGCAAAAAGCGGTGGCAAACGTAGGCCACGATACCGAAGCCTTCAAAGCAACGGACGAGGCTTACAAAAACCTGCACGCTTGTTGCAAGTACGAACGGATGGAGTAAGGGTTTCACAAAATAATTTTGTAATCCTGCAAGGTTTTCAAAACCTTGCAGGATTAATTTCCTTTTGAAAATGGAAAAGCATTCCCTCCACATCAAAAACATGGTCTGCCCGCGCTGCATCTCTTCGGTGGAAGGAATCTTGGCGCGCCTGAATATCCCATTTGAAAAAGTCTCGTTGGGAAATGTGGATTTGAAAAAAGCCCTGTCTTCCTATGAAGAAGAAAATTTTCAGAAAGAACTGAAAAAAGTAGGTTTTGAACTCATCACCGATAAGCACCAACGGATTTCCAATCAAATAAAATCTCTTATTCTCGATTGGGTTCATCAAGAAGAAAATTCCGGAAATAAAAACCTATCGGACATTTTAACCGAAAAATTGCACCGCGATTACAGTTTTTTGAGCCATGTGTTTACAAAAACCGAAGGAAAAAGCATTCAACAGTTCCAAGCCGATGTAAAAATTATGCGCATCAAGGAATTGTTGGAATACGACGAACTGAACGTTTCCGAAATCGCCGATGTTTTGGGCTATGGCAACGCCGCCTATCTTTCCACCCATTTCAAAAAAGCGACCGGATTGACACCATCGCAGTATAAAATTCAGGTTTCTAAAAATCGGGGGACGTTGGATGAGTTGTGATCCGTTAATTTGTGATGCGTTAATCCGGGACCTGCCTTGCCGGCAGGTTCGTTAAACTTTTAATTCGAAAGTCGTCTTGGAAGTTTTAATAACTTTCCCCTTTTGGGGGCTTAAAGACTAACATCTTGCTCAATACTCAATACCGTACCTGTCAACATAGAAGAACTCAAATTCGAAAGGATGCCGGTGGGAGAACACCTTTTTGAAATGATGGGAAACAGGGATTTCAAAAAAAGAAATGTGCAAAAAGAACTGAAAATATGTAAGGTCAAACCACAAAAGCTTTGCGCAAAACTTTGCGAACTTTGTGGTTAAAAGAAAAAATGGACCTGTTTGGCGGAATCGACAAGAACCAAAACCTATTGCCCAAAGATGGCGTGGTGAACTATTACGGAAAACTGTTTTCAAAAACCGAAGCCGACCGGTATTTTGAATTGTTGTTGAAAAACATCGAATGGAAAAACGATGAGGCCGTTATCTATGGCAAAAAAATCATCACCAAACGAAAAGTGGCGTGGTATGGCGACAAGGCTTTTGAATACACGTATTCCAACACCACGAAAAAAGCCTTGCCGTGGACCAAAGAATTGTTGAAACTGAAAAAAGCCATTGAACAAGAATCGGGCGAAACCTTCAATTCCTGCTTGCTGAATTTATACCATTCCGGTGAAGAGGGAATGGCCTGGCACAGCGATGCCGAAAAAGACTTAAAGAAAAAAGGCGCCATCGCCTCCTTGAGTTTTGGGGCAGAACGGAAATTCGCTTTTAAACACAAACAAACCAAAGAAAAAATCTCCCTTGTTTTGGAAAACGGCAGTTTGCTCGTGATGAAAGGAGAAACCCAAGCCCATTGGTTGCACCGCTTGCCGCCCACAAAATTGATTAAAACACCCAGGGTGAATTTGACGTTTCGGACGATTGTGAAGTGAAATGGAAAATCTGTTAAAGAAACTATACGACAGAAAAGCACAAAATCATAATTGAATGAAAAAAATCAAGGAACTCTTCGATAAAACCGTTCGCCAATCTGATACGGATTGGAACTTGTTTTCCTCCAAACTTGTGCAGGGAAATTGAAAATGTGGAGGTTTCGATAATCAACTTCGACAAACAAAAAAAAATCGCCGGTTTGGTGGAAAAAAGCTTCCAACTCAAAGCCCAATCCGAGCACCTGTTGGAAACCGCCAAGACCGCCGTGGAAATGGCCATTGAGCAGGATGAGGTTGTGGCGTTGGAATACCTTAAAATGCAGATAGGTTGAACTTTTTTAAAATGCTTATCTTGTGTTCCCAATCAAGCAACCAGCAACCATGTCCCACCAAAACCTAAAAACCACCATCGGAAAAACCCTGGGAGAACCCCTTCCCGAAGCCGCTTATGCCCAATTCGGGGAGTTGGCATTTGAAAAATCATTCGACAAAAAGGAGTTTTTTACAGAACCGGGGAAACCCTGTAATTATCAATATTTTATTCTGGAAGGCTCTTGTTATTCGTATTACATCAACGAAAAAGGCGACAAAAACGCCATCCAGTTCGCCATTGAAAATTATTGGATCACCGATGCGGCAAGTTATTTTGCCGACAAACCCGCAGTTTCCTCCATCGAAACTTTGGAACCTACACGGGTATTGATGCTCAGCAGGCAAAATTTCGAATTGCTCTGCGAAACCCATCCGTTGTGGGACCGTTATTTTCGGATTTTGCTCCAAACCACCTTGGCGCATTTGCACTACCGCATCGCGAAAACCAACAGCGAGGATGCCGAACATCGCTACCTTGAGTTTTCAAGATTGTACCCGCATTTCATCCAGCGCATCCCGCAATACCTCATCGCTTCCTACCTCGGCATCAAACCGCAGTCGTTGAGCCGCATCCGAAAGGAAATCGCGTATAAGTAAAACTTTTCCAAAGTTTTGAACTTTGGAAAAGTTAAATTCAAAACGGCATCCCCAACCGCTGGTAGGTTTCGCGCAAAGCTGTGTAATCATCGGTGATCACCAACAACATATCGCCGGCATACAAGGTGGTTTTTCCGTTCGGGACGAAGTATTTCCCATCGCGTTTCACCATCACCACGATGGTTTTTTCGGGAAGCCGCAAGTCCATCAGGTGGTTGCCGTTGAGCAGGGCGTTTTCGGTCACTTTTATTTCGGAGGTAACCGATTTTATTTCATCCGAAAACTCCACATCGAAATTTTCGAGTGTTTTGATGTCATCGGGTGGTTTCGCAAGGCCGAGCCATTTTGCCACTTGCGCCAAGGTCGTGCCCTGCACCACCAAAGAAACCAGCGTGCAGAAAAACACAATGTTGAACATCAACCGGGAGTTGGGCACTTCTGCCGCAAGCACCAGAATGGCGAAAATAATGGGCACCGCCCCTCTCAGGCCCACCCAGGAGACAAAAGTTTTGTCTTTAAAGCCCATTTTCCGAAAAGGGAGCAAACAAAGGAAAACGCTCAAAGGCCGGGTGATAAAAATCATCAAAAAACTAATGATCAACCCGGGCACAATAATGGGGACGAGTTCCGAGGGGTTGACCAGCAATCCCAATGTCAGGAACATCAGGAGTTGGCTCATCCAGGCCATTCCGTCAAAGAAATTCAGTGCCGAACGTTTGTGCACAAACCGGGAATTCCCGATCACCAACCCACCGACATACACGGCCAAAAAACCGTTTCCTTTGATAAAATAGGTCAGTGAGAAAATAAAAATACAAAAAGTGAACACCAAAATCGGGTAGAGCGATTTGTTGTCGATTTTAAGATGGTTGATGGTATAAACCGCCAGTTTACCCAGTATAAATCCTGCGACCCCGCCAATGATCAGTTGTAAGAACAGGTTCAAAACAGCTGACACATAATCCGGTTGGGAGCCCAATCCCACGAGCCCGATCAAAGTGATGGTGAGCACGTAGGCCATGGGGTCGTTGCTCCCGCTTTCCAGTTCGAGCATGGGCTTTAGGTTGTTTTTTAGGTTCAACCCCCTGGAGCGCAAAATGGAAAAAACCGATGCCGAATCGGTGGAAGACATGGTGGCGGCGAGCAACAAAGAAGAAACAAAACCAATGCCTGCGGATTCAACGGTCGCACCAAAAATATACCAAATGGCCAGGCCTGTAAAGATTGCCGTCAAAAGAACCCCTACGGTCGCCAATATGATCCCTTGTGGCAAAATGGGTTTGATATCGGCGATTTTGGTGTCCATCCCGCCCGAAAAAAGAATGATGCACAAGGCCACGGAGCCAATTATTTGTGCAACTTGAATATTTTGGAATTCAATCCCCACGCCATCGTTGCCAAAAATCATTCCCACTGCCAAGAACAACAATAAAGCGGGCACCCCAAATTTATACCCGGCTTTTCCCGCCAAAATACTAAGGAAAAAAAGGACGGAAAGGGTCAGCAAAATCAATTCGATCGATATTCCCATAAGGTGAAAAATTGGTTATTTCGAAAAAAAACCGCGGTTTCCATTCCGCTCAAAAATAAGAAGTTTTGAGCGGTTTTCTCTACAAGCCTTTGTTTACTTTTTAAGTTGACAATAAATTTAGTTCAAGAATATCGGCCCAATACCAAATAAGGAATGGTTTTTAAAAAAAAGGTTAAAATATTCATACATCGATGTTTCTATGCATATAATGTCATAACTTTCTGGGAAAAAGAATTCAATTCCTCTTTCTTAACCTATGTGAACGAAATCCAAGAATTCCTGTCCGACCTTTGTATCATTAAACTTTAAAACATAAAATCATGAACACAACAAAAACAAAGTGGGAACTCGATCCCGCACACAGCGAATTGACATTCAAAGTAAAACACCTGATGATCTCCAACGTAAAAGGGGAATTTCGAGACTTTAACGCCTCCATTGAAAGCGATGGCGAAAATTTTAGCAATGCAAAAGTTTCTGCCAATATCGATGCCGGATCCATCAGCACCAACAACGCCGACCGCGACAAGCATTTGAAAAGCGCCGATTTTTTCGATGCCGAAAGTCATAATCAAATCACTTTTGAAAGCACCGAACTCAACAAGCTCGATGAGGACAATTACCAATTGAAAGGAATACTCGGAATGAAAGGCGTGAAAAAAGAAGTGGTATTGGACACCGATTTCGGTGGGTTTATGAAAGACCCATACGGAAACGAAAAAGTGGGCTTTTCCATCAACGGGAAAATAAACCGCAAAGACTGGGGCCTCAACTGGAACACAGCACTCGAAACTGGTGGCGTGATGGTGAGCGACGATGTGCGCTTGAGCGCCGAATTACAGTTCGTGAAGCAAGCATAATGGAAGAATGTAGGACATAGGACCTCCCTGTCACGTCCTGAAAAAAGTTAACACTTTTTACCTTCTTTCTTTTGGTCAATAAATTACACGATATTATGAACGAGAATAAAAATCCAATGTATTGCGACCCCGAAACGGGGGTATGCGAAATTCCCGGCACCACGACCGGGGAAACGATGGTAAACCTGCAGGCGGACAAAAAACCCATTCGCCTGCTTTACTTTACCGATCCCATCTGCTCTTCCTGTTGGGGCATCGAACCCCAACTGCGCAAGTTGAAACTGGAATACGGCGATATTTTCGATATGGAATACCGCATGGGCGGTTTGCTAAGCGGTTGGGAAAACTACGGTGGAAGCGATGTGAGCGGCCCCGAAAGCGTGGCGGAACATTGGGAAGAAGCAAGCGGTTTTTACCAAATGCCCATCGATGGCGATGTGTGGTTGGAAGACCCGTTGGATTCTTCCTATCCGCCGTCCGTTGCCTTTAAGGCCGCGCAAATGCAGGATGCGGAAAAAGCCGTTTCCTTTATGAGGAAAGTTAGGGAAATGTTGTTTTTGGAAAAGAAAAACATTTCCAAATGGGAACACCTGAAAGAAGCCGCGGAGGCTTCAAACTTGGATGTCCGGCAGTTTAAAACTGATTATGAAGGAAAAGCCAGGGAACGCTTCGAAGAGGATTTGGAATTGAAAAAACAAATGGGCGTCCGGGGGTTTCCAACGATTTTCTTTGCCGATGAAGAAGGCAACCGGCTTTTGGTTTACGGGTCAAAACCCTATGAAAAATACGGGGAAACGCTTTTAAAGCTCTATCCCGAAGCGAAAAAACAAGAAATCGACACTTCGCCCGAAAATCTGTTCAATTTGTACCCCACCTATACCACGAGGGAGTTTGCCGAAATAAGCGGAAAAAATATGGACACAGCAGAAAATTCCTTGGAAGGATTGGTTTCCGAAGGGAAAATCAAGAAACAGGAATCCAAAAACGGACCGCTATGGATCAAGATGTAAAAAGGGGAATTTCGAAGTTTCAACGCCCCTATTGAAAACAATGGCGAAGATTTTAGCAATACTTTTCGGCCATTTTTGATCGCTTTTTTGCATATAATCCAGTACAATCACTTTAATATGAACCCCCTTCACGGATGTTTCCGGGTTGGGGGCTTTTTGTGAAAATACTTTTTGTTATGTGGCTTTAAAACGAGCAATATATTTTCACTATTTTTAGCCTTTAAAATTTAAAAACAGACGAAGGGTGTTTATAACTATTTTGATTTTACTGGCCGGATTTGTTGCCCTGATTTGGGGCGCGACTAAATTGGTAGATGCCGCATCGAGTTTGGCAGTAAAAAATGGGGTGCCGAGCATTGTGATCGGATTGACCATCGTTGCCTTCGGAACTTCGGCTCCCGAATTGGCAGTGAATGTTTTTGCGGCAACGGAAGGGAGTAGTGAAATAGTTTTGGGAAATGTGATAGGAAGCAATATCTTCAATGTTCTCGCTGTATTGGGGATCTGTTCCTTAATTTACCCATTAACGGTCAACAAAACCACTACATTGCTGGAAATCCCCTTAAGTTTGCTCGCAGGGATTTGCGTGCTTGTAATGGGCGCTGATATTTTTCTTGACGGAAGCCTTCGCAATACCATTACCCGTTCCGATGCGATTATTTTGTTGCTTTTCTTTAGCATTTTCTTGGTTTACAATATGGTTTTGGCCAATAAAAATACCAAAAAAGAGGAAATAGAAACCAAAGATTACTCCACCGCAAAAGCAATTTTGTTCATTGTTTTAGGCCTTGCGGGTTTGGTAGGGGGCGGACAGTTGATCGTGAACAGCGCCGTAGAGCTCGCCCAGGCTTTTGGCCTATCGGAAAGGGTTATCGGTTTAACGGTGGTTTCCATCGGAACTTCCCTTCCCGAACTTGCCACTTCTGTGGTGGCCGTAAGAAAAAAGAATGTGGATATTGCCATTGGCAATGTGGTGGGTTCCAATATCTTCAATATTTTTTTTATTCTCGGGATTTCCGCTACGGTGTTGCCCGTTCGCCTGGCCGACAATTCTTTTTTTGACATCTTCGTGAACATTGCGGCAAGCTTACTTTTGGTTTTGTTTATCCTTACCGAAAAAAAGGGACAACTGAATCGGTGGGGCGGTATCGTGTTCGTATGTATGTACATCGCCTACCTAACCTATTTGTTGATATAGTGACGGTTTTTGAACGAAATGGGACGAAATTTTGTATATTTGATTGGTGATTCTCCCCTGGTATCGAAATCGAAATAATTCGTTTTCAAATGGTCATGGGAAAAACAGCATAATTCCCATTCGCTCAGATTAAACGAGTTCATTAATAAGATTATTTACTATAAACAAGAATTTTTATGGCCATCTCTTCATCATCAACGCTTGGAAATGAAACTTTTGTAGGAAATGATCGAATACTCTTTGGAATGATCTTCGGGGTATTGGCTTTCTACTTTAAATTATGAAACCACATCACAATGGCATCCACCACATCACCGCGCTTTCGGGCGATGCCCAACGAAACGCCGATTTTTATGTCAAAAAACTGGGGATGCGTTTGGTCAAGAAATCCGTGAACCAGGACGACCCCGGCACCTACCACTTATTTTATGGCAATGCCGAGGGCGATCCCGGATCCGGGCTTACTTTTTTCCCCTGGCCGATGGCCGCTCAGGGCAAACCCGGAATGGGCGAAGCGGTATCCGTGGGCTTGGCCGTTCCGACCACTTCGATGGATTTCTGGGCGGAACGCTTCGGCGAAGAGGAAATTGATTTTGAAGGCCCTACAGAACGTTTTGGCAAAACAATCTGGCGGTTCAAAGACCCCGATTTGATGCAGTTGGAACTCGTTTTTGACGAAAAAACAAACAATTTACCCGCCTGGTCAAAAGGAACGGTTCCCGAAGAATATGGAATCCGCGGATTTTGGGGCACGACCTTGCAGTTGAGAGAAGCCGAACCCACGGCAAAAGTTTTGGAAGAGGTCTTTGGGTTCAACTTGGCTGGTGAAAAAGGCAAGCAAAAACTCTACACCACCGACGCGCCTTTTGGCAGCTCCGTGATTATTGAAACCATCGATCCCAAACCCTCGGCCAATGGGCGGGGCATCATCCACCACGTGGCTTTTCGTGCCAAAAACGATGAAGAATTGGCAGCAATGCGGAAAAAGGTCCTTGAATTGGGCCTGCATCCTACCGAATATATTGATCGTTTCTGGTTCCACTCGGTCTATTTCAGGTCGCCGGGCGGGGTTTTGTTTGAAATCGCCACCGACGGACCGGGCTATGTCGTGGACGAAGATGCCGACAAACTGGGGCAAAAACTGGTATTGCCGCCTTGGTTGGAACCGAAACGGGAGATGATCGAAAAACGCTTGCCGGAAATTAGGGTTTAGTTAATTCGGGATTGGTTAATTGGGGATTCGACTACTCAAAACACCTATTCCAAAAAAACATACATACCGCCGGAAACCAATCGAGGAAACGGAAAAAGCCTTGAGTACCAATAATTTTGTAACTAATCAATCCGAACAATCCTAACATAGTTATTTGAAATATAGATAGATAAGAATTTTTAACCGCAGAGATAGCAAAGTTTACGCAAAGTTCGCCAAGTATTACAAACTGATTTTCAAATCTTTGCGTCCTTTGCGTATTTTTTCTTGGCGCCTTTGCGGTTATTAAATCTTTGTCAAACAAGCATTTAAACACACTGATTAGTTACATAATTTTTTGTTTGTGGGATAATTCCGACAGATCAAATTAAATTTAACAAACAACAACTAAAACAATAACAAAATGAAAAATCTAGAAAACAAAACCATCATCATCACGGGTGCCTCTTATGTCAATGGACAAACCCTTGCCATTGATGGTGGGGAATCGAATAGTTATGGCAACATATAAGCTTTTTAACGAGAAACATTGATAAAGGAAAATGAACAAAATTATCACCTATTTAGCGGATAGCCAATCCAATTTCATCAACCTGGCGAGAATAGCAATATTGATCGTAATGGTATGGATCGGCGGTCTCAAAGCCTTTCAATATGAAGCGGACGGAATTGTCCTTTTTGTGGCCAACAGCCCGTTGATGGCCTTCTTTTATAACAAAGAAGCGCCGGAATACAAAGCCTATAAAAACCCAGAGGGAAAAACCGTCCAAAAAAACGTGGATTGGCATAAAGAAAACGGAACCTACTTTTTTGCTTACGGTTTGGGAACGGTGATCATAATCATTGGATTACTGACCTTTTTGGGGATTTGGTATCCCAAAATCGGGCTGATGGGCGGGCTGCTCACTTTTGGGATGTCATTGGTCACTTTATCATTTTTGATTACCACGCCAGAGGTGTACGTCCCAAACCTTGGCGGGGATTTTCCCACGCCGCAATATGGGTTCCCCTATTTGTCCGGCGCGGGCCGGTTGGTGTTGAAAGACGTAATTATGTTGGCAGTCGGACTGATATGTGCCTCGGACAGTGCAAGCCGGCTTTTGACGGAAAGAAAGTAGGGTCAATTATTCAAATGTTTTTGGTTTTTATTGAAAATCTACAGTATTGTTATAGTTGAAAATATTTTTATCAAGTGGAAGGCTGATTTTAAAATTGGATCGTAAATGGGCTTACGAAGATTTTGCCTAAAATTTGAAGTGAAAATGCCGTTAAAAATTTTATATTGTTTGAGCCAAACGCTATTTTTGAATGGAAGGCCAAAAGTGAAGGCGAGTTTATAAAATTTAGGCATCGAACGATAAATTTGGCAAAAGTTTCGTCTGCCCTAGACTTTTTTGTTTCTTTTTTGGGCAATGCAAAAAAGAAAAATAGCCAAAATTGAACCCTTTTTCTAAAAGGGAAATTTGTTTAGGACAGGATTGACCTATTATTCATCACTCACCAAAAAAATATTATTATGGCAAAAATAACATCGAGTATCAAACAGGAACTTTACAAGGTTGAAATAAAATCCCCTACCGGAAATGTCGTCATCGCCGACGAACCGGTGGACAAAGGAGGGAAAGATTTGGGGTTTTCCCCAAAGGAATTATTGGCATCCGCCCTGGCAACTTGCACCAGTGCAACGGTAAAAATGTACGCCGACCGTAAAGAATGGGATTTGGAGGAAGTACAACTCGAAATAGCATTGGAAAGGGACGAAAAGGAAAACAAAACCATCATCAACCGGAAAATAGATTTTGTAGGGAACCTTGACGATGACCAAAAATCACGCTTGCTCAAAGTGGCCAACACCTGCCCAATCCACAAAATACTGAGCAACCCGATAGAAATCAATACGGAAGTGGTAAAATGATTAACTTTATAGGGTGAACATATTAAACGTTCCCAATAATTTTAGGGACCATCACGAATATTGTGAAAATAAGCCTTGTAGTATCCAGACATAGGACTTTTGGACGTAGGACATAAGACTAAAAAGAGTGATCTAAATGAATTGATTCTCAATTCTGTTTACCAGGTTTTTACATAAGATATCCTAAGTCTTACGTCCTTTTGTCCTATGTCAGGTAATAAATTGATTACAATATTTTCACCTACACAAATAATGGACATTCTTACAAAAAAATAAACTATGAAAACAATAGGATATTCCAACGGCGAAATCACCATCCTGTGGAAACCCGAAAAGTGCATCCATTCGGGCATTTGCGTAAAAACCTTGCCCAAGGTGTACAACCCGAAAGAACGGCCTTGGATAAAACCCGAAAATGCGACCTCTAAAGAATTGATCGACCAAGTATCAAAATGCCCCTCGGGTGCCCTGAGCATACAAAAGAAGCTATGATAGAAATCAAACAGGAAGACAACGGCAAAAAAGGCCGGTTCGCTATATACGAAGACGGCAAATTTGCGGGCGAAATGACCTATACCTGGGCGGGCGGGGAAAAATTCATCATCGACCACACCGAAGTGGATCCCGAATTTTCGGGAAAAGGCTTTGGTGAAAAATTGCTTTTGAAAACCGTGGAGCACGCCCGCGAAAACAATTTGAAAATAATCCCATTATGTCCTTTTGCAAACAGAATGCTGCACAAAAATGTTGAATTGCAGGATGTGTTGTTCGACAAGCGCGGTTTGGGGTAATGGCAAGTGAATTAAAAAGTAAAGTGACAGTTATGAAACCCTCTTCAAAAGCAGAAAACATCCTACGCCGGATCAATGGAAAAACCAAGCTTGGCGACTTGCGAAAAATCGTAAAAGACATCAAAAAAGACCACGAACTGGCTATGGAATTATGGTCAACGGGCGGATTTTTGCCCAAGCTGTTGGCAATCTTGATTATGGACAACAAACCACTCTCAGAAGATTTGCTCAACAAACTGGATAAGGATATGCAAACCCACAACTATGAGGAACGAAACCAGTTGATGGATTGGTTAATGGCCAATCAACTCACCAAATCCAAAAAGACCATTGCATTGATGGAAGCCTGGGAAAACAGTCCTTCCGCATTGCAAAGACGAACTTATTGGTATTATCAAGGGCGGTTGAGATGGACCGGCCAAACCCCACCCGACAATACCCAAAACCTGCTTTCCGAAATAGAATCCAAAATTGGGGAGGAAGTGCCCGAAGTTCAATGGGTTATGAATTTCACGGCGGGGTGGATTGGCGTTTATGACGAAAAATACCGCACCCGCTCTATCGAACTGGGGAAGAAAACGGGTCTATACAAAGGAGATAAAGTTTCAAAAGGATGTACGCCAAACTATTTGCCGGAATTTATCTCAATTGAAGCCAACAAACGAAACCTATAATCAGTGCCATAATGAAAACGGGAATGTTTTTGAACGCTTGCGAAACGGGGGAAACCATTCCGGGGCATCATTGTAAGTGGAATATCCGCAAAAATCATTAAAAAATTTAAGCGCAGAAAAACACTGAAATGCACACAAAAAACATCTATACCGCCGGAAAACCAATAAATGAAGCCGAAAAAGCACTAATTCTATTGCACGGTCGTGGTGCCGATGCACAAGATATTTTGGGCTTGGCAACGCATTTGAACATCAGTGATTTTGCTTTGCTCGCCCCACAAGCGACAAACCACACCTGGTACCCGTATTCCTTTTTGGCCCCGCCCGGACAAAACGAACCTTGGCTGTCATCGGCATTGGGTTTGTTGAAAGAATTGACGGACGAAGTTGTGGAACAAGGCATTCCCGCAGAAAATATTTATTTCCTGGGCTTTTCGCAAGGCGCCTGTTTGACTTTGGAATTTGTAACCCGAAATGCCAAAAAATACGGTGGGATTGTCGCGTTCACCGGCGGATTGATCGGCGATAAAATCTACGAAGGAAACTATTCCGGGGATTTTGAGGGAACGCCCATTTTCCTCAGCACAGGAAACCCCGATCCGCACGTGCCTTTGGAGCGGATTGAAGAAAGCACCAAAATATTGAAAAAAATGAACGCAAACTTACAGGTAAAAATTTACGAAAACCGACCCCATACGATTTCACAGGAAGAGATTGATTTGGCGAATGAGTTGATTTTTTAAACCTATCCGCGACGGGCAATTTCACATTAAAAAACAAACAAAAATGAAAGCAAACAACAATTCAGCAAAAGCGGTAGTGGAAAAAATGTTTTCGGCATTTTCCAGCGGGGATATCGAGAAATTCCTACAGACCGTTTCTACTGATACCGTATGGATTTACCACGGTACCCAAATCATCCCCAAAAGCAGGTTTGAAGGTATCGAAGGCGCTAGGACATTTATTGAAAATATCCTTACCCGAACGGAAATCATCCGTTTTGAGCCGCAACAATATATTTGTGAAAAGGATATGGTCGTGGTTTTGGGCGAGGAACACCAAAAAGTAAAAAGATCGGGAAAGGAACTCAAGCAAAAGTGGGTGCAGATTTATACCGTAAAAAACGACTTCATTACCAGAATGGAAGAATTTGCGACTTCTGAAACCTTGGATTAAATCAATAGGTTTGAAATTTTAACCGCAAACCTGCCTGCCGGCAGGCAGGGAGCGCTAAGAAATACCGCAAAGGACACCAAGATAAATAGTTTTTTGACTTTGCGACCTTTGCGTATACCTTTGAGTCCTTTGCGGTTAAAAAAAATAACTTTAACACCCAAAGAATATGTTCCCAATAACCCGCATATACACCGACCAGAATGGCGACAGCCAATTTGAGGATATTTTTATCCCACTAAAAGAAAGTGGCGAAATAGGTGCGCTTTCCGAACTTCTTCCCGCAAAGAGGTTGATTTTTCGTGAAGTTTTGCCTTCCTACGATTACGATTTTCACAACGCCCCACAAAAACAGTACATCATCCTGCTGGACGGCGAAATAGAAATTGAAACTTCCCTGGGCAAAAAACGAATTTTCAAAGCCGGGGAAATCCTTTTGGTAGAAGATGTCGAAGGCAAAGGCCACAAAACACGAAACCTAAAGCCGCAAAAACGAAAATCGATTTTTATTCCGGTGGAATGATTTCGAAAAGTTGAAACGTGGTTATTCGCAAAAAAGCAAACTTAGATAAACGAGGCCTCTTAAATATAATAGAGGAAAAATGGAAGAAAACGAAGCAATAACGGAACAGAAAAAGCAGCCCAATGTATTCATAAAGGCTGATATTGTGGTTATTGGCGCCGGTCAGGCAGGATTATCGGCGGCTTATCATTTAAAAAAGCGGGGAATCGCGCCGGGCAAAGGTTTTGTGGTGCTGGACGATGAATTTGGCCCAGGTGGGGCTTGGCAACACCGGTGGGACTCGCTCACCCTAAATCGGGTAAACGGCATTAATGATTTACCGGGAATGCATTTTGACGATGCCACCAATACGGAAGATGCCGAAGTGCAAGCCAACGTAGCCGTTCCGGAATATTATGGGAAATACGAGAAAGATTTTGAATTGCCCGTCGTTCGCCCGGTCAGGGTGCAAGAAGTGATTGAACGAAATGGACGGTTTATCGTCAGGACAAACGGGCCACAATTCAGTAGCCGTGGAATCATCAATGCCACCGGAACCTGGAAGTCGCCCAGTTGTCCAAAATATCCGGGCTGGGACAAATTTCAAGGTTGGCAACTGCATACCGGTGAATATAAAAACGCCGAAGCATTCAAAGGGAAGCACGTTATTATTGTTGGTGGTGGTATATCTGCCATTCAAATGTTGGATGAGATTTCAAAAGTAACAACCACGACTTGGGTTACGCGCCGCCCACCGGATTTTAGGGAATACGAATTTACCCAAGAAAAAGGAAGGGAAGCGGTCGCTATGGTGGACGAGCGCGTGCGAAAGGGCTTACCGCCAAAATCGGTCGTTAGTGTAACCGGATTGCCTATCACCCCAGCAGTTCGTGCAATGAAAGAACGTGGCGTTTTGGAATGGAAACCAATGTTTGATGAAATCACCAAAGAGGGCGTTCGCTGGAAAGATGGGAAAACACTTCAAGCCGATGTGATTTTTTGGAACACGGGCTTTCGCCCTTCATTGGACCATTTGGAACCTTTAAATTTAAAAAATTACAAGGGAGGCATAAAAATGTCCGGAAAGTCAGCTACACAAGTAGAAAAAGACCCGCGAATTCATTTAGTCGGTTTTGGTCCCTCTGCATCAACCATTGGCGCCAACCGCGCAGGCCGGGTTGCCGCAAGGGAATTAGTGGATCACTTGGGACTAAACCAATAGCCGTGTTTTTTTAGGGTATACTATACAAATAGTTGGCAGACCATCTTGAATCTCTTTGCCACAGAGGATTGGCCAAAAATCTTCTTTGCCCAAAACCTCAAAAAGCAACTTTTTTTCTTAACCTATGTGAACGGAATTCCTTTAATAAAGCAAGAACTTTGTAGAACAAAAACTCAAAATAATGAAAATGCAAATAAACATTTGGTCCGATGTACGCTGTCCGTTTTGTTACATCGGAAAGAAGAAATTCGAAACCGCTTTGGAAAAATTTCCACAGAAAGACAAAGTAGAAGTGGTTTGGCACAGTTTTCAACTGGATCCCGATTTAAAAACCCAACCCGACAGCAGCACCTTGGAATATTTTGTAAAAACCAAAGGCGTAAGCGAAGAACAGACGAAACAAATGTTGGGCCACGCGACCCAAATGGCCAAAGAAGTCGGTTTGGAATTCAATATTGAAGAATCCATTTTGGCCAATTCCTTGAACGCGCACCGATTGATTCAATTCGCAAAAACCAAAGGTTTGGGCAACGAAATCGAAGAGGTTTTGTTTAAAGCACATTTCACGGAAAAGAAAAACATAGATGATTTAGAAACCCTTGTGAATATTGGTGTTTCCATTGGTTTGGATGAAAAAGAAACCAAGGAAATGTTGGCTTCGGATGACTTTGCCTATGAAGTGAAACAAGACGAAATGCAGGCCAAGAACATCGGCGTGACCGGCGTTCCGTTTTTTGTGTTCAATAATAAATATGCCGTTTCCGGAGCACAAACGCCCGAAGCATTTTTGGAAACCCTAGAAAAATCCTGGGAAGAATATGAAAAAGAAAATCCGTCGTTGATTGTAACGAAAGGTGATTCTTGCGATGTTGACGGCAATTGCAATTAAATGCAAACTATTCAAAATCCCCATTTTTCTTAACCTATGTGAATTGAAACCCTTACATAGTAAGCGATATTTGTACTATATTTAAAAGAAATTTTAATCCTAAAACAAAACCATTATGAACACAACACAAAAATTTTTCGCATTGACCGTGGCGCTTTTCATCAGCGTTTCGATGGTCGCACAAAGTACCTGGAACGTGGACAAGGCTCACGCCAAGGTGAATTTCAGCACGGTCCACAACACGATTTCTGATGTTGAGGGCTTGTTCAACGCTTTTGAAATCAGCATTGTTTCCGACGAAAAAGATTTCAGTGATGCACAATTTACCGTGGAAATCGATGTGAATTCCATCGACACGGAAATTGAAATGCGCGACAACCACTTGCGAAGTGCCGACTTTTTTGAAGTAGAAAAATACCCGAAAATGACCTTCAAAAGCACGTCCATTGAAGAGACCGATGAGGACAACCACTACCGCGTGAAAGGAAACTTGACGCTGAAAGGAATTACAAAACCCGTTACAATGGACGTTTGGTACCGCGGGACCATCGAAAACGACAAAGGTCAAAAAATCGCCGGTTTCCAAGTGCTTGGCAACATTGACCGTTTCGATTTCAATGTGGGCAATGATTTTCCCGAAGCATTGATAAGCAATGAAGTCGCCATCAAAGTGGACGGGGAATTCATCAAGGAATAAGACCAAAAAAATGGAAAAATACACCCTTCCCGCACAAACCCGGATTGGCCACGTCCATCTAAAAGTGGCCGATTTGGACCGTGCGCTCGCTTTTTACCGCGATCTGCTGGGTTTTGAAGTCACCACAATGTACGGCGACCAGGCGGCATTTGTCTCAGCAGGCGGTTATCACCACCATATTGGTCTGAATACCTGGCACAGCAAAGACGCCCCGCCCGCCCCAAAAAACGGGGTGGGTTTGTACCACACCGCCATCGTTTACCCTGAGCGAAAAGACCTCGCCCTGATTTTTGAACGCTTGCGAAAAGCAAATTACCCGTTGACCGGCGCATCCGACCACGGCGTTTCCGAAGCCCTGTATTTGAACGACCCGGACGGAAACGGAGTGGAACTCTATTGGGACCGGCCTAAAGAACAATGGCCAAAAAAAGAAGACGGCTCGATCGATATGTACACGCGGCCGTTGGATTTGGCAGATTTGTTGAGCGAGGTAAATAATTGAGAAGTTGATGGGTTCGGCAAAACTTCAAAACGTTTTACCATAATATTAAAAGTCCACTTGCCTGTTTGTGAGTAATTTTGATTTAAAATAATTATAAGATGGCTCACAAAATCCCCACATTCAAAAAAAAACTTTTTATTTTGTTTACTTTCTTCCTGATGACACCTCTTTTAGCACAGGAACACGGAGACCATTACAAAAAAGGCAGTCTTGAAAACCATCCAATGAAGAGGGTGGAAAATCACCAAATGCACGGAATGGAACAAGATTCCATGCAAAATCATCAAGGTATGATGATGGGAAAAAGTTTGGTGTTGAACCGCCGGGGTTCCGGAACGGGTTGGTTGCCCGATGTGGCCCCTCTACCGCCAGTTTGCAACTGGTGGTAGAACTGGCTTTATTATAACACGGAGTTTCGTCAACATTCCGACAAAAATTCTTCATATTCCCTCCATAACCTCCGCAAACAACCGATATGATTTCAGCCGGTCTTCGTGATGATAAATGTGGGAAACGACCATCAATTCATCGACCTTGGTTTTTTCCAAAAACTCTTTCGTCTTTTCTTTTACGGTTTCTTTACTGCCCACAAATGAATATTTCCTCATTTGTTGCAGGGCGGGATGTTCGGCTATGGCGCGTAAGTCTGGGGTCATTTCCGTGGGCTTTTGCATGTATTCCATTTTTTGGGTCACCACCCCGAGCATCATCCGGATGGCGGAGGTGGAAATCCGTTCGGCTTCTTCGTCCGTATCCGCAACGATCACATTGAGCCCGGCAATGGTATAGGGTTCCTGCAAAACTTCGGAAGCTTCAAATTGATTGTGGTAAATATTGAGCGCCTCGAACAAGTGCGTCGGGGCGAAATGGCTGGCAAAAACATAAGGCAACCCTTTTCTGGCGGCCAAATGAGCACTATCGGTGCTGGATCCCAAAATATAAATCGGAACTTCCACCCCTTCGGCAACCGTGGCACGGACTTTTGAATTGCTGTTGTTGGAAGAAAAATACTGTTGAATTTTGCTGACTTCATCCGGAAAAGCGTATACCGCCTGCATACGGTCTGAACGGATTGCGTGCGCCGTGGTTTGATCGGTTCCGGGAGCTCTTCCCAACCCTAAGTCTATGCGGTTGGGGTACAAAGCTCCCAATGTTCCAAATTGTTCCGCAACGATCAAAGGGGAATGATTGGGCAGCATAATTCCGCCGGAACCCACTCGAATTTTTTTGGTGCCGCCCGCAATATGTCCGATCAGCACTGACGTTGCAGAACTGGCGATACTGATCATATTGTGATGTTCCGCCAGCCAAAACCGCGTGTAGCCATATTCTTCGGCTTTTTGTGCCAGATCGAGGCTCTTTTTAAAAGTTTCTTCAATCGTGACGCCCTCGCCGACACTTGCTAGTTCCAATATGGAAAAAGGAATGTTCATGTTTGTTTTGTTTTTGATTGTTTGGGGCTGATTTTCGGTCGTGAAAATGTATAATAATTCCGGTTCAAGGCCCCTTAAATTTGAAAAGGAAAGATACGAAAATTAGACAAGGAATGTGTTGGACATGGCTTGCAAACATGTAAAAACTCGCCAGTTTTTGATCCCGATGGCTCGGGACTGACGGGTTTTTTCATACAATTTCAGTTACAAATTCCTCTTTGGGCAACCTTACTTTTTTCAGTTTGGAAAAAACATCGTTTTCTTCGTCCCTATACCCCAAGGCAAGCAGCACAATGCTTTTCAGGCCTTTTTCTTTCAAACCCAAAATTTCATCGAACTTTTCGGAATTAAACCCTTCCATCGGGGTTGCGTCCACTTGTAAGTCCGCTGCGGCAATGAGTCCGGTTCCCAATGCGATATAGGCTTGTTTTGACGACCAGATAAAATTTTGTTCATCTGTTCTGCCAAGAAGATAATTGTCCAGTTTATGCTTAAAATCGACCAAGCTTTCTTCCGGTGTTTCCCTCACTTTTGCAATACGCTTGATATAATTTTCGATATGGTTTTTTTGTACCGAATTATAAGCCGCAAACACCAGAAGATGCGAAGACTCCACAATCTGTGAATTGAAAGAATCTGCGCCCAGTTCCTTTCTTATTTTTTTATTTTCTATTACAAACAATCGATAAGGCTGTATTCCCACAGAGGATGCAGAAAGATTGATGGCATCGATTATTTTTTGTAGGGTATCTTCTGACAATTTTTTGTTGCTGAATTTTTTTGTGGCGTAGCGCCAGTTAAGACTTTCTATTAAATCCATTTCTTTTGGTTTTTAATTGTTACAGGCTACAAATTTCAGGAAATAATGTTTACTTTTGTCCTTTGGTGTCAAAAAGTAATAGTGACATTTGGGTAACAAAGTAACGTATGATGGAAAAAAAATCAGAAAATCACGATTGCAAAAAGACCATTATGGCCGTGCATGACGCAATGGACGTGCTACATGGTAAATGGAAAATTTCGATCGTCACTTCCCTCAGCTTCGGCAAAAAAAGATATTCTGAAATTCTAAGGGACGTAAAAGGAATTTCAGGGAAAATGTTGAGCCGGGAATTAAAGGATATGGAAATAAACCAGCTTATTACAAGAACGGTTCTGGACACACAACCCGTAACCGTCCAATATGAACTCACCGAATATGGACAAAGTTTAAATCCGATAATATCAAACCTCGCAAACTGGGGTTTTGAACATCGCAAAAAAATAATTGGAGAGTGAACTTTTCCAAAGTTCAAATTCGAAAAAATTCGTTCCATTCGCATTAATTCGCGCCTACCATAAACCCATAAGTTTTTACCATAATATTAAAAGTCGTTGCTCTCGGTTTACCGTAATTTTGAATAAAAATACGAACCATGCTACGCAAATTCTTTTTATTGTTTGTTTTTCTATTGGGAACAACTCTTCTTTCCGCCCAAGAAGAAAAATCCAAACACAAACACCACAACATGGACGAAATGGAAAAATCGTCCGAAATGAAAATGATGCATCCCCAGCAGGATTCAACAATGATGATGAACGAAAACCCCAGTGTTTCCCGCCGGGGTTCCGGAACGGGCTGGTTGCCAGATGCAGCTCCGCGATATGGCTACATGTTTCATTCGGAAAATTGGATGTATATGTTGCACGGAAATGTGTTTTTGCGTTACACAAAACAAGATGTTTTTGACAAAGGAACCCGTGGCGATGAAAAACTTGGTTCCACCAACTGGATTATGGGAATGGGACAGACAAAAGTGGGCAAAAACGGCCTTTTTAGCTTTAGCGCCATGCTTTCCTTGGAAGCTTTGACCGTCGGCGGTGCAGGCTATCCGCTCTTGTTCCAGTCGGGAGAAACATGGAACGATCGCCCGTTGGTCGATCACCAACATCCGCACGATTTATTTTCAGAACTCTCGGTTTCCTATAAACATGCATTTTCGGAAGATATTTTGGGCTTTGTATATTTGGGCTATCCCGGGGAACCGGCTTTAGGACCGGTGGCGTTTATGCACCGGCCTTCGGGAATTTATAATTCGAACACGCCACTGGGGCATCATTGGCAGGACGCCACACACGTTACTTTTGGAGTAGCGACACTAGGGTTTCAATACAAGGATTTTAAGGTGGAAGGTTCGCTTTTTACCGGAACCGAACCCAACGAAGAACGCTATGGGTTCGATGAACCGCGGTTCAATTCGCAATCGGTGCGTTTGTCCTATAACCCCTCGGAAAATTGGGCTTTTCAAGTTTCCCAAGCTTGGTTGAACGATGTGCATGCCATCGGCCCGCGCGAAGATGTGAACCGCAGTACGGCTTCTGCAATTCATGCGGTACAACTGGGTGAAAATAAGTTTTTGAATTCCACTTTGGTTTGGGGCTATAACAACAGTATTACCGGCCATCATGCCGATAGTCATTCCATTTTGTTGGAAAGCGCGCTGAGGTTAAACAACACTTCTATTTACGGACGGTACGAATGGGTACAAAAATCCACGGAAGACTTGTTGCTGAACGAAGAAATATACGGACACGGAGAATTATACAATATAAATGCTGTTGCGCTCGGCCTGCAACAAAAGCTGTTCAACGAATGGGACACCAATTTTTCGGTGGGAATTCAAGGAAGATTATATGTTACGCCCAACGGATTGGAAAATGTATATGGCGAAACGCCGGTTGGAGCACAAGTTTACTTACGGATTTACCCGGGAAGGATGTAGCAAATTCCTGCGAAGGCAGGAATCTTTTGAACGAACATTTAGAACATTAAAACACAACCCGTTTTCGTTGGGGATGAAAAAGATCCTATATTTTGAAAGGAATAAGAAAACTATGGAAAATAAAGAACAAGATTCCTGCCTTCGCAGGAATTATAAAATATCCGGAATGACCTGCAACGGTTGCCGTTCGCATGTCGAAAAAACCTTGAACAATGTAAAAGGCGTAAAAAACGCTTCGGTGGATTTGGAAAAAGCGGAAGCCGAAATTGAAATGGAAACCCATATCGAACTCGAAACTTTTCAAAAAGCATTGCAGGAAGCGGGAGGGAATTATCAAATCCATCTTCCGGGCGAAGAGGAGAACTTTTCCAAAGTTTCAAACTTTGGAAAAGTTCAAAAATCTCAAATCTCAAATCTCAAGTCTAATATCTATTACTGCCCGATGCATTGCGAAGGC
>DASSWG010000079.1:0-57687 GCA_035705295.1 Flavobacteriaceae bacterium
AAAATACCCCAAAAATTCATTTTCGTTGATTATGGGCGAAGACAATTTGCGCAGTTTCCACAAATGGAAAAACCACGATGCTATTTTGGAACGCTGCGATTTGTTCGTTTATCCAAGAATTTCGACCGAAACGGACGATTATCCGATGAAAAACCACCCAAAAGTACATTTTATCGATGCGCCCATGATCGAAATTTCAGCGTCTTTTATCCGAAATTCCATCAAGGAAGGAAAAAATATCCGGCCACTTTTGCCCTACGAAGCGTGGAAATATTTGGATGAAATGAATTTTTATAGATAATGTGTTTCCGGTTGAAGACCTAAATTTTCCGTATTTTTACCCCACCCGGAATTGCAAAAAAGGCAATTCCGACCTCCCCCAAGGGGAGGTAAATATGAAAATCCCGGAGCAAAGCCATTGGGTAATTATTTAGATTGAAATTATTATGAAAAACACATTTGCGGTAATTGGTGGAGGAAGTTGGGCCACGGCCCTTGTGAAAATGCTGTGCGAAAACTTGGAACAGGTACATTGGTACATGCGAAACGCGCAAGCGATCGAGCACATCAAAAAAGAAGAACACAACCCGAACTACCTCAGCTCTGTGGAGTTTGATGTTTCACAATTAAAATTGACCAACGACATCAACGAAGCCGTTTCCGCGGCCGATTTTTTGATTTTTGCCATTCCATCGGCTTTTTTGAACAACGAACTGGAAAAATTGACCATTCCGCTAAAAGACAAGGTTATTTTTAGCGCTATCAAAGGCATCGTTCCCGAAAGCAGCCTCATTGTCGGCGAACACTTCCATGAAAACTATGCGGTGCCGTTCGAAAATATCGGAGTCATTACCGGGCCTTGCCACGCCGAAGAAGTTGCCTTGGAACGCCTTTCTTATTTAACCATTGCCTGCGCCGACGAAAACAACGCCAAAACGGTGGCGGAAGTTTTGGGAAACGATTACATTAAATGCAAAACCAGCGAGGACATTATCGGCACCGAATATGCCGCGATGCTGAAAAACATTTATGCCATCGCCGCAGGAATCGCGCACGGGTTGGGGTATGGCGATAATTTTCAAAGCGTGTTGATGAGCAACGCCATCCGCGAAATGAAACGCTACATCAAAAAAACCTATAAAATGAAACGCAACATCAACGATTCGGCCTATTTGGGCGATTTGTTGGTGACGGGCTATTCCACCTTTAGCCGCAACCGGATGTTCGGAAATATGATCGGGAAAGGCTATACCGTAAAAAGTGCCCAGATGGAAATGAGCATGATCGCCGAAGGCTATTACGCCACCAAAAGCGCCTACGAAATCAACCAAGCAAAAGGAAATAAAAAAGCAAGAACGCCGATCATCAATGCGGTTTACAAAATTTTGTACGAGCAAAAAAACCCGAAAAAAACCTTTTTAAAGTTGGTGGAAAAGTTGAATTGATGAAACGCGGATTCCACAGATTAAAGCGGATTAACACGGATTCTTTTTCTTGAAAAGTGTAAAAGAAACCCTTGAATTATTCCTCACAATTTTAAAGATTAGGAATACTCAAATATACACATTTTCCATTGCGCCTTCCGCGAGAACTTTAAACAACCGACCCAAACTGTTCCAAAAACCGCACATCGTTTTCATAGAACAACCGAATGTCATCGATTTGATACAGCAACATTGCGGAAAAACTGAATTGAGCAGATTTTTTCTCGCAAAGTGGCTAATGCGCAAAGGAAGATAAATGTCATTGTGAACGGAACAAAGTAAAGCAAGGCGGGGTTTTGCGCAGGAAAAACATCAAGGGCTTACCGATTATTTCTTCGCAATTTTACGGGAAAATGTTTTTCCATGAATTGTGATCTCGGCAAAATAAATTCCCGAAACAAGCTTTTCCATATTCAAAACCACGTTCAATCTATTTGGGATTTGTTCCAAAATTTTTCTTCCCAAGAGGTCGTAAACTTTGATTTGTTCTATTTCAGACGATTTTGAAGAAATAGTTAAATTACTTGAAACCGGATTGGGGTATATTTTGAAATTTTGAGCAAAGATATTTTCACGAATATCGAGGTTTTCATTTAGTTTAATCAAAAAGCCTAGTCCTCCATTGAGCGTGAAAACACCCGTGCCAGGATCAAAATCCGTGTTATCGTCAAAATCGCCTGAAGCATAGATATTGCCTGACGCATCTAATTTAATGTCGTAACCATTTGTTTGTGCCGGCCCCGCAAATGACGCAGTCCATAAATAATCTCCCTGAGAATCAAGTTTACAAATAAAAGCATCGGCTTCTCCATTTGAACTCAGCGTATATGTTCCTGGTCCCGGATCGAAATCATATGTGCCAAAATATGATCCAACAAGATAAATGTTTTCCATTGCGTCTAGGCAAAATGATGTATAATTATCATATTCGCCATTGCCCCAACGTTTGCCCCATAAAAAATTGCAAGACGAATCCAACTTGAGAACAAATCGATCAGTTCCTCCTGCGGAAGTAAGGTTGAATATTCCCGAATCGGGATTAAAATCTATTGTTCCCTGAAATGAACCTGATGTGTAAAAATTTCCTGAAGAACTTATTTCAAGCTTAGAGCCGAAAACTCCCTGTTTGGCCATTAAAAAATTTCCCGATGGGTCAAGCTTGCTAAGGAACGAACTGCCCACAGTTGAATTTAAAATAAACGTGCCAGGCCCGGGGTCAAAGTCAACAGCTCCGTTGAAATTTCCAATGGTATAAATATTTCCCGATAAGTCCACCTCTATATCATTTCCACTTTCATAATTACTACCGGACGTTCCGTATCTATTGGCCCAAACGAAGTTTCCTGAAGTGTTTAATTTTAAAATAAAGATATCTTCCTCTCCCGCCGAAGTAAGATCAAATGTTCCGGAGCCCGGATCAAAATCAACAGTATATTTAAAACGACCAGTTATATAAACATTACCTAAAGCATCCACGGCCAACGAACTAGCCGCGTCGTAATTGTAGTTCCCTCCTAGCTGTCGGGCCCAAACAAAATTGCCCAAAGAATCAAACTTGGCAATATAAACATCGCGGTTGCCAACAGAAGTTAAATTAAATACCCCCGAGCCCGGATCAAAATCAACAGTTCCATGAAAGCTTCCTGTGACATAAAGATTGTTGGAAGCATCCGAGAGAAAATAAGCCAAATAATCATTGCCCGGCCCTCCAAATTTTTTGGCCCAAAGAAAATTTCCGGCCGCATCTGCTTTGCCGATGTAGATATCACTTTCGCCAGAAGAGGTTAGATTGAAAACACTGGCGTCGGGATCAAAATCCCTTGTTCCTGTGAATATTCCAGAAATATACACATTCCCGGAACTACCGATTTCAATTTTTGAATGTATAAATTCTTTTGCCCATATTAATTGCGGAACATTTTGGGCGGTTGCTTGAACAAACAGGAATAAAAAGAATGCCGAAAGAATTACTCGTAGTAGTTTTCTCATTTTCATTTTTTTTGAACACCTTCAAATATAAGAATTTGCGAGAACTTTAAACAACCGACCCAAACTGTTCCAAAAACCGCACATCGTTTTCATAGAACAACCGAATGTCATCGATTTGATACAGCAACATTGCGATGCGTTCAATCCCCATTCCAAAAGCAAAACCGGAATATTCGTTCGGGTCGATTTTGCAGTTCTTCAACACATTCGGGTCCACCATTCCGCAGCCCATAATTTCCAACCAGCCCGTTCCTTTGGTGATACGGTAATCCGTTTCGGTTTTTAGACCCCAATAAATGTCGACTTCGGCACTGGGTTCGGTGAACGGAAAATAGGACGGCCGCAACCGGATTTTTGATTTCCCGAACAATTGCTCGGTGAAATAAAGCAAGGTTTGTTTCAAATCGGCAAATGAAACGTCCTTGTCAATGTACAAGCCTTCCACTTGGTGAAAAATGCAATGTGACCTTGCGGAAATGGCTTCGTTCCGAAAAACCCTTCCCGGCGAAATGGTGCGGATGGGCGGTTTGTGGTTTTCCATATATCGAACCTGAACGCTGGAAGTGTGCGTGCGCAACAACAGTTCCTCTGGATCCGTTTGCACGAAAAAAGTATCCTGCATATCGCGCGCCGGATGGTATTCCGGTAGGTTCAAAGCCGTGAAATTGTGCCAATCGTCTTCGATTTCGGGTCCTTCGGAAACGTTGAACCCAATGTTGGAAAAAATTTCGATGATTTGGTTTTTCACGATGGAAATGGGATGCCGTGCGCCAATTTCAACCGGCTCACCAGGGCGTGTCAAATCGCCGTAAATCCCATTTTCTTCTTGGGTGTTTTCCAATTTTTCTTTCAAATCGGAAACTTTTTGTTGCACCGTGTTTTTCAACTCATTGATCGCTTGCCCCACCGCTTTTTTCTCTTCGTTCGGAACTTGTTTGAAGTCGGCAAAAAAACCGTTCAACAGTCCTTTTTTTCCCAAAAACCGGATCCTAAACTTTTCGATCTCGTCCAAGGTGCTGGCCGAAAAAGCTTCCACTTCAAGAATGTGTTTTTTTATCGCGTCGATCATAGTTTCATCGCTGTTTTTTCGAACGGGCAAATTTAGGAATTCCTTTCGGTTTAGGAAATATAATCCTTCTCCAAAAAATAGTGTACAATGGCCTCTTTCATCAACACCGATTGTTCGCCAGCTTTCAATGTTGGCAGTTGCTCGAGGGTTTTATAGTGCGGCCAGCCATCGTCATCGTAATAGTCAAATTCGTAATAGCCATAAGGTTCCAACAACCGGCAAATGGCAATATGCATCAAATCCAGTTTGTGGTCTTTTTTGAATTTTCGGTGCAATTGCCCCAATTCTTGTACACCGATCATGTAAATAATCGCGTCCAAATCCATCAATTCGCCATCGGCAAATTGCGCGGATAATTTTTGTTGCAAAGTTTCCCAGCGTTTTTTCAATTCTTCGTCACGAGCCATGCGGCAAAGATACTAAATTCCCGTCCCTAAAAACTTGGAGGAGGAATCTGATAATTCCATTGCTTGCAAATGGTTTGTTTTTGAGGAAACTCCGGTCTTCCGACTTCTGTCTCCGGTCTTCAACTCCACATAAATGAAGATCGCAGCGACGATTATTTTCCCGATCACAAGATTCCCGCCTGCGCGGGAATTGTGTATCTTTGAAAGATGAATGTCATTGATATTATTTTGGGCGTGATCCTGCTTTTTGGCCTAATTCGCGGGCTGATGAAAGGTTTTTTCGTGGAATTGGCTTCGTTGGTCGCGCTAATTGCCGGGGTTTATGGGGCGATTCATTTCTCCTATATTTTGAAGGGTTTTTTGTTCGATCTCGTTTCTTGGGATGAAAAATATGTGCAGCTCGTTGCTTTTGCATTGACGTTCATCATCATCGTGGTTTTGATTTCATTGTTGGGGAAACTGCTGACCAAATTCTCCAGCCTCATTGCCTTGGGGTTTGTGAACCGTTTGTTGGGGGCGGTTTTTGGGTTTTTGAAAATGGCTTTTTTCCTCAGTATTATTATTTTGTTTTTTGATGGTTTCAATCAAAATGGGGCTTTTCTGGAAAAACAAAAAGTAGATACCTCGGTTTTGTACGAACCGGTGAAAAATTTTGTGCCAATGCTTTTACCGGCGGTTTTGGACCAGGCCCGGAAAAACAATTGGGTCGAAGAGGACAAAACGTATTTTGGAAATTGAAATTTTTTCAAAACCGTTCTTTTCGCTTCCATTCCCGCTGTTCTTTTTTCAAACGTTGGGATTTCAGCTTTTTTTCATCTTCTTTCTTGTCGGAACCAAAACACATGGAAAATTCAGCCAAAGGACTATTTTGGCGAATCATCAACCCATTGTAGGGACAGTAATCATAGCCACAGTCATGTTTGGAATAAGCACCAAAATTGCGGTGTTTGATTTTTTTATCTTTTAAAATTTTTTCCTGGTTCTTTTTAATAATTTCCCAAAAAGCGCTTTCCTCTTGTTTGGTCAATTCCATTCCCAGGTGCACCACTTTCATATAAGTTAGCGGGTCTTTGAGTTGAAGGAAATCGAATGTTTTTTGAAACAACTGGTTGGCAAAATCACGGATTTCCAGCTTTTCCTCCAATTGGAGGTTCTCATTTTCCAATAGGGAACGGTACAGGCCCAAAGTATTGAAGTCGGTGTACTGCTTGTGGTTTTCAATAAAATGGAAATATTCTTCTTTTTGGAGTTGGTTGAAGGGTTTGCTTATTTTCATTTTTTCTCAATTCTTTATTATAGCACTATTTTATGTAACGCTTTATTTTAACGTTTAGGCTCCCAACGAACCCAATGAAATAATGTTTATTCCATCCTTTCGGGTATAGCTTATTCCCGTTCCCGTGATGATGTTGAGTGATTTGGGAGATTGTATTTTTTTATCGTTCAACACCGAAACAAATTTATGGAGGCTGGCCGCGGCCTCTTCAATCTGCCCGGTGCCGAGTTTTACCTCAAAAGCGCACCAGTCACCGTTGTATTTCTGTACGATGCTGTCCACTTCCAATCCGCTCGAATCCCGGTAATGATACACTTTTGCATCATTGGCCTGCCCATAGATCCGAAGCTCGTGGGTAACCAATGATTCAAATAAAAAACCTGCAAAATTCAAATCATTCAACAGTTTTTTTTTGTCCAATCCAAGTACCGCCACTGCAAGGCCAACATCTGTAAAATGACGTTTGGCCGATTTTCTGAGCGATGCGGACGAACGTATGTGCGTGTTCCACGCTGGCTGGTCTTCTACAATCATCAATCGGTTTAGTGCGTCAAGGTAATCGTATATGGTAGGTCGTGAAATGTCGTTGTTATCCGTTTGCCGGATATCCTTTTCCAAAGTCGAAATTTCTACCATCGTTGCCGTATTTCGGGCAAGTGAACGAAGCAGGCCCCTTACTTTAACGGGGTCGCGCTTTACGCCTGAAACACGGTTTATATCCACCTCTGCAAGCAGTTCTACATAAGCGCGGTTCACCTCTGTTGCCTGGGTTATTTTCTTGTTCAAAAGTGCCGGAAAACCTCCGATTATCATTTTTTCAACGATAAACTCAAGATCGGTCGGTTCATCGTAACTATCAATTTTCTGCCCTTCGAAGAGTTTTTCCAAACTTATTTTCCCCGATGAGAAGCCCAACTCTTGCCACGACATCGTGCGCATATCCACAATGGTGAACCTGCCCGCGCCCGAGTGCATTTTTACCGATTCTTCGGGATTTGCCGAACCCGTAAGAATAAACTGCCCGGTTTTTTTACGGTCGTCTATTTCGTGACGGATGTAATCCCAAAGTTTGGGCTGTTCCTGCCATTCGTCTATCAGTCGGGGCGTGGCGCCGAGCAACAGTCGTTTTGGAGCTGCACTCATCAATACCGGTACCTGTTCGTCCCTGTCCACTTGTAATATACTTTGGGCCAACTGCTTTGCCGATTCGGTTTTGCCACAGGCTTTTGCCCCCCGTATAAGTACCGCCCCCGAAGCATTTAATTTTCGTTCCAGTTCCTTGTCCACTAACCGCTCTTTGTAAGCCATAACATAATGGTTTAAAAAACAAAGATACAGACATTTTACAAATTTAAAGCATTTTACTTTACAGATTTAGAGGATTTCATTTTACAAATTTTAAATGAAAAATGCAGGTTTTGAGGTCAATAAAAATGGAAAATACGCTTCTTTGTGGAGTTGGTTGAAGGGTTTGCCTATTTTCATCATCTAACATTTTTTATACTTACAGATTTTATGGGTGTTGTTCAATGGTATTGATCGTTTTCCAATTTCTTTTTTAAGGTTTGCAATTGGTATTCATCAATCGCTTTCAATATCTTTTTTCGGTTCTTGTTGCGGATGGGGAAGTAGATTTTATAAGTGGTTTCTTCCATTACGGAAAGGTCTTCTTGTCCGGTTTTCAAATCTTTGTAAATGGAAATGATCTGATGGGTCATCGGAAATTCTTCTTCAAAAACCAGCTTCAAAAACTGTGCTTCCGGAAAATCCTCAAAATAAAACCGATAACCGTAAGCTATTGCTGCGGAATTGATTTTTATTTCAGGGTATAGCATAGTGGTTTCCTCGAGAAATTGTTCAGAGCCTTCGTTTTCGAAACGGTCTTGGAATTTCATGCCAATGTTTATCAAAGAATCATTTACCTCAAATTTGCTGACAGTAAATGTATTGTGTTCACTTTCGCCCAGTTTGATGAAACCCTTTTTGCCCTCAAAATATCGCCCTTCTTCTTTCAATAAGGACACTATTTTTTGCCATTCTTTTTGTTGGGAATAACCACAAAAGGAAATTAACAGCATAAATAGGGGAAGGACTTTCTTCATCATCGGTTTTTGTTTCAATTTCGATTATAATTTTGCTTTTCAGGTTCATTTGCCCCGAACCACCGATTGTTATTGCCGGCTTTTATAGTATAGAGAAGGTTGGCCACCCTTTCAGGTGTTGCTTCTCCTATTACGAAAAACGACAAATTCTTGGTTTTGCCATAACGGGTCGTAATGGCTGAACACTCAACTAAAAGACTGTCTTTCATCTCTAATTTAAAAGTATAACCCGCCACTCCAAACAAAGTATCCTTCTTTTTTGAAAAATCGACCAGTTGGGGAATAATTAGTTTATAAGACACTACACTATCCGGATAACTTATGGCCATTTGCAGCCGGTACCCTACTTTTTTTGAACGAATACGATACCGGGTCGATGGTGACCAGTTGTACTGTTGGGTATTGAGCAAAAATGAAAGTTGGTTCATGGTATTTTCATTATAAACTTTTTGATTGCTCGTACCTTTCGAGAATGTTATGGGTTCGTCTTTTTTAGTAGGGGTTTGTGCCTGAAAGTTAGGACTCCACCGGAATACTATTAAAAATAATAGTAGTTGAATGTACTGTAATAATAACCTGTTCATACTCATTACTCTCCAAATAAATCCTTATAAGGCTCTGCACCGCTTAGTTTTGCCATATGCATAATTGCACGAAGTACTTTGTCTATATTTTTGCGGGCGTTGGGTTGGTCTGCGTCATACCAAAGGAGGTGTCTTAGCCCATTTTCCTCGCTAAACCTATATTCACCATCATCCCTATCCTTATATTCATACTTTTTTATAGGGATTTTCACAAAGGTAGGACGTGGATTAAATTTATTATGTGATGGTATTGCAGTATCTAATATGGCTATGTCTTCTATTACAAAAATGTCTTTGTAGTAGATTCTTTTATTTGTCTCATAACATGATGATATTTCTTCAATATATTCTTCATTAAATTGATAAGTAAAAGAACAGGGATAACCCTCATGGACATACTCAAAATTGAGATAGTTGCTTCCATTCTGTTTTAGCCATTCCAATGTTTCTTCTTTGGTCTGTGCAAAGGAAGAAAGGGTGATGAGCAATACTACGGCGGTTGTGATTGTTTTTAGTGTTTTCATTTTTTTTTGATTTATGGGTTAATTTTTTCATCAAATAATAAATCGAGAAATTGGTCTAAGGCATATTTATTTTGCATATAAAAATGCAAGCCATGTTCATCTGGATAAGTATTGTCTTTGAAGTCAACTTCATAAACAGGAAGATTTTCTGAATTATAACCGATGGATATCATCGTATCTTTTGTACGGTCTATTTCGCTTTGCCCGTCTGTTTCTACATTTGCCCCCAATGAAGTAGCACCCACTTTTTTTGATAAATACCTTTTTTTCTTTAAAAACTTCTTGCTCAAAGCTTCATCCGTTTCTTTATATCCAATAATCACTCTTTTTATGTTGTTGTTTACTGGAAGAATGGTATCATTTTGATTGGTTCGGGTATCTTTTCTATGATTAAAATCTATAAACGTTGTTGTTCCCGGAATCGCCGGAGCTATCATCCCAATTCTAATATCTTTGTTCGAAGGTGCAGATATTTTCATCATATCTTCATAATATCCTTTCTCCTTTACATTGGTCCATTTGCTGGTGGTATTGAAAAGTGCCCCAGTCCCCACACTTGCGCCTAAACTGTGAGTAATCAGGCGCACTTTTGTTGTTACATCAATACAGTTAATGATCTTTCTAACAGCATTCGCTACATACGAGGAATTCATTTGTGCTGTTGACCAGATTTTCATCGCACTAAAACCTTTTCCTTTGTCCGTTAACCCATCCCAGTAAACTTCAAGAAAAACACGTCTTTTATCAGGCTTGAAATGTTCAATATAATTTTCCAACTCATAATAATTTGGGGTGGGATAATCTGCATTATAACCGTGAATCAAAATGACTAATTCATTGGTATTGTTGGCTTGTTTTAAACTTTCAATCGTGTTTGATAAATTTTCAAGTATTTTCACTTGTACAGCCTTGAATTGCTCTTTGCTGGGTATATTGGTGTTAACATTGTAGTGCTTTGACAAACTATCTATGCGTGTTGTTTTTGCTAAAAAATAAGATTTAAGATTTCCATTATATTCTTTAGTGCTTATATTTAAGCACTTTGATTCACCTTTTATAAATTCCTTCTTAGGAATAGAAAAATCGGCGTCAGGATAAAAACTCCCTCTTTTATCAATATAAACCCTAACTACGTTGTTTTGATTTCCCTGATTTTGTCTGCGGTTTCCAAACCACAATTGATTTTGAGCCACACAACCATAAAGCAGCATTGGAAGAAACAGTAAACAGACCAATCTCCTCATAACATTTATTTTAAAGTTAAAACGCCTCCTCTTCCTTTTCGCAGGAATTAAGAGTAGCTAAATGGTTAAGAGCTTTCACCATACGTTCGTATAGATTATCTTCTCTATCTTCAAGACCTACAGTCCTGCTTGTGCCGCTATAATATTTTCCCCATGACACCTTTTCATATTCTATTACTTCAGTATTTGTCGTTATCCCACTATAACTAGCACGCCAATTTGCTGCAATAGGAAAAGTTTCAGTTCTATAATATTTATCATTTCCTTGTAATTTTACAGTGAAAGTAATACTGCATTCTGTTATGTGAATGTCGCTCACATAATAATCATGATGGGCTCCTTTACCTCTCCCATACTTTTCCAGCTTCTCCTTTATCCACGCAATGGTTTCCTCTTTGGTTTGCGCTTGTGTGGTTTGCATGGTTGCGAATGTGAAAAGACAAATGGTTAAAATGGTGATTGCTTTTTTCATAATTGTGTTTTTGTTTTTATTGTTTAACGCGTATATCAAAGTCTCTCAAATACATTTCGGTGATTTGTGTCTTATAGTCTGCGGTAACAATCCAACCAGACTCTTCCCAAACATTCTTTATATTGTCATAATCACGCTTGGCGGCCTCTGAAAATTCAAGCGTGGTAAAATCGCCCAAAGCATGGCTTACCTGTACCGTAAATTCTTTTTCGTGGGTTGACGAATAGCTTTTGTTATTGTCCAAACCTGCCGTGCCGTCAATATAAAGGTCAAATTTGCTTATTGGGTATCCATATTTCCCATATCCGGGGATATATGTTTTTTCCACGCCTTTGCTTTCCGCTGCCTTCACAAAATCATCGGGGCCGTCCAAAATATACAATCTTACATCGTGTATTTTCAATTGTGTGGCAAAGCCTTCAAAGGTTGCATCGAACAACACTACCACTGAATAGTTTTCCGAATATCCACCTCCTATATCGTGCTGGATTATTTCATAGTTCCGTGTTTGTTGCGCCTGTAATGAACCAAAAGCCATAAAGCAAATAAGGCAGGTCATCGCTAAGAAGTTGTTGAATGGATTTTTCATAAGTATGGTTTTAAAGTTAATTGGATTTTATTTCAAAAGTAAGGGGGTTTTGTTTTTAATAAAATACCCTTTTTAGGGTATTTTTACATAAAAATCGAGTATATTGTCATGCTGAAAATTATTTTAACATTTTTAATAAAATCCAAAACTCTTATAGTATGGAAAAACTGATACTCGACGAAGCCCACAAAATATGGACGGAAATAGCACAGCATAAAACCCCGGGGGAACTTCAGCTCGAAGTGGAACTCTACAAAAAACTCCTGAACATTTTTCAGGTGGGGGATTATTGTTATTTTATATTCAACCCCCCCGAAATGAAGATCGAATATGTAAGCGAATCAATTGCCAACATTACAGGGTACGACCCGGCGGAGTTTACATTGGATTTTCTGATGGAAATCATCCATCCCGACGATTTGCCCTATTTTTTGGACTTTGAAGCCACCGTCACCAATTTTTGGGGCCAATTGCCCCCGGAAAAAGTGATGAAATATAAAAGCCGGTATGATTACCGGATAAGAAAAAAAAACGGTGAGTATATGCGGATATTGCAGCAAATAGTGACCATACAAAGCGATGACGAGGGCGCCGTGTTGCGCACTTTTGTGGTGCACACCGATATTTCACACCTGAAAAGGGACAATAAAATGGTTTTGTCCTTTATAGGAATGGAAGGTGAACCTTCTTATGTCGATGTGCAACCAATACAAAAATTCTCCCCCTCAAAAGCCTTGTTCACCAACCGCGAAAAAGAAATCGTGCACTTAATGTCCCAGGCAAAAACAACCCACGAAATCGCCGAAAAATTATACATTAGCCCACAAACCGTTTCCTCGCACCGCAAAAATATATTCAAAAAAACAGGGGCCACTTCCGTGGTGCAATTAATTGGTCTCGTGCTGGAAAAAGGATGGCTGTAATGAGTTCTGAGTTAAAGCAAAACAGCTATTTTCCATATATTGAGAAACCCCGTAGGTTTTAAGAACCTGCGGGGTTTTGTTTGATTATTTATCGCTTGAAAATTCTATTTTTCAAGCTCGACAAATTCTTGGAAATTTTCTTTGTTCTTTCCGCGCAACACCTCTTTAATAAGCGTGGTTTTCACGACTTGTTTCGCACCAATGACCACAAGGGTTTTCCCTTTGAACAATTTTTCGGAAAGGGCATTTTTAAGTATTCTTTCTATCATCACTTTTTTGTTATTCACCAAAAAGACTAACTTTTGGTGAATACAAACATGTGCCTATGGGTTCAATCTTCCGGCATACCATTCTTCTTCCAAGGAAAAAGCGATCAGCCAATTTAAATTTTCGGGAAAAATAACCACATCTCCATGCCAAAAGTTGAACAATTTATCCTCGTCATCGAAAACCAAATCGTATAGTTGCACTTTCAACAAAGGGGCGTACCTCAAATAATAAATAGATACCGGTTGGTTTTGGAGCTCCAAAAAATCAATTGCATCTTTAAGTATTGAAGGGACTTTCAATTTTTGCACCGGCGGCACATAGCGCAAGGCATTTGTACTGGGATACCGTTCAAATAGATTGTGCAGATTTTTGGCCGCATCGGTGTTTCCTGCGTGGGCAAGCAAGGGTTGAAAAACGGGTTCTTTGAGTGCTTCGGAAAGATGAGGCAACAACAAGGTTTTGTCTGGAATTATCAAATCGCACAAAGCATAGGCAATTTTCCGCTGTTCCAATAGGACCAATATCTCCGTAAATGGTTGGATGGAGTTTTCAACAAAAGCTTCGGCCTTCAACTTATGCTGAAGAGCCGTTTTCAATTGCTTCAATTTTTCTTTTCGAGATGGCATTGGTTTTAAATATAAATGCTCGTCCGTAATGATACCCAAAAATTCAATATGGTGAATATCAGCGAAAATCAGCGTTGTTTAAATCAGCGCATATCAGCGAGAAAGCCTCGCCGTCAGGCAGGTTTACGCAAATCATTCCGCGGATTATCGCAGAGAAAACACTTCAAAAAATCTGAATGTCACGAATTCCATGGCACAAAACAATACTTTGGGTGTAAAAACGGACAAGCATATAAATATATTCCAAAAAATTGTCTTTGTTGATAAGAATTTGCTTTATCGAAGGGTATTTCTCGGTAAACGATTTGGTGAACATATAACATCTTAGGGTTGCAACCACACTATATTATACTTTTTTGGGTACGGAACCCTATCATAGAGGCTAGAAAAAAATTGTCATGTTTTTAATGCCGGTTGATTTCCAATTTGGTTTTCAAGGTTTTGCTTTGGTACCTGTCAATGGCCTTGAAAATTTTCCTCCGGTTTTTGCTTCTGATCGGGAACAGGAGCTGGTTGGTTGCCTCTTCCATCGTTGTTTTGTCTTCTTGACCGGATTTTAAATCTTTGTAAATGGAAACGATTTGATGGATCAATGGCATTTCTTTTTCAAACTCAATGAGCAGGAATTGCGCTTCGGGAAAATCTTCAAAATAATAATCGCAGTCATACATAATCCCGGCCGATAGAATGTTATAATACCCATAATCTTGGAAGACGATGGTTTCTTTCAAATAGTGTTCGGAATGTTCGTTTTCAAAACGGTCATTGAGGCGCATGGCAGAAACCATCATGGTATCGTTGATCGAAAATTTTTCAATAACAAAGGTATTATAGCTGCTTTCTGTCAATTGGATAAAGCCGTTTTTTTGGGTGAAATATTCGGCTTCTTGTTGCAGCAGCCCCGTCAGATTGTGCCATTCAGCATCTTGTGCGTTTGTTTGAAAAACCAAGGGCAGCAGCAAAAAAAGGGAAAAAGGTATTTTAAAATTATACATATTTCAATCATTTAAAGCAGGTGGGCAATTGGTATTCTCTAGAATTTTATATTCTATTTTTTTTCGTCGCCGGTTGTTATCAAGGCAGATATTGTTGAGCAATTCTGTCGTTTCGGCAATCAAGTAGGGGCTTAGCATTGTGAAAACAACTTCGGGGCGTTTAATGTACCGGGATTTGTTTTTCGTGCCCGAAATTTCGATTAGGACACTGTCTTCCATTTTTAGGACAAAATGAATAAAGTCTTTATTTTGGTTTGTAGTATCCGGAATTCTGGCGAACGACAAAATTTTCCGCAAGGAAATGGTACAAGATTGGTGCCACCCAAATTGGGATTGCGATATTTCCAAATAATGGTGGTCTTTTAAGGCTGTTTTTATACTATATCCTTTGGAAGGGGGAAGCGAAAATTGAGGTTGGTTGATGACGTTGGGCAACTTTTTGTAATTGTCCCAAACGTTTTTGTGTTTTGGTGGCGGTCCATCATTGTGGCGAACCAATTGCATAATGGCTTGAACGGCTTGCCATACGTTTTGTTTCGCGATAGTGTCGTTTGCCCTGAAACCGAAATATAGATGAAAAACCGCGTTGTTTTCTTCCAAAGCTTCTCCTTCATCGGATAGAGAATGCATGGGAACGGGAAAGGAAGACAACATAACCCTGTAAAAAGCACCTTTGTTTATCGTATCCAGTGGCAAGTTGTTTATATCCGTTATCGGCTCCAACTCATGATAAAACCAATCCTCGTTACTTTTGTTCCAAGAGTTGTTTTCGGCATCAAAAAAGAGCGTTTGTTCTACAATTTTGTCGGGCAAAAAACGGAAACTTTTTTCTAAGGACCCTTTGCCGTTTTCAATTCGGTAAGTCAATTTTTCTTGGTGCTGTTGCAGCCACAGCAATGCGTCATCCGGTGATTGCGCGGAAAGGTTTTGCGTGAAAAAAGAAAATAAAAAAAGATATTTAAAGAAATGGAATTTCATTGTTTTGAACCTTATTTTTCGCAAGGTCCATATGTTTTTAGTGATTGGCATCGGTGCTATTTTATAACTTTTCCGGTTTTATCTATATAGAAATCACGATTTTCTTCGAATACTTTTGCTTTTCCATTTTCAAAATCCCACACTCCTTTATATATAAAGGGAACCACTTTTTCCCCGGTTTTGTCTATAAAGCCCCATTTGTTATCGGAACTTTCTTTGCCCTCTAACATTACCGGGGCCATCCCTTCGGAAAAACCATTGGCATCATCAAATTGGGGGGGGATTATTTCTTTTCCCGATTTATCTATATACCCCCATTTCCCGCTGATCTTGACCGGAGCTAGTCCTTCGGAAAAATTTTTGGCGCCATCATATTTGTAAGGGATTATTATTTTCCCGGTTTTGTCTATATAGACCCATTCCTCCCAGCTGTCTTTGACCATAACCGCGGCCAAGCCTTCTAAAAAAATTTCGGCGGAATCATATATAAAAGGGATCACTTCCTTTCCTGTTTTGTCAATATAGCCCCATTTGTCATTGAATCTTACAGGGGCAAGGCCGTCTGAAAATTTTTCGGCATACCCATATTTTGGTGGAATTACTTCTTTCCCTGTTTTGTCTATAAAGCCCCAATGCCCAGCTACCATATTAATGCTAATGGTGACTGGTGCCAAGCCTTCTGAAAAATTGTAAATGGAGCCATATTTTATTGGGGTGATTTCTTTTCCTGTGTGTGCCACCAACCCATATTTGGAACCAATTCTTACCTGAAAGAATTCTTTTGAAAAATAGTGAATATTATCGTATTTTAAAGGGGTGATTTCCCTACCGGTTGTGTCGATAAGCCCTTCTTTATGGTTAAAGTCGCTAACTTTTGCAATGCCATCAAAAAACTCAAAATCCCAATGGTATTTTAGGGGTGTTATTTCTTTTCCTGTTTTATTTATAATCCCAACTTTATCTCCTAGTTGGACCGCAACAAAATTTTTGGAAAAACGAGGGGACTTATCGTATTTTACGGGTGCTATTTCTTCTCCTACCATATTTATGAGCCCCCATTTTTTCTTGATCCTGACCGGTGCAAAGCCTTCTTCTGAAAAATTATAGATTTTATCGTATTTTATAGGGGTTATTTCTTTTCCGTTGTGGTTTATGGCCCCCCATTTTTTCTTGATCCTGACCTGGGCAAAGCCTTGGGAAAAATCGGAAGCTTCGTCATATTTTATAGGAGTTATTTCTTTCCCGGTTTGGTCTATATATCCCCATGTACCGTTGATGTTGACCCGTGCAAATCCTTCGTGAAAATCTTCTACCCAATCATATTTAAAAGGAACCACTCTTTTTCCTGTTTTGTCTATGAACCCCATTTTCCCATTGATGGAAACCGCTGCCATTCCATTGGTGAAATCTGTGGCTTTATCATATTCAAAAGGAATGGCGGTTTCCCCTTTCTTGTTGAGGTACCTCCATTTTCCATTTTGTTTTACACGCACCAATCCTTCGGAAAATCCGGAGAGACCTTCGTATTTGGCAAAAGGAATTGAAACTTTTCCCGAGGAGTTTACAAATCCTACTTCCCCGTCCCTCTCGTACATTACTATTGCCATACCTTCATGAAAAAGGCCTACATATGCGTACTGATAGGGTACAACCAACTCCCCCGCTTGGTTCATAAAGCCGTATTTGCCATTTTGTTGCACGGGTGTTACCTGGGAGAATATTAAGTTGGCCTTCGATTTTTCGGAAAGCCCTGTTTTATCTATAAAAATATGTTCCCCGTTTAATTCTACCGAAGCATACCCATCGTCAAATGGAGTTACAATTTTGTCGTATCGGAAAGGGATTGTCAAATCCCCCATTTTGTCTATAAAGCCCCATTTTCCGTTTTGGCTCACTCCGGCCATTCCTTCATGAAATTTAGAAACCTTTTCATATTTTGCGGGGATCACTTCCGCTCCACTTTTGTCAATATATCCCCATTTTCCTTCTCGTTTCACACTGGCCAAGCCTTCGTGATAATCAAGAATATCATCATATCTAAAGGAAGTGACAAAAGCCCCTGTTTTATCTATCAATCCATATTTTTGGTTGATATACACTTTCGCTTTCCCATCTGAAAAGTTTGTGGCATCGTCATAAATAAGGGGGATTACCTCTTTTCCCGTTTTGTCAACAAAACCGTACCGCCCCGAGAATCCATGGAAATTATAGCTATAAAGCTCATCTTTGAGGGCCATTCCCACCTTCGCCATCCCTTCAGAAAAATCACCTGTGTCGTTATATTTTAAAGGAACTATTATTTCCCCCTTCCTGTTTACAAAACCTCTTAGGAAATATCGAATAGTGGCCAAACCTTCCACAAATTTGTTTTCAGGTATTTGTTCGGCCATCTTTTTTATGTTCCGGATTTTTTCTTCGTTGGTTTCGCCTTTCCGGTATCCAAATGCCGCCAACCTTTTTTCTTCATTGTTCTTACTTTTTTCCAAAAAGGCCTTAGCTTCGTTACGGTAAGCCATTTGTCTTTCTTTTTCGTCCCGTTCACGCTTCTCTTGCCATGCTGCTTGCCGGCGATCATGCTCAGCATCTATTTCAGCCATCTTTTTTTCGTGCTCTTCTTGACTTAGCTGTTTATTCTGCTCAAAAGAGTTTCTAATATCATTGACTTTTTTTTGCGTTTCTTTTTCACTGAGTTCTTTTAAGCGAGCCTGAGAATAAGCACTTAGATTATTTGAACCGTAAGCGTTCCAACTCCGCAGCATGGCCAGTTCTTCAGTCTCTTTCTGTTCCTTTTTCGCAGCAAGGATTTTTTGGTTAATTTCCGATTCAATTATCATTTCATTTAGTTCTTTCTCATCTTGTTGTCTTACCATTTCTTTGTACCGGTTGGACAGATCATTAAGCATCTTGTTTTGGGGATCCAGCTTGTATATTTTATCAAGAACTTCTTTAGCTTCTTCGAGCTGGCCTTTCATAAGGGCTGCAGATGCCGTGCTTACTAATTTATCTATCTTGTTTTTGTGAGCGCCCAAAATGCGGTCTATTTCATTTTTCAGATCCGACAGATAAAGAGTGGTGACTCTTTCAGGATCATACCCGCCCACGGCCTCCCAATAGCTTTCTTTCCTTTCTTGTCGGTATTCTTTTGCACGCGTTTGAACGTCTTCATCAAATTCAAAAGTGTTAAAGTCACCAAGCCCATTGTTCAGGCTTAATTTTTTGCTGTTCAGTGATTTACGATAAAAATATGTTTCCCGTACGTATGCTTTTCCTTCCACTACCACTTGAAAAGTTGCGGGCCTATAATAATAGGGATAATCCCAAAAATCAAGGCCCGCTTTTTGTAAAACTGCCTTTTCTTCATCCGTACATTCATAATCTGAAATTACAAGAATAGCATTTTTGCCACGCAGTTGCGTTGCAAACCCTTCACGGGAAGAAGTGAATTCCACTTCGCCCGAAAAGCCGTCTATATTGTCAAAAGAAACATTGTGCTTTTGTGTAGCTTGCCCATTGGCCCGCACCGCCATAAAAATAAAGAATAGGATCAGGTATGTCTGCTTCATAAGGTTTGGATTGTTAAACTTTCAAATATATAGTGTTCCCAACTATAAAAAAATACCCTGTTAAAGGTATTTTTAATTAAATTCGTATAAAAATAATGGTTTTAGCCCTGGCCTTTGCACCTTAGCTCATTCTTTCACAAAAAAAAATTGGGCGGTATCAATAAACGGGGAAACCAAGTTTTCCCAAAAAAATTATTGGGGATCTAGCAACAGTTGCATCAACACCAACTCCAGCCAATTGTCGAATTTAAAGGCTATTTCGGGAAACCTTCCCACTTCTTGAAAACCCATTTTTTCATGGAAGTTGATGCTCCTTTTGTTTTTTGAATCGATTCCGGCGATCATCGCGTGATGGCCTTCTTTGTTTGCCCGCTCGATCAAGCTCGATAAAAGCTGTTTTCCGATTCCTTTTCCTTGAAAATCTTTGTGGACATGCACGGAATGTTCCACCGATGATCGATAGGCCGAGCCGAGCCGAAAGTTTCCATAGGTTCCAAAAGCCACAACTTTACGATCCACTTCATAAACCAATACCGGAAATTTTACAGTTTGCTTTTGGGAAAACCACGTTTCAATATAATTAAGGGTTCGCGGTTCGTGCTCATAGATGGAAGTTGTATTCAAAATCGCGTGGTTCATCAATTCCAAAATGAACGGCAAATCGTTTTTTTGGGTGTCTCGAATGGGCATCGAACTATTTTTAATCGTCAAGAAAATCTACTTTTCCGGTCGACACATCGTACATCGCACCGGCAAATTTCACTGTTCCTTCTTTTTCCATTTGTCGTAAAACTTCGCTTTGTTCCCGAATATCTTTTATCGTCAACTGCACGTTTTTTTCGGCGACCCGGCCAACGAATTCTGTGTTTTGGGAGTTTCGATTTGCTGGGTTTGTAGGTTCTTCAACCGCGTTCACGGCAGGTTTTATTTTGTCGATCAAATGGGTCAAATTACCGAGTTTCACGTCGTCGCAAGCACCACTTATGGCACCACAACGGGTATGTCCCAACACCACGATCAGTTTTGAACCGGCCAATTTCGCGCCAAATTCCATACTGCCCAAAATATCTTCGTTTATAATATTTCCCGCAACACGAATGCTGAAAATATCGCCCAAACCTTGGTCGAAAATCAGTTCGGCAGAGACACGAGAGTCAATACAGCTCAGAATAGTCGCAAAGGGAAATTGGCCCTCGCGGGTTTCGTTTATCTGCTCCAACAAATTACGATGGGTTTTTAGATTGTTTTGGAAACGAAGGTTGCCTTCTTTTAAAAACTGCAAGGCTTTTTCGGGGGTAATGGAAGCTTGGGTTTCTTGGGTGTGGGCTTTCATTTTTTAGATACGGATTTGTTGATGCCCAAAAATACGGCTAAAATTCAATTCGTTACTATTTTCCGTTCAAAAGATAAGGCTACAGTTTTTTCACCGCTTCTTTTTTCACCCACCCTTGTTTTCCGTCGGCGAGCTCAATTTGCAACCAGTCGCCAAAAGCTTCGTTCACTTCTACTTTGGTGCCTTCGTGCAGCAAAAAAACCAATTCACTTTGTGAACTGGGTTCGGAATTTACGTTGGTTTCTTGAGCAAAAACAATTGCAAATTGATTGGTTTGAAGAACGTTTTGACGAGCATTCGCAAAAAAGAACGAAACCACGCCCAAAACCAAACAAAACATTGCCGGCACAAAAAACAAGCGCTTTTTCTTGGAGGAACCCGCAAAATAATAGCTCAAAATGAGCAAGGCGAACAACACGGAAAAAAAGACGGTGATCCAAGCCCACGTGTCAAAACCGAACGTGCCGATCAATTGGTCCACCCATTTTGAAAACCCGGTTTTCGGCAGGGGTTCAATTGCGTCGATCGTCATTTTTTTGGCAAATGCCAAATTGTTCAACACATCTTTGTCGTTCGGTTTCAGTTGGAGGGCTTTTTCGTAGTAATAAATGCTCGGGGCAATGTGGTCCAATTTGTAATGTGCGTTCGCCAAATTGTAATATACCGCAACCGATGTTTTGCCATTTTCCAAAATCTGTTCGTAGTTGGCAATGGCTTGTTGGTATTTTTCGTTGGAATAGGCCTCGGTCGCTTGCTCGAATACTGTTTTTTCCTGCGCGAGCAAACTTCCGCTGAAAATCAAGAATATGTAGAATAAACACTTCATTTTTTCCAAAATTTTATTGGCAACAAAAAAGTTATGATCAGCAAACTTGCAAGGTTTTCATCAAAGCTGTTTGTCCAAACTTGAAATCGTTTTTGCGGCTTTTTGATAATCTGTTTTCATCGCCGTGTTCGAGCTCGGGGTGTAGCGCGCAAATTCGCAACTTGTCAACAATCCGGTAAAAGCTTGGTTCGTTTCTTCCGCTGCGCCTCGCTCGTTCAACAGTTTTGCAATGTGTTCCTTACTCATTTCACTGGTTTGCAGGTGTAATTTTGCTTTTAAATAATTGTGCAGGGCGCGTTCCAAAGCTTCGTAAAAAGTTTGTTGGTCGCCCAAGTTCCGTTTGGCTTCCGAAAGGTATTTCCGGGCGAGCCTATCGGCTGTTTTGATCCGATTCCCGTGTAGGTCATTTGCCCGTTCGCGTTGTTTTTTTCCAAAGAAAATCACGATGGGGACAAGCAGCAACGGCGAAGCCAACAAGGACCAGAACAAGGGGGTTTTAAAAAAGACCGTTTTTCCGATGGGCGACAAGTTTGCGTCCAATTTGAGGTAACGGAATTGATCGGTGGAAACGATCGGTTGCTTATTGATTGCGTTGCCCAAAGGCATTTTCGGACCGGTTTTCACATTGATAACAATTTCTTCGGAAGCCAGGGTTTTGTAACTGCCACTTTCGAGATCAAAATAGGAAAATTCCAAGCTCGGAACCGGGTATTTCCCTTTCGCTCGCGGCACGATGGTGTAGGAATCCATGATATTGCCATACATTCCGTTGAGGTTGGTGTTCACGTCTTCGGAATGTTCGGGCGCGTACAGCTCCAAAGCGTTCGGTACGGTTAATTTTGGTAAATCGAATAATTTCAGGTTTCCATTTCCCGAAACTTTTACGGTTATTTGAAACGATTCGGAGGCTTTTAATGCTTGTTTGGTGGCGTTCACTTCAAAATTGAAATTACCGACGGCGCCCGTGAAACTTGCCGGTTGGTTTTCAGTGGGAAGCGGTTTCACATCGATGGTTCGTTTTCCGGCGGAAACTATTTTTTCGACCCGCTCGTAGTGGCGCCTTCCGAAAATATCGAAGCGGTCGGTCGGCACATCGACCGTGACCGACAAACTCAAAGGTTCCAAGCTTGTTTTTCCTGTTTTTTGTGGATATAAAACGGTTTTCCGCAAAACCACGTAACGATAGGGTTCTCCCTGAAAAGTTCCTTGTTCCACTTGCAGTCTTTGAATATCTATGTTTTGACTCCAAAAATCGGCAAAAGTGGGGTTGTCGATCGGCCGCCAATTGCTGACACTGATTTGTGGGCTCACGTACAATTTGTACACCACGGTGATTCCCTCGTTCAAATAGGGGTTGGTGTTTGAAATTTCGGCCACCAAATGGATGTTTTCCGTGGCAATATCGCCGCTATCTTTCCCATAACCATCGGTCGGGCTGGCCACCGCTGCCGAAACCATAATGTCGATCGGCGTGGTTTTGTACACTTTCCCGTCAATGGTTATTTCGGCCTGGCCGATAGTGAATTTCCCTGTTTGGGTGGGTTGCAAAAAATAACTATAGGTCTTTTTGTACGAACTTCGTCCGTTGATCCAGGTGTTGCTGATGGCCTGGTTTGGTCCCGCAACGACGGTGAACCCCGTAAAACTCGGCGGATTGAAATTATCGCCGTCTTGGTTCATGGTAAAATCCACTCGCAAACGTTCATTGACGCCAAGCTTGGTTTTGCTGGCCTCGGCGGTGAATTGTACTTGGGCGTTCGCAAAAACGGCGAACCCCAAAAAACATGTCAATATGATCGATTTCAAACTCATTACCAATCCTTTTCACTGTTTACTTTGCTGCCTTTGGTTTTTCGCGCATTGATTTTTTCTTGAATTTCACGCTCTTGGTTTTGCATGGCTTCCAACAGGTTTTTTATTTGTTGCTGCGAAAGTTGCCCCGGAGCAGGTTTGGGCTGTTGGGGTTGTTTTGAATTTTTAGGGGCTTCTTTTTGTTGTTGCTGGTTTTTGTCTTTTTGTTTCCCTTTTTCGTTCGGGTCGCCTTTTTTGTCTTTTTGCTCGTCGCCTTTCTGCTGCTTTTTGTCCTGCTCGCCGCCGCCTTTTTGGTTTTGCTTTTTTTGTTCGTTTCCTTTTTTCTCTTCTTTTTTCTTTTTGTCGTCCTTGGGGCTGTTTTTTTGTTTTTGCTTTTGTTCTTTTTCCAATAATTTTTTCGCCAAGGCCAAATTGTACCGCGTTTGGTCGTCGGTAGGATCGTTGCGCAACGCATTTTTGTAGGCTTCCACCGCGGCCTGGTAATTTTTTTGTTTCATAAACGCGTTGCCTTGGTTGTGAAAAGCTTTATGTTTCAGGGCTTTTGCTTCCGAGGTCTTTCCGGCGTTCCTCAACCGGTCGGCAGCTTCAAGGGCTTTGTCTTTGGTGTAGTAAAGCGTTCCCATGTTGTACAAAGGTTTTGCGTTGCTGGTATCCAACGAAATTGCTTTTCGGTAATTCGCCTCAGCGATGGGAAAATTGTTTTCGGACAAAGCGGCTTCCGCCAATTGCATGTATTTATTGACTTTTTTTTCAATTTTTTCCGGATTCTTTTCCTGTGCGGAAAGGGTTCCGATTTGAAAAAAAACCAAAAGAGGAATAATATAGCTTCTCGATATGGTTTTGCGAAAAGCAAAACCTACTCGAAGTGACGTTTTCGTTTTTTCCATTTTTTTTATCTTTAATACTGCCAACTAATTCACCGTTCCCCAAACAAATCCAGTTTTTTCAACCAAGCTGTTTTACGTTCCAACAAAAACAATTCCAACACCAAAAAGAAAATCCCAAATCCCAAAAACCATTGAAATTGATCTTTGTAACCGGCATAGCGTTTGGTTTCGAACTCGGCTTTTTCCACCTTTTGAAGAACTTCTTCCACTTGATTTACTACTTCCAGTGTTTCGGCTCCGTTAATATATTCGCCATTTGCATTTACGGCAATTTTTCTCAAGGTTTCCGGATTCAATTTGGTGATCACCGTTTCGCCTTGGTTGTTTTTTAAATAACGTAAAACCACGCCGTTTCGTTTAATGGGGATCGGCGCACCTTTTTCCGTTCCCAAACCAATGGTGAAAATGCGAATGCCGTTTTTCGCGGCCTCTTCGGCAATGTCCTCAATTCCACCACGGTGATCTTCCCCATCGCTGATGATGAACAACAATCGATTGGTTTGGCTTTGGTCGTTGTAATAGGTTTTGGCAAGTTGTATCGCTTCTTTGATCGCCGTTCCTTGGCTGGAAACCATATTGGTGTTCATTCCCTGCAAAAACAATTTTGCAGTTCCGTAATCGGTGGTGATCGGAACTTGCGGAAATGCGCTTCCGGCGTAGCCGATGATGCCCACCCGGTCGCCTCCGAGGTTGTTGATGATTTCTGTCACCAAACGTTTGGCTTTTTCCAATCGGTTGGGGGCAATGTCTTCCGCCAACATACTTCTGGAAACATCGATCGCAAAAACAATATCGACCCCTTCGCGTTTTATGGTCTCCAATTCCGTGCCAATTTTCGGATTGGCCAAAGCGATTATGAAACACAAAATGGCCAACAAAAACACGGTGATTTTTAAAATGGGTTTAAAGGTGGATTTGTCCGGGCTTAGTTTTTTGAACAAATCAGTGTCCGCAAACTTTTTCTGGGCGCGTTTTTTCCAAAACATAGCCCCAAGAAAAAGCAACAGGATTGCCGGAAGGACCAGCAACAGCCAAAAATAAATCTGTTCTTCGAATATTAGCATTGCTACAAATTAAAGTTCAAATTCCAAGCTCCAAATTCCAAACCCGTCTGTCGGATGGACAGGTTCCAAGCTCCAATCTAACCATTTGAGATCAAAAACGTATAGCTCACTTTTCTCATATCTAACTCACACAAAACTCCTAAAAACGGTGAGGCGCAACAAAATTTCCAACAGCAAGAAAATTCCGGCCAAAATGACCAACGAGCGGAATTTTTCATCGTAATTATAATACTTGGTTTCTTCAATTTCCGTTTTCTCGAGTTTGTTGATTTCTCCATAGATGGCTTCCAACTTTTGGTTGTCGGTGGCCCGAAAATATTTGCCCCCGGTGGCATCGGCGATTTGTTGCATCAATTGCTCGTCGATTTCCACTTGCACCCTGCCGTATTGAAACTGCCCGTTTGGCAAAAGCGCTATCGGTGAAACGGCCATCCCGTTGCTGCCCACGCCAATGGTATAGACTTTAATATCGAATTCGGCCGCGAGCTCGCTCGCTATTTTTGGATCGATAAACCCGGCGTTGTTCACCCCGTCGGTCAATAAAATGATGACCTTGCTTTTTGCGGTGGAGTTTTTCAGCCGGTTCACCGCGGTTGCCAAGCCCATTCCGATCGCCGTTCCACCCTGCAACAAATTGCTGTATTCGATTTCTTGAAGGGCGTTCAGCACAATCGATTTATCGGTCGTGAGCGGGGTTTTGGTATAACTTTCGCCGGCATAGACCACCAAGCCTATGCGGTCGTTCGGACGGTTTTTGATGAATTCCGCCGCGACCTCTTTGATGGCTTCCAAGCGGTTCGGTTCCAAATCTTGCGCCAACATACTTGCCGAAACATCAATGGACAAAACAATGTCGATGCCCTTGGTGGTTTTGACCTGCGTGGTCATGTCAACCGTTCGCGGGCGGGCCATTGCGGTGATCAGCAAGGCCAGGGCAAGTATCCGAAAAACGAACAACACATGCCTGAATTTTGGCAATAGGCTTTGTTGGGTTTTAAAACCTTGCAAACTGGCCATTTTTACCGCCGGAATTTGTTGGTTCCGTTTCCAAACATACCAAGCAATGGCCAAAGGCAGCAATAAAAACAGCCAAAACCATTGTGGGTCCTCGAATGTGAAATTTTCGAACATTAGTTGCTTTGGGTTTTTAGTTCTACGGAATAAAGGATGCGCGAACTGATTTTTTCGGCGTATTCATCCTTTTCATTGTAAACCATTAAAATTTGCTGCAATCCGCCGTTGTTTACAAAAGTCAATAAAACATACTTTTTGGCGAGCGTTTCATTCGAAGCTTTTGGTGTTAGCGAAAAGCTTCCGCTGGTTTTATTTCCTTCCACGCCCGAGGCCGTGGCAAGGGTTTCTTTTTTTGTAATGATGTTTTTTGCCCCTTCATTTTCCAATTTGTCAAAAACTAATTCCGCTGCTTTTTCAGGATTCATCGAACTTTGCTTGTTGAGTTGTGCGGTGCTCAATTTCACATAAAAATCACCCGAAAGTTTTCCACTGGAAAAAGTTTCGAAATTAATGGATTTTGTAGTTGCCGAATCGGATGTTTCGACCCGCACCAACACTTCCGGCGTGGTGATGCGCACCGGCGGATTTCCATAATCACTGGTGATCCAATCGCCTTCCAGCAATTCTTCGGTAGTGTTACCAAAAACCGCATCCTCAATGTAAGAAACCCCTTTGGTGGAAATCAAGACCACGGCCAAAATTGCAAGTACCGCTAGTCCTGAGCCTATCCAAATCAGCTTTCTTTTTCGTTGTTGTTTCCGCTCCAGCTTTTTTCGGTATGCTTCGTCTTTTTGCAATTCTTCTTCCGTGGGTTCGGGAATTCCTTGTTTGGTGTCTTTGATTATTTTTTCAATGTTCCCCCGATCTTCTTTGGCGGTGATCACGTCGGGTTTGGAACGGGCGAATTTCGCCAAATCGGCCCGTTTTAAAATGCGGTCGAAGTCATCGATGATCGTTTGTTCAATGTTCAATTTCCCAGCATCTTTTTGCAATTGCAAGCGATCGATCAGTTCGGAGGTGGTGCTTTCCAAAGCGCGGTCATCGACTTGTTCGTCCAAATAACGCCGAGCGGCATCGGTCAAAACCGAATAATAGTTTTTTATTTCGCGGTTTTCCAACAAGTTTCCCTCGTCCAATTCCTTGAGCGCCAACATTGCTTTTTCAAACGGCGGAATGTTTTTCTTGGCGGCTACTTTTTTCTTTATGAATTTTAAAATGGCCCAAACAATTGCCGCGAGCAAAACCAAACTTCCCAAAACCCACCAAATCCAAGTTGGCAGCCGGAACGGATCCGGCACATCGAGCGAAGGCTTGATCGGGTACATTTTTTGTTTGGTGGTATCGACCGCCACGCCGCGAACTTCCACCAAAAAAGAATCGGTCAAAATTTCGCGGTTGTTTATTTTCACCCGTTGCGGCGGAATCACATAGGTTCCGGAATCGAATTTTGTAAGCGCGTATTCTTTCAACAAATGCAACTGCGAACCAGCTTTTGAAGTGTCGATTTTATAGGCTTCCACCAGTTCCAAAGGCGAAAAAGTTTGCTCCCGATCTCTCGGGGGAAAAACCACCGTGTTCGACGAATCGGTTTCCACGGAAATGCGATACCGGATTTGCTCTCCTATTTTTATGGTCGCCGTATCGATGGAAGCGGTGATTTCTTGGGCGTTTGTTGAAAAAGAAAAAAGAATAGCGAATAGAGAATAGAGAAAAAAGGAATGACGCATTTGTTTCCCCTTTTGGGAAAATATCCCTAGAAATCGCATTGAAACACCTTGTTTATTTTTTCTATAATCAATCATTTAATCCTGAAATCTTTCCTCTCTGTTCTCTATTCTTTTTCCGCTCGCAAAGGCGCAAAGCCGCGAAGATGACCCACTCATAACTCTGAACTCATAACCCATAACTACTTTCAACCCCTACGTTTAAAATACCCCAACAATTTTTTTACATAATTTTCGTCCACCCTTGTGCTCAAAACCCCGGAACCGCTCCGGTTGAAAATGTCCTTAAAATAGTCGACACGCTCCTTGTAATAGCTGTTGTAATTTCTCCTGACCGATTTTGATTGGGTGTTAACCAGCATAAATTCGCCGGTTTCCTGATCTTGCATTTGCACCATTCCCAAATTGGGGATTTCCTTTTCGCGTTGGTCGTACACCCTAATTCCGGTGACATCGTGTTTTTTGCCGACAATTTTCATGGTGCGTTCGTAATTATCGGCCATAAAATCGGACAACACAAAAACGATGGCTTTCTTTTTCATCACATTGGTCAAAAATCGCAAAGCGTTCGAAAGATCGGTTTTTTTGCTTTTGGGTTGAAACTCGATCAACTCCCGAATAATACGCAACACATGCGAACTTCCCTTTTTTGGCGGAATGAACAATTCGATTTGGTCACTGAACAAAATCAACCCGATTTTATCGTTGTTTTTGGTGGCGGAAAATGCCAAGGTAGCGGAAATTTCGGTGATGATGTCTTTTTTGAAATTTTGGGAAGTCCCGAACAATTCCGAACCGGAAACATCCACCAACAACATCATCGTGAGTTCGCGTTCTTCTTCAAAAACTTTCACAAAAGGTTCGTTGTAGCGCGCGGTCACGTTCCAGTCGATGCTGCGCACATCGTCGCCAAATTGGTATTGCCGCACCTCGCTGAACGTCATTCCCCTGCCTTTGAACGTGGAATGGTATTCCCCACCAAAAATGTGGTCGCTCAACCGGCGGGTTTTTATTTCAATTTTTCGGACTTTTTTGAGTAACTCCTTTGTCTCCATTTTTCTTCAGTGATCAGTGATCGGTGATCAGTGTTCAGCGGATTTTAGGGCAACAAGAACTGCCAACTGAACACTGAACACTGCCAACTAAATCATGGTACTTCAATCTCGTTCACAATTTTGTTGATGAGGTCTTCGGAGGTGACATTTTCGGCCTCGGCTTCGTAGGTGATGCCGATTCGGTGGCGCAAGACATCGTGCACCACGGCGCGCACATCTTCGGGCACCACATAGCCACGGCGCTTGATAAAGGCATAGCATTTTGCGGCCGTTGCCAAGTTGATGCTTCCGCGCGGCGAAGCGCCAAAACTGATCAAGGGTTTCAAATCTTTTAGGTGGTAACGTTCTGGATATCGGGTGGCAAAGATAATATCGAGAATGTATTTTTCGATTTTTTCGTCCATGTACACTTCGCGGGCGGCATCTTGGGCACGTCTGATCTGCTCCAAGGTGACCACTTGGTTCACGTTTTCAAAAACACCTTTCAGATTGGCGCGGATGATCAATTGTTCGTCCTCCATCATGGGATAATCGATGACGGTTTTTAGCATAAACCGGTCCACTTGGGCTTCTGGCAAAGGATAAGTTCCTTCCTGTTCCACGGGGTTTTGGGTGGCCATTACCAAAAACGGTTCTTCCAACTTAAAGGATTCCTCGCCAATGGTGACTTGTTTTTCCTGCATGGCCTCCAACAAAGCGGATTGCACTTTTGCCGGTGCCCGGTTGATTTCATCGGCCAGCACGAAATTGGCAAAAATCGGTCCTTTTTTGATGCTGAAATCGTTCACTTTCATGTTGTAGATCATGGTGCCGACCACATCGGCGGGCAATAAATCCGGGGTGAACTGGATGCGGCTGAATTCGCCATGCACTGCTTTGGAAAGCGTGCTGATGGCCAAGGTTTTTGCAAGCCCGGGAACGCCTTCGAGCAAAATGTGGCCTTTGCCCAACAGGCCGATCAACAGGCGCTCGACCATGTGTTTTTGCCCCACGATGACTTTGCGCATTTCTTGCGACAAAATATCGACAAAGGCACTTTCTTTTTCTATTTTTTCATTTAACCCGGCGATGTCGATCGCTGTGGTGTTTTCTTCCATGATTTTTCGATAATTATTAAAATTCCACAAAACCTACTTTGGGAGGGGAATATCCACTCCTCAAAAATAGGCAATATTCCTAGGGTATTTTTATATAAGACGCTTTCTGATAAAAAGTGTTGCAAATTGAAAAAATAATTGTGCAAAAGCTGTTAATAATTGGTTAAAAAAGGGCGGCACAAAACGACCGCCCTTTAATTTTCACCGTATGTGTTCTACTTTTTACGGAAAAACCACATCTTCTATTTCCGTGGTGCTTCCCACTTGCACTTCCACGCCGGTGACGACAATGGGTTCAAGTCCAAGTTCGGAATCGGCTTCGAAGGTCAACGTATAGGTTCCTGCGGGAACTCCGTTCAACATAAAAACGCCATTGGCATCCGTGTAGGCGGAAATTTCCTCGCTGGTTTCATCGTTCACCGCAGTGACCAAAACCTGAGAGTCGGGCAGTCCGATCACCACACCGCTTATTGCGCCGGTTTCGGCTTCTACGCTGGCGCGGATCACCGGTTTCAAGCTATAACTTCCGTTTCCTTGCACCACGATGGATTCTTCCACGTCAAAATCCAAGGTGAATTCATAGAAAATCCCGGCTTCCAATTCTTCATGCACTTGGATTTTCAAACCTGATTGTTGTGCGCTTGGGGTTGCCAACGGATAGGTTTCGCCATTCACCACGACGGAGTTTTCAGTGCCCAGCACCAAACGGATTTGGCTAATGTCACCCGTGGGAACTTCGTCGTCGGCAAGCAATACACTTGCGCCGCCGGTCAATTCCAACAGGTCATAAACGCCGGCGTTTACCTCTCCAATAGAGGTTTCGGCTTCTTCGCCGTTGTACTTGACCACAACATCTTGCACATCGACATACACCGCTTCATAATCGCCCGGGGCGTCTACCAATTTTACTGACATCCGTGCGGTGTCGTTTCCATTTCCGGCATTGTCGTCATCGCTACAGGCCATAAAGGCAAACAAAGACAACACCACCATTGATACATTCATTAATTTTTTCATCATTGTAAATTTTAAGGTTATGGCAAACTAACTTCATCAAACACGCCAATCGTATGTTCTTAACACTATTTAACCCGTGGATTAACGATTTTTTAGGGAAAACCCGTACATTTATTTTTCAAACACCCGTTTTTGAACACCTGTTTTTTAGTCCGTAAATTCCTTTGCAACCCGAGTTGGGAAAAATTTGAATTTCGAATTGAAAATTTATTTAGTCAAATTATAAAGCGAATTGTTTCCATATAAAAAATGAAATGTTGACAATAATTTAAACCATTCAAAATGTTGATTTATAGATTTTTAAAAAATAATTTATGAAATGTTGTTAACATTGAACAGAAATCGTTACATTTGAATATGAAAATAAAATCATCTTTTAATCACTACAATTTACATTTAATACAACCTAGTTTTGATAGTGAACTAACAAATCTTGTTGTGGAATTGGAAGGTCTACGAAATAAAGTATTGAAAGGAACTACAAGACCATTTATGTTTTTTCAAATTAAAGAAATATTCCATCTTTTAGAAAGTTTGGGTTCAGCAAGAATAGAAGGTAATAATACAACTATCGCAGAAATTATAGAAACAAGAATAGAAGAAACAAACACAAGAAAAACACCAAATAAAATTGAAATAGACAACCTTCAAAACGCAATGAAATTCATCGATGAAAATATTGATGAACATCCAATAAATCAATCATTTATAAGGGAACTTCATAAAATAGTGGTGAAAGATTTACCCTTGCCACCTGAAGGCGAAGGCGATAAAACACCCGGTAAGTACAGAAATTACAGTGTTCAAATTAAAAAATCTTCTCATCAGCCACCTGAACTGGAAAGCCAAGTACAATCTTATATGAATGAATTAGTTGATTTTATTGAAAAAAATGATTCACCAAAATATGATTTAATTAAAACCGCTATTGCTCATCATAGATTTATGTGGATCCACCCATTTGGTAATGGTAATGGTCGAACGGGGAGGCTGTTAACCTATGCTATGTTGGTAAAACAAGGGTTCAATATAAAAAGAGGTAAATTGATTAATCCGACGGCTATTTTTTGTCTTGATAGGGATTTGTACAACGAAAAGTTATCTATTGCCGATAATGGTAGCGAAATTGGATTGACAGAATGGTGTGAATTTGTTTTAACAGGCTTAAAAAGTGAGATTGAAAAAATTGACAAGCTATTAGATTATAAGTTCTTTAGAGAACAAATTGTAATTCCCGCTCTAAAGATATCTTTAGAAAGGAAATTAATTACACCTATTGAGGAAAATATCTTAAGATGGACAATTAGTAATAAAAACCAAACAGTAGTAAATAGTGATATTCGGAAAAATGTATTAAAAAACAAAAGCATTCAACAGATTTCAAATATTATAAAAGGTCTTGTAGAAAGAAAAATGTTAATGCCGTTTAAGGATTCTCCAAGAAAGTATTTTTTGAGATTTGACAATAACTATCTATTAAGAGGAATTATGCAAATTTTAAAAGAAAAAGATTTCTTACCATTGCCTGAATAAAAACGTTTGCCAACAGAAGCTAGGCACCATGCAGAAGAAATAGATTCGGTTGATAAACTACAAAAAGTTGTGTTTTTTGTTTTTCAAAAGAACAATACGAACCAAAAAGCCTCGTCCTGCGCATAGCCAAGGTACATTATGATCAACAAACGTCTACTTATTAAAAACCTGTTGGCCCACAACGACGAGAACAGTTTTTACGATAAAAAGCTGAAAATCAATTTGGGCAACCGCGAGGGGAAAGCCAAATTTTTGAAACACATTTGCGCGCTTTCCAACAGCAATCCGCAAAACAACAGCTATTTGGTGATCGGGGTGAAAGATGACGACAATACCATCGTTGGGGTCGATTTTTTTGACGACAGCAAAATCCAAAACCTCATCAATTCCTACTTGGACAACCCGCCACAAGTACGCTATGAAAACGTGCTTTTTCCTCATTTATCCGATGACAAAGTCGTGGGTTTGGTCATTATTGGCGCCAACAACGGAAAAGTGTGTTCACTGCGACGGAATATTTGGAAATACTATGGCGGCGCAGTTTTTTTTCGGGAAGGCAGCATCAGCATGCCCAAAAATTTTGGAATCGAATTGAAGGACATCAATTCCGAAATCGTGGCGTCCATTGAAAGCCATTCGCACAACAACGTGGAACACACGCTGAACGGCGTGTTCGATTTTATGGCCAAAAGCAAAGATTACGATCCGAAATATCAGGTTTTCAAGGAATATTTTGTGGTTTGCTGGGCCGGAAAAAAGAAAAAAGAAAAAGAAGAAACCTATTATTCCCGTGTGAATATTGAACTGATCAACGAACAGGTGAAACTGTTCTATTCCGATTTGGACGAGGTGAGCATTTTTTTCGACAAAGAGCATTTTCGAATTGTGGAATACGTGCATTTGGGATTGTACGAAAGCTATAAATACTATCCGTTGGAAGAGGTGAACATTCGTTTCAAGAACAATATGGGCTACGAAATAGACAGCCAAATGATTTTCGACCCGCCGCAATTTCAAAAAGAAACCTTGTTCCACATTTACAACAGCAACAATGCAATTTTGGAAAAGCTGGAAAAAAACCTGGACCTAAAACCCTCGGAAGAGCGCGATTTGTTGCAGCTTCCGGCCACGTATTTGTTGTGCCACCTCAACGGCTTCGACGAAGCCATTTCAAAAATGGAAGCAGCAAAACCTTTTTTAAAAAAACATTCTTCCGAAGCTTATTCGCGCTACAAAGAAACGATGCGGGTATTGCGCAAGGTGAAGTATAGTTGAGAGGTGTGTGGTGAGAGGTGTGTTTTTGTTATTTTTACAAAAAATATGGGGCAACCTCACAAATCACTAATCCTCAATCGTTAATCGTTCAATCAATATGCGAACACTTGTCATCGGTGACATTCACGGCGGTTTAAAAGCCTTGGAACAGGTTTTGCAACGCGCAAAAATCACCCCAGACGATACTTTGATTTTCGTGGGCGATTATGTGGATGGTTGGAGCGATTCGGCAGCAACAGTCTCTTTCTTGATCGAACTTTCCAAACAAAATACCTGTATTTTCCAGCGCGGAAACCATGACGAGTTGGCGCATACGTGGCTCAAAACCGGCGAGTTAAACGAAATGTGGTTGCAACACGGTGGGCAATCTTCCATTGATGCGTACCGAAAACTTTCCGAAGAAGAACTAAAACCCCACCTTCGCTTTTATGAAAGTTTGCTGAATTACCACATCGACAATGAAAATCGCTTGTTCGTGCACGCCGGGTTCACCAATTTGCATGGTCCCCAACAAGAATATGAACCTTATTTGGTTTATTGGGACCGTACTTTATGGGAAATGGCCTTGGCGGTGGACAAAACCCTGCCGAAAGAAGACGATCGCTACCCGAAACGTTTAAAGCTTTTCAAAGAAATATACATCGGCCATACGCCCACGATCCGCATCGGAAAAACCCAACCCGCAAATGCCGCCAATGTTTGGAACGTGGACACCGGCGCGGCTTTTAAAGGACCATTGTCGTGTATGGATGTTGACTCCAAAGAGGTTTTTCAAAGCGATGCGGTTTATACGCTGTATCCTGAAGAACAAGGGAGGAATTGAAAATTTTGAAGCCCTTGATTCACTAAAAAGAATGGCTTTTGGTGAATTGAAAAAAATTATGATCGAAAGAACAACTGTGTTCAATTGAGTTTATCCAAATGGAACCCAAAGCCAAAGCAAATATTCCCTCTAATTTCACCAAAACCTATCATGCCAAAGTTGAAATTATTTCCAAAGAAAATTTCAGGGAATTTCTCGGGTTTGGAAAATAGAATTTTTCGAGCTAATAAATAATCAAAACAAAACCCCGCAGGTTCCTATAACCTACGGGGTTTCTCAATACTAAATTCTGACTACTCAATACTATTAAAGATCAAACTTGATTCCCTGCGCCAAGGGAAGCTCGGTGGTGTAATTAATGGTATTGGTTTGTCGGCGCATATAAATTTTCCAAGCATCGGAACCACTTTCACGGCCGCCACCAGTTTCTTTTTCGCCACCAAAAGCGCCACCGATTTCTGCCCCGGAAGTGCCGATGTTCACATTGGCGATCCCGCAATCGGAACCTTGTGAAGAAAGAAAACGTTCGGCTTCGCGCAAATTGTTCGTCATAATCGCGGACGACAAACCTTGCACCACGCCATTTTGAATTTCGAGGGCATTTTCCACATCGCCGGAATATTTCAACAAATACAAAACCGGCGCAAAAGTTTCGTGCTGCACAATTTCGTATTCATTTTTGGCTTCGGCGATGGCTGGTTTCACATAACACCCGCTTTCGTAGCCTTCGCCTTCCAAAACGCCGCCTTCGACGAGAATATTCCCGCCTTCTTCCACTACTTTTTCCAAGGCATGTTGATAATTTTTCACCGCGTCTTTATCGATCAGTGGCCCGACATGATTGTTTTCGTCCAGCGGGTTCCCGATGCGCAATTGTTTGTACGCATCGACCACTGCGTTTTTCACTTGGTCGTACATATCTTCGTGAACAATCAAACGCCGGGTGGAGGTACAACGTTGCCCTGCCGTTCCCACTGCGCCAAAAACAGCACCGATCACGGTCATTTTGATGTCCGCGTCGGGCGTGACTATAATGGCGTTGTTTCCACCGAGTTCCAAAAGTGATTTTCCCAAACGTGCGGCAACTGCCTGCGCCACGATTTTTCCCATGCGAATGGAACCGGTGGCCGAAACCAAGGGAACGCGTTTGTCGGTGGACATCATTTCGCCCACTTTGTAATCACCGGTGATCAAACACGAAATTCCTGCGGGGACGTTGTTTTTTTCAAAAATCCGTGCCGCAATATTTTGGCAAGCCACGGAAGTCAACGGGGTTTTTTCGGAGCCTTTCCAAATACAGGCATCACCGCAAACCCACGCCAAAGCCGTGTTCCACGACCAAACCGCCACGGGAAAGTTGAAGGCGGAAATAATTCCCACCACGCCGAGCGGGTGGTATTGTTCGTACATTCGGTGGCCGGGACGTTCGCTGTGCATCGTCAAACCATGCAATTGCCGGGAAAGTCCGACCGCAAAATCGCAGATGTCGATCATTTCCTGCACTTCGCCCAAACCTTCTTGGTAGGATTTTCCCATTTCGTAGGAAACGAGTTTTCCCAAAGGTTCTTTTAAGCGGCGGAGTTCGTCGTTGAATTGGCGCACCACTTCGCCGCGTTGCGGAGCCGGCCATTTTCGCCATTCTTTAAACCCTTCGGTGGCGGCGGTAATGGTTTTTTCGTAATCTTCTTGGGTAGTGGCTTTCACTTTTCCGATCAACGCCCCGTCCACGGGCGAATAGGATTCAATGATTTCGCCGTTCCCAAAAAAATCGGTTCCGGTGGATGTGCCATTGTTTATGTCGGTTAGGCCCAAGTCTTTTAAGGCTTGGTCGATTCCGAATTCTTTTGCGATGTTGCTCATGTTTTCAATTTTTTATTTCGATAATTACTCAATTTGAGTGCGAAAATAAAAAATTAATAAGTCTTTGCACAGGATAAGGGCTTATGATTTGCCTTTCTTTTCGTTTCCCAAAAGATTTTTTACAGAAGATGAGCTTATTACCTTTTTTCCGGTTTTTTCTTCAATTTCCTTTCGCGTATTTCCCGCAATGGCCCCACCTTGTTTCGCGATGTTTTTGTTTTGGCGAAAAGTTTCGGGTTTTTTCTCTTTGCTGATTTCGGTAGTAGTGGCTTCGGCGAGCATATTTAGCACCAATTCCAAATTGGTCATATTGTCTCGCAAATTTTCCTTTTTGAGGTTTTTGAATTTTTTGTAGCCCTTAACGGGTAAACCACTCCATGCCTTGGTTATTTCATCGGTGAGGATGGCATATTCAATTCCTTTTTTAACGCCCCTTTCTTCCCATTCATCGGTCAGCTCTTTTCTGACCTCGATGCTTTTCAGCCTTTGGTTTATCCATTGTTTGCTATAGCCTTTTTTTAAATATGTTTCCATCAAACGGTCGATGCCTTTTTCAGGGTCTTCTATTTCATCGATACGCTCACGGGCTGTTTGGGCCAACCATAATTTGAAAGGCTCAGCTTTTGGGGAAGGTACCGATTGGATAAGCCGGAACAATTGTTCGGTATCGGCAATATCTGTCATCCTCATTTTTCCATCTTCGGCCCGCATTTTGAACTGTCCGATTTTTTCGGACAGTTCGCTTCCTTCCTTTTTTAACTTGCTTTTCAGGTCGCTCCAATACTTCCGGGGCCTATCACTTTCGGTAAGTATTTGAATTACATCTATTATGGAAAAATACCATTTTTCCCCTTCTTCGTCCCAAATGCTGCGCACTTGTTGCTCTTCGAATAATTTGATCGCTGTTTTGTTTGTCATGGTTTTTTCTATAAAATTTTTCCCAACAAATTAAATATGTATTTGCAAATCAGTCGATTTCAATTCGCCGCGAATATAGGAAACCCATTAAGGCATTAAGACCTCTTGATCCTTAAAACCTTAATGCACTTTCAATTCCCTGCCTGTCAACAGAGAGGTTAATGGTTTAATTTACGAGCGTCGAGCAATTTCCGATTTTTATAAAAAAGTTGAAATTCATCGACGATACGGACTACATTATTTCCCCACAAACCTTTCGTCCACCGGCATTTTCGTACCGCATTTGTTGCAGGTACGCAATTCCTTGCTGCCGTAAAAATGCTTAAAATGTTTTAGGAAATCTTTTTCAATATCGTCCAATTCAAAATAGACTTCATGCAACTTGTGGTTGCAGTTGTCGCAAAACCACAACAAACCGTCTTTCATGTCCAAACCTTTGCGTTTGCGTTCCACCACCAAACCGATGGATCCTTCCTCTCGAACCGGGGAATGCGGAACTTTTGCCGGGTGCAAATACATATCGCCCGGGCCGAGCGGCATGGTTTTTTTCTCGCCGTTTTCCTGGATGTGGACTTCAATGTTTCCTTCCAGTTGATAAAATAGTTCTTCAGTTTCGTTGTAGTGATAGTCTTTCCGAGCGTTCGGGCCGGCCACTATCATTACAATGTAATCGCCGGCGTCTTTGTACATGTTTTTGTTCCCAACAGGTGGTTTCAGGGTGTTGCGGTTTTCTTCCACCCATTTGTTTAGGTTAAAAGGTTTTTGAATGGCCATAACTTTTGGTTTTTAGACCTTAAAATTACAAAATAGAAAGCAGAAAGGATTTTAATTTTAATTACTTTTAATCCCCTAAATCCAAACTTATGAAAAGATTCCTTTATTTTTTCGCATTTACCAGCTTTTTGGTGGGTTGTGAAAATTCCAATAAAAACAGTGAAACAAAAATTTCGCAACAAGAAACCTTCCCAGATGCTACCGATCAAGTTAACTTCGGTATCGTCATTCACGGAGGTGCGGGTTCCATCCGCGAAAAAAACATGTCCGATTCCACGAAAATTGCTTACGCGGAAAAATTGGAAGAAGCCATCCGCACTGGGCATGAAATTTTAAAAAATGGCGGCACAGCAGTTGATGCCGTGCGCGAAACCATCAATGTAATGGAAAACTCCCCGTTATTCAACTCTGGGAAAGGCGCGGTGTTCGCCCATGACGGCACCAACCAACTGGACGCTTCCATTATGGACGGAAAAACCCTAAAAGCGGGCGCGGTTGCCGGGGTCACCACGGTGAAAAACCCCATCAATTTGGCTTTTCAAGTAATGGTCAATTCGCCCCACGTGATGCTTTACGGTGATGGCGCGGAAGAATTTGCCAAATTACAAGGGGTGGAACTGGTGGACCCGAGCTATTTTTATACCGAAGATAGCTACAAAGCCTTGCAACGCGTGAAAACCGCTGAGAAGAAAAAATATAAAACTGAAAAAACCGTTTTTTACAACGCCCGCATCAAGGATTACAAATACGGAACGGTGGGTGCTGTGGCGCTCGACAAAAACGGCAATTTGGCCGCCGGCACGTCCACCGGAGGAATGACCAACAAACGCTGGAACCGCATCGGCGACTCGCCCATCATCGGTGCCGGTACCTATGCCAACAACAAAACTTGTGCGATTTCCTGTACCGGTTGGGGCGAATATTTTATTCGTGGTGTGGCAGCTTACGATGTTTCGGCCATGATGGAATATGGCGGAAAAAGCCTGCAGGAAGCCGCAGAAATTGTCATCCATGAAAAATTGCCCTCAGTTGGAGGCGGTGGGTTGATCGGCATCGATTCCGAAGGAAATATGGTTGCAGAATTCAACACTCCGGGTATGTTCCGCGCGATGATGGATGAGCAAGGAAAGCTGGAAATTGCGATGTTTGAAGAATAAACTTTTCCAAAGTTTATTCTTCAATGATTTACTCACACGAATCATAAATTTCAATGATTTCCACTATATTCCCGCTGGTAAGTTCTTTGTTTTTGATTCTTTTCGATAAGGAGGGGCAATCCTTGAAATATTTGGAAACCCGATTGTGGAATTTATTGAAAATGGCACCGTCATAATTGAGGTCAAAAAGTTGCTCTTCACTGTCTTTTTGGACATAATACATTGACTGTGTTCCGCCCATTTTATAACCGAGAAAATCATTATTGTCCTTGTGCCCGGCAACATAAGTTTGTGCAACATATAAATCCGCCCGTCCATCGTAAAGTTTTCCCAGTAAAACTTCTCCTAAAAAAGGCACTTTTCCATATTTGAATTCTACTTCTTTATCATCGATTTGGATCATTGCCCTTTCTATGTCCCTTTCAGTAAATCGTTTGATTTTTCCCGTTTTGTCCAATTTGATCCGGGCCACTTTTTTATTGATCGAGGTTATTTTTCCGGAAACGACTGTTCCGTTTTTTAAAAACAAACGATCTTGTCCCAAAACAAAATTTGTCACAAGAATTAAACAAGTTAAGAGTAATGTTTTTTTCATCTTATTCTTTTTTAAGTTTTGTTTAATAAAAGTAGGTGTTTTTTCTTGAACTTTCAAAAAAATCCTCAAAAAAACATGTTTCTAAATCATTTTCAAACAAAACCCAATTTTCCCTCAACTTTCAGAATAAGTTATTCCTCCCATTAATTTATTTGAAATTTTTTTTAACTTTTTTGACCAAAAACAATCTATACACTATAGAATTTTGTTCATCGAGCCGCACAAATATAATCTCTAAAAAAATTAACGATAAATTAACGTTTATTTAGTTCGATATTTTCCGAACCAATCATACTTTTGTCCCCTAATTTTTAATCGTATGATGACGGAGCAGGAATTACAAACACAAAAGGATCAATTGATCGAGTTGGTGGGCGTGCACGTGGAAAAAGAAAAAAATATGGCGCCTTTGGCCGCACGGATTTTGGCCACCCTTATCGTGACCTGTAAACAAGGGGCCACCTTCGAGCAATTGGTAGCCGATTTGGGAGCGAGCAAAAGCACTATTTGTACTCATTTGAACAACTTGGAAGCAAGCGGGCTGATCGATTATTTCACCAAACCCGGCGACCGAAAACGCTATTTTATAATGACCCCCAACCGCTTAATTCAGTTCATTGACGAAAAAGTGGCCAAATGGGAAGACGACAAAACTTTGCACAAAGAACTGATCAATTACAAAACCAACGTGAACGAAGTCTATAAAAACGAACCCGAAAAACAATGTGAGTTAAACTTCCATTATAATTTTCTGACTTTTTTGGACGAAGCCACTAAGGTTTTCACCAAATTGAAGAACAACCTCAACGAAAAACATCTGATCAACCACAACCGATAAAAATGAAAAAAACATCTTTTTTAAGTATACTCCTCGTAAGCATTTTATTTATTTCCTGTGGCGAAGATCAACAGGGCGCACAACAAGCCAGAGGGCCAATGCCATTGCCGGTAGTTGAAATCCCGAGTAGAACCGTGACCGGTTTTACGGAGTATCCAGTGAGCATCCAGGGAATTGTGAACAGCGACGTGCGCGCCAAAGTAAGCGGTTATATTACCGATGTTTTGGTGGACGAAGGCGAAAAAGTTTCCAGGGGACAATTATTGTTCAAGTTGGAAACCCAATCGATCTCACAAGATGCGAAAGCGGCCAAAGCCAACGTCAAAGCTGCGCAAGTAGGCGTGGACCAACTCAAGCCTTTGGTGGAAAAAAACATCATCAGCGAAGTGCAATTGCAAACGGCAAAAGCAAAATTGGCGCAGGCCAAGGCAAGTTACCAGAGTATTGTGGCCAACATCGGCTATGCCAATATCAGAAGCCCGATCGATGGCTATATTGGTGCGATCCCTTACCGAAAAGGATCCTTGATAAGCCCCACCAGCCCCAAACCCATGACCACGGTTTCCAAAACCGGAAAGGTTTACGCCTATTTTGCATTGAACGAAGCCGATTATTTGGATTTTCTTTTGAAAACCGAAGGGGATGGTCTTCAGGAAAAAATCGAAAATTTTCCGCCAGTGAAATTGCGTTTGGCCAACGGGAAATTGTACGAAAAAGAAGGGAAAATCGAAACGGTCACCGCCCAAGTGGACCCTTCCACCGGTACGGTGAGTTTCCGTGCTGTATTTCCGAACCCGGAGCATTTGTTGGCCAATGGAAGCAGCGCGATGATCTTAATTCCGAGAAAATACGAAAATGTGCCCGTGGTACCGGAACAATCCACTTATGAACTTCAGGGAAAAGTTTATGTGTATAAAGTACAGGGCGATACCCTCGCAAACCCTGTGGTTATTGAAGTGAAAGATCGCATTCAAAACCTGATCATTACCGGAAACGGCCTAAAGCCCGGCGATAAAATAGTGGCACAAGGTGTAGGAAAATTGCGCGGCCCCACACCTATAAAACCGCAACCCATGCCTTTTGACAGTATTGCCAATTCGGTGGAAACCGTGTTTCAATAGGGTTAAGTGTTATTTGTTAAATGTTAATTGATAAGAAAAAATGCTGAAAAAGTTTATTGAACGCCCGGTATTGTCTACGGTAATTTCCATCGTCATCGTCATTTTGGGGATTTTGGGATTGACAAACCTTCCGCTTACCCAATATCCGGATATTGCCCCGCCCACCGTGCAGGTTTCCGCCAGTTATCCGGGAGCCAATGCCACCACGGTTTTGGAAAGCGTAATTATTCCCATCGAAGAACAAATAAACGGTGTGGAGGGCATGAAGTACATCACCTCTTCTGCCAGTAATGGCCGCGCCAGTATCCAAGTGTTTTTTGAACAGGGCGTGGACCCCGATATTGCTGCGGTGAACGTGCAAAACCGGGTTTCGCGCGCCACACCATTATTGCCACAGGAAGTGACCCAATCTGGGGTGGTGACCCAAAAGCAACAGGCCGGGGGCTTGATTTATTTGAGTGTTTATTCCACCAACCCCGAATACGACGCCACTTTTATCCAAAATTATCTCAACATCAATGTTTTGCCCGCTATTCAACGGGTGAACGGCGTTGGGAACGTACAGGTTTTTGGTGCCAAAAAATACGCCATGCGCGTGTGGTTGCTGCCCGAAAAACTGGCGGCATACAATTTGGTGCCCTCCGATGTGCTGGCCGCCATCAACGAACAAAGTTTGGAAGCCGCGGCGGGATCGTTGGGCGAAAACAGCGGCCAGGCATTTGAATATGTAATCACTTATGGCGGTCGTTACCAAACTCCCGAAGAATACGAAAATATTGTCATAAAATCTTTGGGCGACGGGCAATTTTTACGTTTGGGCGATGTGGCCAAAGTGGAACTGGACGCCGAAGGCTATGGTGTTATTTCCAATGTGAACGGCTACCCCGGGGTGACCATGGGCGTGAACCAAACCGCCGGGTCAAACGCGCACGAAATTATTACCGAAATATACGATGTGCTCGACGAGGTGAAAAAAGATTTCCCCGAAGGGCTGGAACTCATCGTGAATTTTGATACCGACGAATTTTTGACCGCTTCCATCGACAAGGTGGTCGTCACCCTGATCGAAGCTTTTATTTTGGTTTTTATCGTGGTATTCGTGTTCTTGCAGGATGTGCGTTCCACCTTGATTCCGGCCATTGCGGTCCCGGTTTCTATTGTAGGAACTTTCTTCTTCCTGAATTTATTTGGCTATTCATTGAACTTGCTCACCCTTTTCGCCCTGGTGCTCGCTATCGGAATTGTGGTCGATGATGCCATTGTGGTGGTGGAAGCAGTGCATGCCAAACTCGAAGAAGGCACAAAAAGCGGATTAAAGGCCACCCAATCGGCCATGAGCGAAATTACCGGTGCCATCGTTTCCATAACCCTGGTCATGGCCGCGGTGTTTATTCCGGTGACTTTTATCGAAGGCCCAACCGGGGTGTTTTATGAACAGTTTGGGGTAACGCTCATCGTGGCCATTGCCATCTCGGCACTGAACGCGTTAACATTGAGTCCGGCCTTATGTGCTTTGTTCCTAAAACCGCCAAAGGATAAAGAGGGCAAGAAGAAAAATATTGTAGATCGTTTTTACACCGCTTTCAATACCGCATTTGAAACCACTACTCATAAATATGGAAAATCCCTTAGGTTCATGTACCGGAATAAGTGGGTTCCGGTGTTGATTTTGGTGCTTGCGGTCGTCGGAATTTTTTGGGCGGCAAAAACCACCCCTAGTGGATTTGTGCCAGATGAGGACCGAGGTATTATTTTTACCGATATTCAACTTCCGGCAGGAGCTTCTTTGGACCGAACAGTGGAAATTACCAATGAACTGGCGCAAAAATTAAAACAACTGCCGGGCGTGGATGGCTTTACCATTGTGAACGGCTTCAGTTTCCTTGCCGGGTCGGGCAGCAACTATGCCATTGGGTTTATTTCTTTGGATTCATGGAAAGAACGGGAAGCTGATTCACTTTCGGCCAAAGCCTTAACGGGAAAAATGTTCGGTATCGCCAGCACGATTCCCGGGGCGCAAATATTATTTTTCGCACCACCAAGCGTTCCCGGTTACGGGGCCTCATCAGGCGCTACTTTTGAACTCTTGGACAAGTCGGGCGGCAGTTTTCAAGAATTGGATAAAACCGCTCAACAATATTTGGCGCAACTTTCGGCACAGCCAGAAATTTTGTACGCGCAAACCTCGTTCAATACCAATTACCCAAAATACGAAATTCAACTCGATGTGGCCAAGGCCAAAGCGGCCGGGGTTCCAATCAACAGTATTTTCAGAACTTTGCAAGGGTATATTGGGGGGATTTATGCGGCCGATTTTTCCCGCTTCGGAAAGCAATACCGAGTCTATGTGCAAGCCTTACCTAAGGACCGCGCCACCACCAGCGACCTAAATTCGCTTTTTGTACGCAACAGCCAAGGTGAAATGGCGCCCATCACCGAATTTGTGAAACTGGAACGTGTGTATGGCCCGCAATCGGTAAACCGGTTCAACTTGTACAATTCGGCCAGCGTTACCGCGGCGCCGGCGCCCGGATTTACCTCGGGCGATGCCATTACCGCCATTCAGGAAGTGAGCGCATCACAATTGCCGGGCGGGTTTGATATTGCCTTTTCGGGATTGACGCGCGAGGAAATTTCCGCAGGAAATCAAACCACGTTTATTTTGATTTTGAGTATTTTGTTCGTCTATTTTATCTTGGCGGCACAATACGAGAGTTACCTATTGCCATTTTCGGTCTTGTTTTCCTTGCCCGTTGGAATTATGGGGGCTTACCTCACCACCAAACTCGCCGGGTTGAACATCAACATTTATTTCCAAATCGCCTTGATCATGCTGCTCGGATTGCTGGCCAAAAACGCGATTTTGATCGTGGAATTCGCCATTCAACGCCGCAGGGCCGGATTATCTATTTCCGAAGCTGCCTTTGAGGGCGCGCGCGTGCGGTTACGGCCTATTTTGATGACTTCGTTCGCCTTTATCCTGGGCTTGATGCCTTTGGTTTTGGCAAGCGGCATTGGGGCAATGGGAAATAGATCGATTGGTACGGGAGCCGTGGGCGGTTTGCTTATTGGAACCGTGCTCGGCGTATTTGTCATCCCATTATTTTACATTTTCTTCCAGTGGTTGCAGGAAAAAATGACCGGGCCACCAGAATTTGTGGCTGATAAAAATGAACACTTAGAAGAATAATTTAATCAAAAACAAGAACAGGATTTTGGTCCATTTCACAAGTTTTTCGATTAAGAAAAAAGAACAATTTTTCAAATGAAAAAAAACAGCATTTATAAATTCCTTTTAGTTCCGGCGGTTTTGATGACGTTGCAGTCCTGTTTTACGGCAAAAACCTACGAACGCCCCGAACTGGAAGAAACCGAAAATTTGTACCGAACGGACAACATCGAGACCGACACCACCTCGATGGCCGATGTGCCTTGGCGGGAAATTTTTACCGACCCAATTTTGCAACGGCACATCGAAAACGGCTTGGAAAACAACCTCGACATCCGCATCGCCTTGCAAAATATTATTGCCGCCGAAGCCTATCTGAAACAAGGGAAAGCTGGGTATTTGCCCACCTTGGGTGCCAATGCAAGTTACACGTGGCTCAACCCTTCGGAAGGTAGCCAAGCGGGCGCGGCTTTGGATCGCGAAAGCATCAACCAATATGATTTGACCGCATCGCTTTCGTGGGAAGCCGATATTTGGGGGAAAATACGCAGTCAGAAACGCGCTTTTGCCGCAAGCTATTTACAAAGCTTGGCCGCGCACAAAGCCGTGAAAACCGAATTGATCGCCTCCATCGCTTCGATTTATTATCAGCTTTTGGCTTTGGATCAACAGGTAGAAATCACCGAAGCGTCCGTCGAGGCGCGCGAAAACAGCTTGGAAGCCACCGAAGCCCTAAAAAAAGCCGGACAATTGACCGCCGTGGCCGTAAAACAAACCGAGGCGCAGGTCTATGTTTCGCAGATCATTTTGGTGAACTTGGAAAACAGCATCGAACTCTTGGAAAACACCTTGAGCATTTTGATGGCCGAACCACCACACGCGATCGAACGAACCGAATTGGAAACCCAACAAATAGAAACCGAGTTGAAAACTGGCGTTCCGTCCTTGTTGTTGGAAAACCGCCCGGATGTTTTGGCCGCGGAGTACAACTTGGTAAACGCCTTTGAACTCACCAATGTGGCACGCGCTAATTTTTATCCTTCTTTAACATTGACCGCTGCCGCCGGTTTCCAAAGTTTTGAATTGGACAATTGGTTCAGTGCAAGCTCGTTTTTTTCGTCCATTGCCGGAGGCTTGTTCCAACCGATTTTGAACGGGCGACAAATTCGCACCAATTACGAAGTTTCACTTTCGCGTAAAGAACAGGCATTGTTGAATTACAAAAAAACCTTGCTGGTTGCCGGCAGGGAAGTTTCGGACGCCTTGTCGAATTACGAAGCCGTCACCGAAATCATCGGAATACGCAAAAAACAAACCGCGGCCCTCAGAACCGCTACCGATTATTCCGAAGAGTTGCTGAACAACGGCTTGGCCAATTACCTGGAAGTTTTAACAGCACGGCAAAACGCCCTGAACGCCGAATTGAATTTAGTGGATGCTCGGTATCAGCAGCTTAACGCGATCGTCACGCTTTATCAAGCACTTGGTGGGGGAATGTAGTTGAAGATTGAATAACCAACGAATTTTTTAATGGGCAAAATAGTGTACTTTCACAAAACATTTAACAAAAGAAACGTACCCTATAAACAATGCCTCGATTTCTTATTTTCTCCTATCTTTTTTTCTGTTGTTGTGGGAACTTGTTTTCCCAAAATCCCCGCTATCGGGAAATGCTCCACAAACCGTATTCGGAAAAAATACATCAAATCGATTTGTTGTATGGCAGGCTCATAATGCTGGATTCAGTCCAAGCTCTTGAAAAGGCAAAAAAAATCAAAGCATTTGCCAAGGAAAATGGGGATGAAAGCCTCGCTTTGGAAATGGATCTGTTTTGGGCCTATTACCTGACCGAAAATGGCGAAAACCAAAAAAAAAGCCTGCGCCTATTGTCCCATATAGCAACCGAGGCTGCCGAGAAAAAACTTTACCCCCTCCAAATACGCGCAATACGGGTAAGGTCAACAATCTACTGGGTGGACTTGAAACAATATGACAATGCCTTTGAAGAATTGATCACAATGGCAAAAGTATTGGAAAAAACAAACGCCACGGAATATCCGGACAAGGTGCGGGACATGAACAAAGTCGGTTATGCCTATTATTATTTTCAAGATTACGAGAAAGCCATTCACTACCTTAAAAAATCAATAGCAGTCGAGGAAACCGGCTTCAACAGCTTGGCTTTGGCAGGTGCTTACAACACTCTGGCGCTTTGTTACCAGAAAATCGGGGATTTTGAAAAATCCAATTATTACCTTCAAAAAATCGCTTCCCTTCAAGAAGAAGAAACAAAAAAAATATGGATGCCCATCGCTACCGGAAACGTGGGTTACAATTATTTTCTTCAAAAAGAATATGAAAAAGCCGTTCCGCTTTTACAGCTTGATTTGAAGGAAGCCGAAAACGACGGTGATTGTGGCCGCGCGGCGGGAGCGCTCATCCCGCTTGCGGAAATAGCGATCCACAACAAAAAATTGGACCTTGCTTGGGAACGCATACAAAAAGCACTTGCATACATATCCCGTTCCGGGCAAAGTGACCGCCTGCGGTTGCTCTATCCGGTAATGAGCAAATGGTACACCACCAAAGGCCGGACAGAAATGGGAAACCGGTACTTGGATTCCACGATGATGGCCAATAAAAGGTACGACGAAAAGTTCAGTGCATTGAAAATAATGCGCGCCCAACAAAAAATAAATGCCCAAGAGCAAAAATTGGAAACCGCGCGCGCTGTCCTTGAAAAAAAGGAATTGACGTCCGAAAGGAACCGATGGATCCTTTTTATGTCGATTTTGTGCTTCATTTTGACCATTTTGTATTTGTTCCAGAAAAGAAAGCGGGAACTGAAAGCGCTCGAATTGCGGCTTGCGAAGAACAAATTGGAAAAAAAGGCTCAAGAATTGGAAATGGCCTCGGTGAAATTGGAAAATTTCACCAAGCGCATCAAAGAAAAAAACCGGTTGCTGAAAGAGCTGCAAAACCATTCCGATGAAAAGGCCGCCCAACTTACCGAACAATTGCGGGAAAGCACCATCCTCACGCCCCGCGACTGGGACGAATTTCAAAACCTGTTCGAACAGGCATATCCGGGTTTCATCCAAAGACTAACGGAAAAGCACCCACACTTGACCACTTCGGAAATCCGATTTTTTACCTTGTCGAAGTTGGGGCTTTCCGCCCAGGACATGGCGGCCATGATCGGGGTTTCACAAAATACCTTGCAGGTGACCATGCACCGCGCCCGAAAAAAACTCAACCTTCCCGATAACCGGTCGCTCAAAAACATGGCCGATAGTATTTGATTTTTTTGAGAGCCACTATTTGTATTTGTCCCCTTTTGCTTTATCGGAAAATTGCTTCACCAAAAAAAGACGCCTTTTCACATTCTTTTTCTTTCCACACTTTTTTAAAAACCTCATTATTTTACATAATTCGTTGATTATCAATGATAATTTTGTAAGGTTTTGTAATGTTTTTTCTATTCGAAAAGAAGCATCCTCTTATACTTTTGACTACAACAAACCAACTCGGTTGACCGATGAAACGAAAACTCAACTTGATATTGCTTGTCCTTTTTGTAATTCTATTAACGGTGGTATGGTCGATATGGAAAAACTACAACAGGGAAATCAAAAAAGTAGAGGATCGAATAGAAGAAATCGATGACTTTTAAATTCTTTCATTTTACCAAAATATAAGAAATCATGAAAAAAACAACTACTATTGCCACGCTGCTAATTAGCCTTCTAACCCTTGCCACCTTTCCGGTGCAAGCCCAGCTTGTGATAACCTCTACTTCTCCGGCACAAAATGAAAATAATGTGCCGCGCAATGCCAATATTGACGTTGTTTTTCTAGATAATAGTGGAATCGTGGACGTTAATACAATTGACCCTACTACCTATATTGTAACTGGTTCACAAACCGGCCCTATTAGTGGAACTTTCAACGGCTCCAGTGCAGGTGTGGGCGAAACCTACACTTTCTACCCAAGTACCGATTTCAAAGCAGGGGAAATCATTACCGTTACCCTTACCACCGATATTCAAACTTATTCAGGCACTCCGTTGTCTGGGCCATACACTTTCTCTTTTACGGCCGATGTAAATCCCGCGCTCGAAGACCCGGCGTTCTTTGAGGCGGCCACTATTGAAAACACCGGTGACAGGGCCTCGGGGCTTTATGTGGTCGATGTGGATGATGACGGCGACATGGACGTCCTGGCGTCTTTTCTCGACGAAACTACACATAACGACGCCCCCTATTCCGTTACCTGGTATGAAAACAACGGCAGCCAGAGTTTTGTTGTTCGCAGCATTACCAACTCTGCCACGGCACCTCTCCGCGCCCACGATGTCCATGCGGGCGATATGGACGGCGATGGTGATGTGGACATACTTTCGGCCGATGATAATGGGGTTTATTGGTATGAAAGCGACGGGAATGCCAATCCCGGGTTTACCGATCATGAAATTTCAGGGGCCGAAGGGGGCGCCCGGGACATGTATGTTGCCGATGTGGATAGCGACGGCGATATGGACGTGCTTAGGGCCTTTTATCTTGACGATACCATTGCTTGGTATGAAAATGATGGGAACGTCAATCCCGGTTTCACCTATCGCACCCTACCTGCCGTAATAGATCAAGCTTCGAGCGTCCATGCGGCCGATGTGGACGGCGACGGCGATATGGACGTGCTTTCGGCTTCTGAATCTGATGATAACATTGGTTGGTTTGAAAATGACGGGAATAGTACCACGCCGGGTTTTACCCATCACATAATCCATAATGGGTTCGGTGGCAACAACACGCGCAAAGTATATTCGGGCGATGTGGACGGTGATTTGGACATGGATGTGCTTTTTGGTCATGGCAGCACCCTTGATTGGCTCGAAAATACCGGCGGCGGAAGTTTTGGCAGCCCTCAGAACATTACATCTTCCGCAAATACCATTGTGGACATCTCTATGTCGGATGTGGACGGTGACGGGGATATGGATGTGCTTTCGGCTTCTTTCAATGACAACACGATTGCCTGGTATGAAAACAACGGGAACACCAATCCCGGTTTTACCGCACATAACATCACTACCTTGGCCACTAATGCCGCAGCGGTTTATGCGGCGGATTTGGATGGCGACTTGGACATGGACGTGCTTTCCGGCACTTCATTTGGCGACGGGAAAGTAACCTGGTATGAAAATAAAGCGGCCCCGCCGGTAATTACGGCAGTAACACCTACCCCCAATAGCATTGGCAACCTAGTCAATACCGATATCACGCTTGTTTTTGACCATCCCATTGACAACACTACGCTAAACAACTCCACAATCATCGTTCGCGGAACCCGGACCGGGCTTGTTGGCGGATCTTTAAGTGGCGGCGGGACCAACACGATTACGTTCAACCCAACAAATGATTTTGAAGCCGGGGAAAGGATAACCGTAACATTGACCACCGGCCTGCTAAGCACCGACGGTCTGGCAATGGACGCTCCATACGCTTTTTCTTTTCTCGCAGCGGTGGCGTCGCCACCGGAAAGCCCACCGGTTTTTTATCCCAAAGTTATTTCCACCACCGCCGATGGTGCGCGCGAGGTCTATGTAGCCGATTTGGATGGCGATGGTGATATGGACGTGCTTTCGGCTTCTGAAAACGATGATACCATAGCTTGGTATGAAAACAACGGCAGCGGGCACTTCGGAACCGGAAATAATATTACCTCGACGGCCGATGGCGCCTATGCGGTCTATGCGGCCGATGTGGACAGCGACGGCGATATGGATGTGCTTTCAGCTTCAAAAAATGATGATACCATTGCCTGGTACGCAAACAACGGCAGCGGAAGCTTTGGTGCCGAACAAATTATCTCAACAGGAGCCAATGGCGCCCACGACGTTTATGCCATTGACGTGGACAGCGACGGCGATATGGATGTGGTTTCGGCATCGGAAAACGATGATGATATTACCTTGTATGAAAATAATGGAAGCCAAAGCTTTAGTGTTGATGTTATCGAAAATTTCGCAGATGACGCCCATTCGGTCTATGCGGCCGATGTGGATGGGGACAGGGATATGGACCTGCTTTCCGCTTGGGGAAATATATCCGGGGGCAGTATCGACTGGTACGAAAACGGCTTAGGCTTTAGCGATCGTAGTTATTCCGTCCAGAGCGCCCAATCCGTTTTTGCGGGCGACATGGATGGCGATGGCGATATGGACATGCTTTTGGCAAGTGATTTTAAGATTAACTGGTATGAAAACGACGGGCAGGCCGATCCGGGTTTTAACGTCCATCAAATCGACGCCTTTGGGAGCGGCCGGTCGGTTTATGCAACGGATATGGATGGGGATAGTGATTTGGACGTACTTTCAGTTTATGGCAATACCGTTGCTTGGTATGAAAACGGCAGCTCTGGAAATTTCAGTGCCGAAAAAATCATAACCACAACGGCTAGTAACGCCAACTCGGTCTATGCTGCCGATATGGACGGCGACGGCGATATGGATGTGCTTTCTGCTTCTACCAATGATGATACCATCGCCTGGTACGAATCGGATGATACCGTCCTTACCCTCTATGTCGACGGGAACAGTGGCAACGACTCCAATACCGGCGAAAGCTGGGCGCAAGCCTTCCAAACGTTGACCAAAGCCCTAAGCGAGGCCGATGGAAGGGACCAAATTTGGGTTGCCGAAGGCACCTACTTTCCCGACGAAGGATTCGGCGCCACTAATGACGACCGCAATGCCAGTTTTACAGTAACCGGTGCTCAGGACGGACTGGAAATCTATGGCGGTTTTGCAGGTACAGAAACGCAGCTCAATCAGCGGGACCCCGGAGCCCACCCGGTCATCCTAAACGGGGACATTGATGGGGATGGCACGGCTACGGGCAACAGCTACCATGTGTTCTCCTTCGATGGAACGACCGATGAAGGAGGAATTACCTTGGCGACCGTTCTGGATGGGCTTACCATAACCAATGGCAATGCTGACGGATCATCGCCTGACAACCGTGCCGGCGGAATCTATCTCGTTGGCAATGGCAATGGAAACGAGTGTAGTCCACGTATCGTGAATACCGTATTTGTGAACAATTCCGCCGAAGTCGGGGGTGCCATCTATTGTTATGGGGCTGGTGGCATCAGCAGTCCTGCTATTGTAAATAGTATTTTTACTGGAAATACGACGACCTTAATCGGGGGAGCCATTCAAACAAGCGGAAATAATGGAGGTACAAGTAGCCCGGTGGTCGCCAACTCAATTTTCATCTTTAACCATTCGGATGGGGATGGGGGAGCCATTCATAATTCCGCTGTAAATTCAGGAACAAGCGCCACGCAAATCTCAAATTCCATTTTCTGGGGGAATACCGCTACCGATAAGGGCAACCAAATCTACAATAACGATGCAAACCCAACGCTCGACAATACGATCATCGAAGGCGGGTTGACCGGGATTTTCAACAATGGAAGCTCGGGCACTACCGATGGTGGTGGAAACCTCAGCATTGACCCACAATTCGTGAATATTGGAGATCCCGATGGCGCCGACAATAATTTCGGCACAGCCGACGACGGGTTGATCCCGCAAACTACTGGCCCCGCCATCAATGCAGGGAGCAACACGGCCTATACCACTGGCGGGGGCAATTTGGCCAATGATGTGGATTTGGCAGGGAACCCTCGCGTATACGATCAGGCCATTGGCGGGATCATTGATATCGGCGCCTATGAATATCAAGAAACGCCTATTTTCCCTTCAACCAACAATATCATATACGTGAACACCAATGTAACTGGTGGGTCCAACAATGGCTCTTCTTGGGCAAACGCCCTCCCCGAACTTGCCGATGCGTTAAAATATGCACGAATCCAAACGGACGCGGGCAATGGTTGGGACGGTATCACCGATTCCCTGCAAATATATGTGGCCATTGGTACTTATAAACCACGCTATGATGCTTCGGACGGTCAGTATGGAAGCAACGGCAATCGCGACAATGCTTTTGTGATGGTAAAAAACGTGCAGGTCTATGGCGGGTTCGACCCGGCCAATAATATCGATGACCTTGGCGATGTCCGTATCCCCCCTTCCCCGAGTGGGACCGGGATAGGCTCCATCCTTTCAGGAGATATAGGCACACAAAGCAATAATTTTGACAATACCTACCATGTAGTTATGGGGTCGGGTGCTTTGGGCTCCGTCCTGTTGGACGGCTTTGCCATTACCAAGGGAAATGCCGATGGTTCGGCCTTTAACAGCATCGGTGGCGGCATTTTGCTTCTCAAGGGCGGGGACAAGGTTATGTTTAAAAACCTGATAGTCACCGGGAACGAAGCAACTTCGGGGGCCGTTGCCTTTTATGGGGATAACACCCCCATTGGCAGCAATACCCCGGTAATGGTGAATTGTTTGATTTATGGGAACATCACAAGCAATTCGGGGGTATTCTATGCCTTTCGCGGAATGACCGCCACCTTGGTGAACTGTACCATTGCGAACAACCAGAACAACGGATCGGGGGCGAACGCCATTCGTGCGCATGAAAACGCTATTGTCAATTTGAAGAACAGCATCGTCTTCGGCAATACGGGCGGGACTAATACATTCAATTATACCGGGAGCGGCACACAAGAAATCAACCTGTTTTATTCCCTGACCGATGCCATAGCGGGCACCGATGATTTTACCGATGGCGGGAACAATATTTTCACGACGACCGATCCTTTTGTCAATATTGCTAGCAATGACCATACCTTGTCATCCGGAAGCGCAGCCATTGATGCGGGCAACAATTCGTTTTATACCGGACATGGCAACACTGATTTGGCGGGGATAAACCGTATTTTGGGAAGCAGTATTGACATAGGGGCTTATGAACACATCACAGGGTACGTTTACAACAATGGTTCTTGGACGCCTTCCGACCCGAGCGGGGCGGCCACTTCTACCGATGACATTCTTGTGGTCAATGGCACAACCTCGCTTATCGCCGATACCCAAATGAACGACTTGATCATCAATTCAGGGGCAACTCTGAAAATCGATGCCGTGTTGTCACCAAGCGGCATAATCGAAAACAACGGAATCCTTGTCTTTGTCAGCGATGGTACAAAACTCGGCCAGTTGGACGATATGACCGGTTCAACGATAACGGGAAGCGGCGAAGTTACTGTGCAACGCCATATCCCAAAACGGAACGACAGCAAAGGTGCTTGGCGATATCTCTCTTCGGCAGTGAACTCTTCCGGGAGCATCCACGCCAACTGGCAGGAAGGGGCGACCGGGATTGGCGATAATCCAAATCCGGGTTTTGGAATGTTCATCACCGGTTCCACCACCGGGGCAGACGGCTTTGACCAAACCGCCTCCGGCGCGCCTTCGATGTACACTTTTGACGAAGCCACGCAAAGCTATGTGTTCGTCCCCAACACGGATGTGGGCCAATTGATCGCCGGGCAAGACTACGTGGCCTACGTTTGGGGCGACCGCAGCGTGGACATCATCACCACCAACGACCCGCTGGCGACCACCACGACCCTGCAAGCCACGGGAAACCTCGTTACGGGCAATCAAAGTTTTGCCGGGAGCTCGGTAGCCGGGGAGTTCAATTTGACCGGAAACCCCTACCAGGCCATTGTGGATATGACCGCTGTGTTGGCAAATTCGACCAACTTGAACCCAAACATTTATTACGTTTGGGACCCGAACCTTGGAACCCGTGGGGCTTATGCCACGGTGGACCTTGCAGGAACCTCCACGCTCCCCAGCACCTCGAAAGCCAACCAATACCTGCAACCCGGCCAAGCGGCTTGGACGGTTACCGCTGCGGCCGGAGCCGCCACGGTTTTGTTCGAGGAAAGCGATAAGGACGTTTTGCAAACCCCGACCGATGTGTTCCGCCCGCAGAATGTTGCAAGCATCGAGCTGCAGTTGTTCCAACAAGCCTTTTTTGCCAACAACGGGCCGCTTTCCGATGCGGTGCGGGTGAACTTTTCAAAAGGGGAAAGCAACGCCGTGCTGCCCAACGACGCGCCCAAACTTTGGAACTACGATGAAACCATCGCGCTGGTGAACGGCAACGAATACCTGGCCATCGGAAACCGGGCCTTGCCAACCAATTGGGAAATCCTGCAACTCCACAACGACCAGTACCGGGTTTCCGGTTACGTGTTCAAGGCCCTTGCAAACGGATTTGCTGACAATGTTACGGTTTACTTGAAAGACGATTATCTCGGTATCCAAAGCCCGTTGAACAACAACGGGCCTACGCTCATCAATTTCAGCGTGGACGAAACCGTTCCGGCGAGCATTGCGCCAAACCGTTTCAGCATCGTGTTCGCGGTGGGCAAGTTCTCCACCGAAGGTTTTTCAAGCGAAGGCTTTGTAATATACCCCAACCCGGTGGAAAACGGTGAATTCCATATCGTTTCCCCCAAGCTGACGGGTGAAGAACTGCAAATCGCCATGTACAACGTCCTTGGCCAAAGCGTGTACCAAAAGGCCAAAAAAGTGAGCGCCAACGGGCGCACCACCGTGGAAACCCATGGCCTGGAAGCAGGGGTTTACCTTGTGGAAATAACGTACAATGGAAGAAAATTCGTTGAAAAAGTGATTGTCCAATAATCCAAAAACCAGAAAAAATGAAAAACTCAACAAGCATAAAAACGATTTTGCCCATCCTGTTGGTCGTATTGATCTGTATTTTTTGCCAAGGGTTAATGGCACAAAACCCGCTTGAAAAAATCCTTGGGGACCCCCAAGGGCCTCCAGGAGGACCAGGGCCACCGACCACCCCCATCAATGGCTTGATCGGCATCGCTTTGGCAATAGGCGCTTATTTTGGGGTGCGGAAGTTGAAGAAGAACAAGTAGGCATTGTTCAGTATGGGTCTTTAGAAAAATTAATCATTAATATGATTTGCTTTCACCATTTCGCGAACGGATGTTTGCTCAATTGCGAATTGTAATATTTTTTCTTTCCCGTCACTTCTTTGCCGAGCCAATTAGGGAAAATTATCGGTTCGTCGGGTGAGGAAAGTTCAACTTCGGCAATGACAAGGCCATTGTTTTCACCGTGGAATTCATCCACTTCAAAAACATGTTGTTCCACGGAAACCAAAAATCGGGTTTTTTCGATGATTCCCGGTTCGCATAATTTCAGCAAAGTTTCCGCTTCTTTTAGCGGAATTTCACGTTCCCATTCAAACCTTGAAACTCCTCCGTCTTCGCTTTTTCCTTTGATGGTGATAAAACCCGTTTCGTTTTTGATTCGAATGCGGACACTGCGTTCGGGATGGGAATTCAAATAGCCTTGCGAAATTTTGAATTGTTTAAAAGCTTGGGTTTTGAATGCGGTGGATTTCACCAAAAATTTACGTTCGATTTCAACTGGCATGTGCGGCGATTTCTTCGATGACATCGGATTTGATCACAGTTTTTGCATAACCGTGATTGGCGACATACACCATAGTTTTGACAATTTTTTCGGGATGAATGGACCGGAATTTTTTCATTGGCCCAAACATTAAGAAGTCGGTGGTTTTCATCAATTGTTTCCAAAAAAATTCAAACGGCCTTTTTTCTTTCCGTTCGCCGCCAATCAACGACGGCCGCAAAAAATAGGTGTTTTTTATGCTTTGTTTTGAAACATCGCGTTCCATTTCGCCCTTGATTCGGTTATAAAAAAACTTGCTGGAAGCATTTGCGCCCAATGCGGAAACCACCACAAAAGTCGTGATGTTGTTTTTTTTGCACAATTTGGCAGCGGTTACGGGAATACCATAATCGACCTGTCGGTACACTTTTTTTTGTGGGGTCTTTTTTTGGGTGCTGCCGATGCAACAAAAAACCTCATCGGCTTTGAATTTTTCTTGATGGTCTTCCAATTCGAATAAATCGATCAAATGCTCTTCCATTTTCGGATGTTCGAACCCCACGGTTTTTCTCGAGAAAAGAATAATTTTTGCGTACCGATCGTCTTGAAGTAATTTTTTCAACAAAATACTTCCCGTCAAACCTGTGGCGCCCAAAATAATGGCTGATTTCAAATTTCAAGTTTTTTAAGTAAGAAATTTTTCTTGCTAAATAGTAAAACCTCTTTTGGCTAAAATTAAAAAAATTTGTTCACACTCCGTTAAAGTGTTGCGTTAAAAGCTTGGTTTTTGATTAATCGTTCAAATCGAATTTACCGTAATAGCGCATTTGTTGAACGATCCAATTCACGCGGCTTTGAATATAATTGCTGGGCGGATTGGCACGATAATCCCGTGGATTTGGGAGAATCGCGGCCAATGCTGCGGCTTCGCTCCGAGATAAGTCATTTGCCGATTTTTGGAACCAATATTCGGCGGCAGCTTGGGCGCCGTAAACTCCATTACCCATTTCCACGCTGTTCAAATAGACTTCTAAAATGCGTTCTTTGCTCCACAACAATTCGATCAAAACCGTGAAATAAGCCTCAAAACCCTTGCGAACCCAGCTTCTTCCGGGCCACAGAAACACATTTTTTGCCGTTTGTTGGCTGATGCTGCTCGCCCCGCGCATACGTTCGCCCTCGTCGTGGTTTTTCAGCACTTTTTGAATGGCTTCCACATCAAAGCCGTTGTGGGTTTCAAAACGTTGGTCTTCACTGACAATTACCGCCAATTGCAAATAGGGCGATATTTTTTCCATGGAAACCCAGTCGTGCTT
>DASSWG010000080.1:0-7865 GCA_035705295.1 Flavobacteriaceae bacterium
TGCATTTTACTAAAATCAATTCAACCCAAATCGAACCGATCCAAATTCATCACTTTGTTCCAGGCCGCCACAAAATCATTTACGAACGTTTTTTCCGCACCGTCAAAGGCATAATATTCGGCGAGGGCACGCATCTCGGAATTTGAGCCAAATATCAAATCGGCACGGCTTCCTGTCCACTTTTTTTCATCGGTTTTGCGGTCGTGGCCATCAAACACCATCCCCTCTTCCGATCTTGCTTTCCAAACGGTTCTCATATCCAGCAGGTTGACAAAAAAATCGTTGGTCAATGCGCCCGGGCGATCGGTGAAAACTCCGTGGTCGGAATGATCGTAATTGGTGTTCAAAGCCCGCATACCACCCAGCAGTACTGTCATTTCTGGAGGTGTCAATGTGAGCAATTGAGCTTTATCCACAAGAAGTTCTTCGACGGTCACATCGCGATTGGCATTGAAATAATTCCGAAATGCGTCGGCTTCGGGTTTGAGCCATTCAAAAGATTCCACATCGGTTTGTTCCGCTGTGGCATCCATTCTGCCCGGGGTAAACGTTACATTCACAGAATGTCCGGCTTTTTTGGCGGCATGTTCCACCGCGGCGCACCCGCCCAAAACAATCAAATCGGCCAGGGAAACCTTTTTCCCACCAGTTTGATTGTTGTTGTAGGCTTTTTGGATTTCTTCAAGCGCATCCAACACTTTGCCCAACTGTTTTGGGTTATTGACCTCCCATTCATTTTGGGGGGCAAAACGGATACGCGCGCCATTGGCACCGCCCCGTTTGTCGGAATCGCGATAGGTTGAAGCAGATGCCCATGCGGCCGCAACCAGCTCGGAAACCGACAAGCCTGAATCGAGGATTTTACTTTTTAATTCAGAGATATCATTATCGTCGATCAATTCATGGTCAACTTCGGGAATCGGGTCTTGCCAAAGCAAATCTTCTTCGGGAACTTCTGGGCCAAGGTAACGTACTTTGGGGCCCATATCGCGGTGAATGAGTTTAAACCAAGCACGGGCGAAAGCATCAGCAAATTCATCCGGGTTTTCGTAAAAGCGTTTGGATATTTTTGCGTAAATCGGGTCGACTTTTAAGGCAAGGTCAGTGGTAAGCATCATGGGGGCATTTCTTTTGTTTGGATCGTGCGCATCGGGCACCGTACCGTCACCTGTTCCATTTTTGGGTTCCCATTGCCAAGCTCCTGCCGGGCTCTTGGTCAGTTCCCAATCATATTTAAAAAGGTTTTCGAAGAAACCCATGTCCCACTTTGTTGGTTTGGTGGTCCAAGCTCCTTCCAGTCCACTACCCACAGTGTCGCCGCCCATTCCGGATTGGTGGTTGCCCGCCCAGCCTAGGCCTTGTTCTTCGATGGCCGCAGCTTCGGGCTCAGGGCCCTTGTGTTCTTCAGGTGCGGCACCATGGGTTTTTCCAAAGGTATGTCCGCCGGCAATCAAGGCAAGGGTTTCTTCATCGTTCATGGCCATTCGGGCAAAGGAGTTTCGAATGTACTGTGCGGCTTTTTCGGGGTTTGGTTCCCCGCCCGGGCCTTCCGGGTTCACATATATTAAGCCCATGTGGTCTGCTGCAAGCTGCCCTTTGAGTTCCCCGCTTTCGTCGTGACGTTCGTCGGCCAGCCATTCGCGTTCGGTTCCCCAGTTAATATCTTTTTCAGGTTCCCATATATCTTCACGGCCACCTGCAAAACCGAAAGTTTTAAAGCCCATGGACTCCAATGCACAATTTCCCGCCAAAATCATCAAGTCGGCCCAAGAAATTTTGTTGCCATATTTTTGTTTGATGGGCCAAAGCAAGCGTCGTGCTTTATCGAGCAACACATTATCGGGCCAACTGCTAACGGGTGCAAAGCGCTGGTTTCCGGTAGCTGCCCCACCCCGGCCATCGGCCACCCGATAGGTTCCGGCACTGTGCCACGCCAATCGAATGAACAAGGGCCCATAATGGCCCCAATCGGCCGGCCACCAATCTTGGGAATCGGTCATGAGCTCGTATAGATCTTCTTTAACGGCTTTATAGTCGAGTGACTTAAAAGCTTCGGCATAGCTAAAATCTTCGTCCATCGGTTTTGATGCCGGGGAATGTTGCCGCAAAATATCCAAGCTTAGCGAATTTGGCCACCAGTGATGGTTTTTTGTGGTGCCACCACCGTTTTGCGTTGAAGTTGAATGAGGAAAAGGACATTTTCCTTCATTGCTTTCCGCACCGTTTGTTGGGTTTTGATTTTTATCGTTTTCCATAATCAAGTTAATTTTGTTGGTTTATTTTCCATAAAATTACCAAATCATTTGATAAAGCGGTTCACTTTCTTATAGATATTCATGATAACTTCATTTTTTTCAACAATAAATCTTAATAAAATTGGTTGGTTAAAAATGGTAATTGTAGGTTAAACCCACAACCGGCAGAAACAAGATTAACCAAAAACGTGTAACTTTGTTAACCACAAAAAAGAACAGTTATGTCCTTGAACAATATTCCCAGCGTAGATTTAGCGGATTTTCTATCCAACGATCCTGAGAAAAAAGAAGAATTTGTCCAAAAAACCGGCGAAGCTTATGAAGAAATTGGTTTTGTTTCTTTGAAAAACCATTTTTTGAGCGAGGAGTTGTCCGCAGAATTGTACAAAGAAGTCAAGAATTTTTTTGATCTTCCGTTAGAAACCAAACGCAACTACGAAATCGAAGGTCTTGGTGGGCAACGTGGCTATGTTTCGTTCGGGAAAGAGCATGCCAAAGGAAAAAAAGAAGGCGATTTGAAAGAATTTTGGCATTTTGGGCAAGAACCTTCCGAAGACGCGGATTTATCGGAAAAATATCCTGAAAATGTCCATGTGGAAGAATTGAAAGATTTCAACCACATTGGAATGGAAGCCTACCGGATGTTGGAAAAAACAGGAATTTATGTGTTGCGCGCTTTGGCCTTGTACATTGGGTTGGAAGAAGATTATTTCGACCATTGGGCCAGCAACGGGAACAGTATTTTGCGGCCCATTCATTACCCGCCAATTACCGAAGAACCCAAAGGCGCGGTTCGTGCCGGAGCGCATGGCGACATTAACTTAATTACTTTGTTGATGGGCGCTTCGGCAGGAGGTTTACAAGTTTTGCGTAAAGACGGCCAATGGATCGATGCCATCCCGAACGAGGACGAACTCGTGATCAATGTGGGCGATATGCTCGAACGCCACACCAACAACAAACTGCGCTCCACGATCCATCGCGTGGTCAATCCGCCTCGCGAAGAATGGGGAAAACCGCGCTATTCCATTCCATTTTTTATGCATCCGCGAAGCGATATGAAATTGAATTGCCTCGAAGAATGCATCGACGAAGAACATCCGAAACATTATGAAGATATTACTGCTGGTGAATTTTTGCACCAACGTTTGGTGGAAATCGGACTTATAAAAAAGTAAACAGTGTTCAGTGTTCAATGTTCAGTTGGCAGTCACTAATTCGTAATAATTTGAATCATGGATTTAAATGATCAGTTAAAAAACCTTTTTCCCGATCACGTTCCCGAAGAAACCAACGACGTGCCGGAGAACAGTTCTGATATTTGGTTGCAGGATGAGCCTTTGCTTTGCAAATATGAAAAACGCAAAGGAAAACCCATCACCATTATCGAAGGTTATTCCGGTGCCGATAGCGATTTCAAAATATTGGCGAAAGAACTAAAAACCACCTTGGGCGTGGGCGGAAGTTTCAAAAACGACCAAATTATCATCCAGGGCGATTATCGAAATCAAATTATGGAATTGCTGAAAGAAAAAGGATTTTCGGTGAAACGGGTGGGTGGTTAAAATAGATATGAGTATTGAGATGTGAGTATTGAGATTTTGGATTTTGTAATTTGAAAATTGGAGTTTATAAAAATGCCTTTCGAACCTTCCGAACTTATTTTAAACCCCGACGGCAGTATTTACCATCTGCATTTAAAACCCGAACATATTGCCCCCACGATCATCACCGTAGGCGATCCGGAGCGTGTGGAAATGGTGACTTCGTTTTTTGATTCGGTGGAATTCAAAACCCAAAAACGCGAATTCCACACTCAAACCGGAACTTTTCGGGGAAAACGCATCACGGTCATTTCCACCGGAATTGGCACCGACAACATCGACATTGTACTGAACGAATTGGACGCTTTGGCGAACATCGATTTGGAAACTCGAGTGGTAAACCCAGTTTTATCTCCGCTGAATTTTATCCGCATCGGCACTTCCGGCGCTATTCAAAAAGACATCCCCGTCGATTCGTTTTTATTGTCCGAAACTGCGATTGGTTTAGATTCGTTGCTGCATTATTATGAAAATTTGCAATTCGAAAATCAAGAAATCATTGCGGAATTAAAACAGCAATTGCCGCTTCCAATTTCACCTTATGTGGCTGACTGCGATCCGGTTTTGAAAACAATTTTTTCGGAAGCTTCCGAACTGATTTTAGGAACCACGGCCACCAATGTCGGGTTTTATGCGCCCCAAGGAAGAAATTTGCGCGCAAAACCAAAAGCGGGAAACCTGATTGAAAAGCTGGCTGCTTTTAACTATGGTCATATAAAAATCACCAATCTCGAAATGGAAACCAGCGGCATTTACGGCTTGTCTAAAATCCTCGGCCACCGCGCCGTTTCCTTGAATGCCATTTTGGCCAATCGTGCTACGGGCGAATTCAGCAAAAATCCTGAAAAAACCATCGAAAAGCTGATTAAATTTGCTTTGGATCGGATTATTTCCGTATCATAGGGGTTTGAAACTTATTTTTTTTCTAAATACTTTATGATCGACAAAGACGTAGAAAAATTCAAACACCGCGATTTAAATTGGTTGAGTTTCAACGAGCGGGTGTTGCAAGAAGCGGAAGACAAAAACAACCCGGTGTATGAACGCCTAAAGTTTTTGGCTATTTTTTCTTCCAATTTGGACGAGTTTTACCGTGTGCGCGTTTCACAACTGCGGCAAATAAAACGCATCGACAAAAGCCTTCGGAAAAAATTGGCGCTTCGGCCCAGCAAAATCATAAAAGAAATCATTGCGCGCACCAAAGTGCACCAACAACGATTTGGGGATGTTTTTCAAGAAGAAATCATTCCCGAACTTGCCGAGAACAACATTTTTTTGATTGGCAAAGACGATTTCAACAAAACCCAACAAAAGTTCGCAGCAGAGTACTTCAAGAAAAAGATCGAGAAAAAACTACTTCCAGAAATTCTTGATTTCTCACAAGAAAAAGAAGTTTTTTTGGAAAACAACACCATTTATTTTTTGGTGGATTTTAAAAATTCGGAAAAATGTGGATTGGTAAATATTCCAATAGAAAAAAACGAGCGTTTCGTGATTTTCCCGACAAAATCAAAAAAGCACTTCATCACTTTCACAGATGATGTATTACGTTCGGAAATAAATTCGGTTTTTCCCAAACATAAAATTTCAGGGGTTTACGAAGTCAAAATTTCACGCGACGCGGAATTGTACCTCGACGACGAAATCGAAGGAACACTCGCCGAAAAAATATACGATTCCTTGGAACAACGCACCGACGGCCAACCCACCCGTTTGTTGTACGACGCGAACATGCCCGAAGAATTGGCCAAAAAATTCCGCAAATATTTGGGCTTGGGAAAAATCGATATGATGCCCGGTGGGAAATACCATAATTTCAGCGATTTCCTTTCTTTTCCCGACCCCAGCAACAACAAAAAATTGCACGACAAAAAGCTGCATCCAATTCCGCACAAAGCTTTTGAAAAATCGAAGGACTATTTTAAAACCATTTCCCAAAAAGACCGTTTGGTCCATTTTCCGTTTATGTCTTTTGGCTACGTGGAAAATTTTATCGAACAAGCGGCGAACGACAAAAATGTGACCGCTTTGAAAATTTCACTTTATCGCGTAGCAGATGAATCCCGGTTAACGAGTTTGCTCTTGAAAGCTTTGGAAAATGGAAAAAAAGTAACGGTTTTTGTTGAAGCAAAAGCCCGTTTCGACGAAGAAAACAACATTGTTTGGGGAAGGAAATTCGAAGAAAAAGGCGCGAACGTCATTTACAGTTACCCGCGGATAAAAGTGCATTCAAAAATATTGTTGGTCCAACGTGCCGAAAATGGTAAAAATGTGAACTATGCCTATATTGGCACCGGAAATTTCAACAGTGAAACCAGTAAAATTTATTGCGACCACGGATTGTTCACCGCTCACAAAAAAATCGCCAAAGACCTTGAGCGCGTTTTTCGCGTGCTGGAACGCGAATTGATTGTTCCGCGCACCAAAGATTTATTGATCTCCCCGTTCAACACCCGCCGGGTTTTTTCAAAACTGATCGAACATGAAATCGAGCAAGCAGAAAACGGAAAAAAAGCGGAAATCACCATCAAAATGAATAGCATGGAAGATGAAGATATGATCAATCTGCTGTACAAAGCCAGTAATGCAGGGGTAAAAATTCGGTTGTTGGTGCGCGGTTTCCTTTGTTTGATCCCTGAAATAAAAGGAATGAGCGAAAACATTTTTGCCACTAGCATACTCGACCGTTTTTTGGAACACGGACGGATTTATGTGTTCCACCACGGCGGCGATGAACAAATTTATATGGGAAGCGCCGATTGGATGGTTCGAAACCTGGACCGAAGAATTGAAGTACTTGCCCCGATTTATGACAAAGCTATTGCTTCCGAACTCAAAGACATTTTGAACATTCAGCTAAGCGACAACGTAAAAGCACGAATTCAAGACCTGGAAGAAAGCAATTGTTACATCAAAAAAAAGCCAAAAGAAAAAGCCGTTCGGTCACAATCCGCGATTTATGAATATTTGAAGAAGAAACACGCTTGATCTTGAATATTCAACCGGTTCCACGCAACTTTTTCAAAAAATACGTATCTTTCAAAAAACCAATCCATTAAAATTCAATGAAAAACCACATCCTATTCTTATTGTTTTTGATCCCGTTTTCCATTATCGCCCAAACTGAAGATCAAAATTCCGAAAAAAAGGAAACTGAGCAAGAAAATCCGCCTTACAAACGCGATATTGCCAAAAACGAAGTGAGTTTGAATGTCTTCAACATTGTCATTGCCGGGGCGTTCGATGCCCGTTACGAACGCATTTTGTCCGAAAACACCAGCCTTGGTTTTGATGTTTTCGTGAAATTTGTAGATGATGAGGATGACGATAATTTTGACACTTCCGAAATCTATTCCAAAGATTTTTCATTTACCGGCCGGTTCAAATATTTTTTCGGCGACCGCACTGCGTGGGGTTTTTACACCCAAGGGTTTTTGATGGCTTCTTCCGGAATGTATGACAACGACGATGGTTATTACGACGGAGCTTCCGGTATTTATTATGAAGAAGGCGAACAGGAATATTTTGATGTTGCCCTCGGATTTGGCGTCGGCGGAAAGTTTGTGTCCAAAGACGGCTTTTTCACCGATCTTTCAATTGGCTTGGGGCGAAATTTTTTCAATTCGGAATCCCCTGAAATTGTCGGACTGCTGAATGTTGACTTGGGCTTTCGTTTTTAGAACTATTTTTTCAATTTAACGGAATTTGGACGCAACCTTTTTGCAATCTGAACATCAATATAGAAACCAACCCACTGATTATGTCGTTTCTTTTTATTGTTCTTTCCGTTCTTGGTGTTCTTTTGTTATTGAACTTTTTATTGCTGAAATTTAGTTGCAATAAAGTCGAAACAAAAAAGCCTGCTAAAAAAGAGCACAATTATTCCATGGCGGACAAGTGATTTTGTTCACCAATCGATTTCGGATTTTCCTTTCTGTTTTAAAAATTCATTTGCCTTGCTGAAATGTTTGTTGCCAAACCAATAACCCCGGTTGGCGCTCAATGG